>PKEY01000025.1 GCA_002919265.1 Hyphomicrobiaceae bacterium | reverse complement strand
AGCGTCGTCTTCCCGTGGTCAACGTGTCCGATCGTCCCCACGTTCACGTGCGGCTTCGTCCGCTCAAATTTCTGCTTGGCCATCGGTTGCCTGCCTTCTAACTCAGGATCCCACTTGCGCTCCGTTCAGCGCCCCGCACGGCGCCATGACCAGACGCCCAGAACTAGCTCGCTTCCCAAAATCGCTTCAGAAACGACTTGGTTCGCCTCGCTCCGCCGCAGCGAGGCCCAAGGGCGATCACTGCGCTTTGCGAAACATGGAGCGGGTGAGGGGAATCGAACCCCCGCACTCAGCTTGGAAGGCTGCTGCTCTACCACTGAGCTACACCCGCACCCACCCGAATCCTCGTTCATCCTTGCCAACAAGCTGGTGGAGGGGGCTGGATTCGAACCAGCGTAGGCGTAAGCCAACGGATTTACAGTCCGTCCCCTTTAGCCACTCGGGCACCCCTCCGGCAACCCGCTCGTAGCAAACGAAATCGCCCCGCCGTCTCCAGCAGGGCAACGCTCGCGTTTATCGTGACGCCTTCAAGAAATGTCAATTGAAAAACGGAGCGTTGCGCGTAGGTTCGGCGGCTGGCCCGGGACATACCGCGGGTTTCCGAAGGATGCAAGTCAGGTAAGCACTGGGGCGGAGAAATGCCAGACCCTCGCCGGGCCGGCCGGCGCGATTCGCAAGACGATACGGTCCTGATCTACGGAGTTCATGCCGTCGAGGCCGCGCTGCGCAATCCAGCTCGGGTCATTGGCCGGCTTTATCTCACCGACAATGCGGAACGACGCCTCGCCGAGGCGTTGGCAGCGCGCAACATCCGTTCGGAAAGGGTAACGCCGCGCGATCTCGATCGCAAACTCGGCCCCGATACCGTCCACCAGGGCGCGCTGCTCGAATCGAAGCTGCTGCCGGAGGCGAGCCTCGAAGATTTGGTGGCGAGGTCCGACAACGGACCAATTCTCGTCCTCGACCAAGTCACTGACCCGCACAACGTTGGCGCCGTGCTGCGTTCTGCTGCCGCATTCGGCACAGCCGGGCTGGTCATGACGCGCCGGCACAGCCCGCCTCTTAGCGGAGCCCTAGCGAAAAGCGCTTCAGGCGCCCTTGAGCTCGTGCCCATCGCCCTCGTCCCGAATCTTGCTCGCGCGCTGACCGAGCTGGGCGAGCTGGGCTGCCAGCGAATCGGCCTGGACGGGACCGGACCTACGTTGATCGAGGACGAGAAGCTGACAGGCCCGACTGCTCTGGTCCTCGGCTCCGAAGGAAAGGGTTTGCGGCAGCTAACCCGCGAAACCTGCGATCGGCTTTGCCGAATCGCGACGCCGGGGCCCTTGTCGAGCCTCAATGTCTCCAACGCTGCAGCCGTCGTGTTGCATCTGGCCGCCATGCGCCGCCAAGGCGGGGCCGCACAGGTCTAAGCCTGGAAGAGCAAAGGCGCCGCCCTGGACCGGCGACGCCTTTTGAGTGTCGTAGAAATCGCCGGCTACTGCATTAGTCGCAGTACGTCGGACGCCAGCAGCGCTGATAGCCCCGCTTGCAGACGTAGTCGCCATATTTGTTGTAGTAGCAAGGGCCTTCAACCCACTTGCAGCGCAGGCGGCCCTTATAGCAGACCGGCTCCTCGTAATAGACAGGCCCATGGGCGTGCGCCAGGGCTCCGGCAATCCCGAGGCCCAAGAGAGTACCGCCAACGAAGGCTGCCGCACGACCACCACGGCCCGCTTCCGCGGGTTGAGCCATGCTTGCAGCCACGGCGAACGCAAGCACCAGCCCCATGAGCGGATGAGTCAACTTCCTCAGCATGGTGATCACCGTTTGCCAGTTGACCATACAAAGGCATTGGAATGCCGCCGATCGCGGGCAGCTAATGCATTCCGGACGAGTCGGCAGCGCCTCATTACCGCTTGCCAGATGAATATGTGGTGAACGCGTCTAAAATCTGACGAAAGTGGTGAATGGTTCCAGAAAATGTGGAGCTTTATCGCCTGGGTGGCACAGGGGTGTGGCCCTGCGGCACTTGAGGCGTACTAGGGGCTTCGCTAGTCAGCACCCATGACCAGCAAACCGATTCTGCCCGGCCCCGGGGCCATCGAGCCCATCAATCTCAAGGACGCGCTTGAGGAGCGCTATCTCTCCTACGCGCTCTCGACCATCATGGGGCGTGCGCTACCCGACGTGCGTGACGGCCTCAAGCCCGTCCACCGGCGCATTCTTTACGCCATGCGCGAGCTGGGGCTCTCGCCCGATGCCGCCTACAAAAAGTGCGCGCGCGTAGTCGGTGACGTCATCGGTAAGTACCACCCGCACGGTGACCAAGCAGTTTACGACGCGTTGGTGCGGCTCGCGCAGGATTTCGCCCAGCGCTACCCGCTGGTCGACGGTCAGGGCAATTTCGGCAATATCGACGGCGACAACGCAGCTGCCTACCGCTACACCGAGGCCCGCCTTTCCGAGACGGCGATCCGCCTGCTCGAGGGCATCGACGAGGAGACCGTCGATTTCCGCCCCACCTTCAACGGCGAGGAACAGGAGCCGGTCGTCCTCCCGGCCAGCTTCCCGAACCTGCTGGCGAATGGCTCTTCGGGCATCGCCGTGGGCATGGCGACCAACATTCCGCCACACAACGTCGAGGAGCTGTGCAACGCCCTCCTGCATCTGATCAAGCACCCGAACGCCACCATCGAAAAGCTGGTCGAATTCATCCCTGGCCCGGACTTTCCCACGGGCGGCGTTCTGGTCGAACCGCGCGAATCCATCATTGAGGCCTACAAGACGGGCCGCGGCGGCTTCCGCCTGCGCGCGAAATGGCACCGTGAAGATACAGGGCGCGGCACCTACCAGGTGGTCGTCACCGAGATCCCCTACCAGGTGCCCAAGTCCAAGCTGGTCGAGCGGCTGGCCGAACTTCTGCAGGAAAAGAAGATCCCGCTCGTTGGGGACATCCGCGACGAGTCCACTGAAGAAGTGCGCCTTGTCATCGAGCCCAAGAGCCGAACGGTCGATCCCGTTGTTATGATGGAGAGCCTGTTCCGGGTTTCCGAGCTTGAGATCCGGTTCGGGCTCAACATGAACGTGCTCTCCCACGGCCAAATCCCGAACGTGCTGTCGTTGCGGGATGTGCTGTGGCAGTGGCTGGAGCACCGCAAGGAGGTGCTAGTCCGGCGGTCGCAGTTCCGCCTCAGGAAGATCGAGCACCGGCTCGAGGTCCTCGACGGCTACCTCATCGCCTACCTCAACATCGACGAGGTGATCCGGATCATCCGCTTCGAGGACGAGCCGAAGCAGAAACTGATCTCGCGCTTTGGTCTGACGGAGGTACAGGCAGAAGCGATCCTGAACCTGCGTTTGCGGGCCCTGTCCAAGCTCGAGGAAATCGAGATCAAGGCCGAGCACGATCGGCTGTCCAAGGAGCGCCGCGAGTTGCAGCAGCTTCTCGCCTCCGAAGACATGCAGTGGCAGAAGATTGCCGAGGAAGTACGCGAAACGCGCGAGGCTTACTCAAAGAAGACCGAGCTTGGCCGCCGCCGCACGTCCTTCGCCGAGCCGCCTGAGATCGAGGTCGACCTCGAACAGGTCATGGTGGAGAAGGAGCCGATCACGGTCATCCTCTCCGAGAAGGGTTGGATCCGCGCCCTCAAGGGTCACCTCGACGATCTCTCGAAGCTCGACTTCAAGCAGGGCGACCGCCTGAAGCGCGCCGTGAAGGCGATGACCACCGACAAGCTCCTGGTCTTCGCGACGAACGGCAAGTTCTACACGCTCTCAGGCAATGAGCTGCCGGGCGGCCGCGGTCACGGCGAGCCGATCCGCCTGATGATCGACCTTGAGGAAAGCCATGACGTGCTGGAGCTGTTCGTCCACCAGCCTGGGCGCAAGCTCCTCGTTGCGTCCACAAGCGGACACGGCTTCGTGGTGCCGGAGGATGAGGTCATTGCTTCCACCCGCAAGGGCCGTCAGGTGCTAAACGTCAGCGAACCCGACGAGGCGAAGGTGTGCGTTCCGGCTCAGGGCGACATGGTTGCCACCGTCGGCGACAACCGAAAGATGCTCATCTTCCCGCTGTCCGAGGTCAACGAGATGGCCCGCGGCAAGGGCGTCATCCTCCAGCGGATCAAGGACGGCAAACTGGCCGATGTCCGCGTGTTCAACAAAGCGGATGGTCTGACGTGGGTCGATGCCGCCGGCCGAACGTTCACGCTTTCCGCGAACGACCTCGCCGACTGGATTGGCCAGCGTGCACAAGCCGGAAAGGTCGTGCCGAAAGGTTTCCCGCGCTCGAACAGGTTTGGTCCAGCGTTTGGGTAACACGCAACCATCTAGCGAAATGCGTGTCGCCTGCGCACTTGCGATTCGCTATGGCCTGAGCAATGGGTAGACTCTGCTCACGGGCGACGGGGACGTTCAGCCAATGTGGCGTTCGGTTGCGATCATGTTGTTCTCGCTTGGCGCGAGTGCGCCCGTTTTCGCGCAAGAGTCCTGCACGAAGGCGGATTTCGAAGCCGTTGTCGATGAAGCCGCTGCTGCGCTGAACGACCTCAACGCGAAGCATAAGCCCGCCTTCCAGGCCCTCCTGCGCCAGCTCAAGGAAAAGCGGGGCTGGGATCACGACACCTTCATGCGCGAGGCGGTCCCGTTCGTGCAGGATGAGCAGATCGCGGAATATGACCAGCAGACCGCGGATTATCTGGCGCGCATCGGCAGCCTGGGCGAGGAAGGCGCAGCAGCCGTCGTCCCCGACTGCAGCATGCTTGTGGAAGTGCGCGAATCAATGGCCGGGTTGGTGGAGGCGCAGCAGGCCAAGTGGCGCTACATGATGGAGAAGATCCAAAGCGCGCTTTCCCAATAGGGCCGGTTCTGAAACGCGTTGGCTGCGCGATATTCGGCAGACCTGCTCCGCGGCACCGTGGGTTGACGGGGGTCCCAGGGTTGGGCCTTCTTCTCAATCCGAGCGTTGCAACCCCTGCATCAGTTGAAGGCAGCTAGTCCCGGCTTTCCTTGGCTGTTGTCGATCTCACCCTGCCACACG
This sequence comes from Hyphomicrobiaceae bacterium, assembly GCA_002919265.1. Taxonomy (GTDB): domain Bacteria; phylum Pseudomonadota; class Alphaproteobacteria; order Rhizobiales; family Hyphomicrobiaceae; genus ZC4RG25. The sequence continues at coordinate 35,549 of PKEY01000025.1, read as the reverse complement.
TTAAACCTGGCGCGCTGATCCTCGCGAGATGCTTTTCCTGCTGAAAATCACCATCACTCCGGTCCTCGTGGCGCTGATGAGCCTCGCCGCGCGTCGGTGGGGTCCGACGATCGGTGGGCTCGTGATGGGGCTTCCATGGATGACCGGGCCGATCCTCTACTTCCTGGGCCTCGAAAGAGGCGAGGCCTATGCGGCCGACGTCGCCGTGGGTGTCCTGGTCGGAACGATTTGCATCGGCGCCTACATTGCCGTCTTCGCCTACGTGGCCAAGCATGCTCCCTGGTTCATCTGCCTTTCCTGCGCGGCGCTGACCTACATGGTGACGGGCTACGCCACCAGTAAGCTGGGCCTGTCCCTATGGGTTGCGGCGATGAGCGCCGCAGCCAGCTTGCTCCTCGCCTTTCTGATTACGCCGCGCGTGAAGGATGCCGGCGGCCTTCGTGTTCTGCCGTGGTGGGATATTCCGGCGCGCATGCTGGGCACGGCGATGCTCGTCGCCTTCATCACGTTTTCCGCAGACCATCTTGGCCCGGAGTTGAGCGGTATCGTCGCGACCTATCCGGTGATCCTGACCATCGTTGCAACCTTCACCCACGCCCAATGGGGCTGGCGGGCTGCTGTTCAGCTCGCGCGTGGCGTTTCGCTGTCGCTCCTTTCGTTCGTCGCCTTCTTCCTGGTGGTGGGCAGCATGGCCGAGAGCATCGGCCTTGTCTGGTCATTTGTGCTTGCGACGCTTGCAGCTCTCCTGATCAGCAGTCTTTTGATCTTCTTCTCGCAGCGACGTCGACCAGCCGAACCGGAGAGCGTCAAGGCCGCCGATTGAAAGTCGGCTCAGGCGGCTTTCTCCCGCGTGTGTGCGACCCACTCGGCCAGGCGTTGCCACGGCTCAATCGACCAATAGCTGGAAGCGGCTCCTGAAGGAGAAGGCAGGACGAAGACGGCGGGACCCTCCGTCGATCGCTGTTGCAGCCCGTAGTCAATCCGGTCGGTGGGGTTTTGCAGCCAGATGCTCGCCGCGCGCTTGCTCGTGAATGCTACGGAACGGGGCTTGAATTCTTCCAGCTGTATTCTGAAGCGAACGCGGTCATAGTGCTCCGACTGGATTTCTGCGTCCATCCCTGCCGCAATCTTGCAAAGGTCAGTAAGGCCAATTCTGTGGTCCAGCAGCCGCCTGAACTCCTTCGGATTGTAGAGGCGTGGGGTCAATCCAACCTCATACAAGGCGCGCCAGAACCGATTGCCGGGATGGGCGTAGTACGCCCCGATCTTCGCCGAGGTCCGCCCAGCTGCGGTGCCGACGAAAACAACGTCCAGGTCAGGCGCGAGCAGATCGGGAAGTAGCTCCATTCACCTTTCCGCCCATCTCGTGAAGCCGCAACGCGCGGCACATTCTCGCCGGCGCAGCCAAATTGTGCGATTCGGCGTTATTATAACCCTGGGTTGCGGGAATATGAGTGCGCAGCCTGTCCGCGACCAATAAGGACGTCCAAACGCAGTCCACGCAGGAGGTGGCAAATGGCTCATGAGACGCAAACTGCGACAGCTGAGGCCCCACGCGAGATCGCTGCGAGCCCGTTCCAGCTGATCTACGCCCTTCTTCTTGTCGGAGCTGGGGTGCTGTCCGTCGCCGCGTTGATGTGGGGCATTGGCCATAGTGATACTTCAACGGGCGTGCTTTGGGCCGTAGGAGGATTGCTCGCCTATCTGTGCGTATGGGCCTGGGGCCTCAGTCTGGCGAAGTAGCTAAGGCAACCGCGCACGTGAGCGCGCTGCGGTCAATGCGCGGCTACGCGTGATTTACTTACCCGTTCCGAAGTGGGGGTGAATGACCCGGTCGCCTGGTTTCAGGCCAAGGCGGCTAGCCTCGCCGCCTGCGATCTCAAGCACGGCGGTCACAGGCCCTTGCGATGCGATCGTGCGCTCTGAAAAGGGCTCGGTGCGCTCCTCGATGCGATGAATCACGCCGTCCGCGCGGATGAAGATCATGTCGAGCGGCACGTATGTGTTCCGCATCCACATCGTCACTTCCTGCGGCGAGGGATAGGGAAACAGCATCCCCGTGCCCGGGGGAACGCTGCGGCGGAACATGAGCCCGACAGCCTTCTCCTGAAGCGTCTCCGCCACCTCGATCTCGATCCTGTGCTCCCCACTCGCCGTCACCAGCGTGAGTATATCCCGGCGCATCTTGGCGTCGAGCGGAGGAACAGCGACGAGCATCGCGAACACCATTGACAACAAACAAACGAGGACCGCCCGGAGGGCGGCCCTGTTCGCAATGGCGCACGTTGCTGAGATTGGCAACCTCTCAGTGCTGCGACGGCAGACCTGACGGAGGCCCGTCCGGACGCAGTTCAGCTGCCATACAGCCCTTCGCTCCATGACCCCAACGCACCTGTACGATCTGCCCAGGCCGAAGCTCGGTGAAACCGAACCGGCGCAGCGTCTCCATGTGCACGAAGATATCAGGCGTACCTTCGCCGCGCGTCAAGAAACCGAAGCCGCGCACCCGGTTGAACCACTTCACCATGGCCCGCTCCCAGTCGCTCTCCGGCTGCACCACGACATGGGTCCGCTGGGGGAGCTGCGAGGGATGGATCGCCGTGCTCTCGTCCATGCTGAGAATGCGGAAGGCCTGCAGCCCTTTCGGACGGCGCAACACCTGGCAAACGACCCGGGCCCCCTCGTACGCCGTTTGATAGCCGCCAGCCCTCAGACAGGTGACGTGCAGCAGCACGTCCGCATGGCCATTGTCCGGAACGATGAATCCGTACCCCTTGGATGCATCGAACCACTTGATGTACCCGGCGACCTCGAAGACATCGAGACCACCAATCTCATCCGGGGACTGAACATGCTTGAAAGCGCCGCTGCTTTCCAGTGCCTGTGTCGTCTCCGAATGATCGGGAGGTAGTTTGGAATCCCCCATTTAGCACACCCCGCTACTTGGGTTTACGTTACTTTATGTTCGTGCCTGCTCCGGCGATTCGCGTCAGAGGCCCTCTCCGCCGACCCACCCTGCAGGCGTCGTGAAATGTACCACTGCTGCCACCCAGAGCCATAAGGATTTTACCAGTCATTAACACTCGGTCGGGGACAGAAAGCTCACACATCCGTTCACAGAGAGCCGATAATTCTAGGATTTTTCTCGATAAATCAGGCTCACGACGGAGCACCAATCCAAACGTTTTCCCTGTGAGTCTTCCGCCCAGATACGGCCCGAAATGCGCGCTGTGCATGACTCCTTCCGCACGAATCATCGCAACTGATTCGCGTATGATTCGCTTGGAAAGGCAGGAGTTTCGGCATCTTGGCCGAATGCCATCTCGACAGTTCGTCCACCGATGATCCCCAGACGCTCCGCTGTTGCGACGGCCGCGCGCTGGAAAAATGCGCCAAATCGATTCTTGACAGCGTAGAAAGTCTCGTCAGGACAGGCTTGTGCGAGCTCTCGTCGGGGCGTATGTCACTGTGAGCAACTTCGATCCAGCCTTGGAGGCGACATGCGTTATCTCCATACAATGGTGCGAATTAGCAACATCGAGCAGAGCTTGGACTTCTACTGCAACAAGCTTGGTCTCGAAGAGGTCCGGCGGGTCGAGAACGAGGCTGGCCGCTACACCCTCATCTTCCTCGCGGCGCCAGGTGACAAGGAGCGCGCCGCCAGCGAGCGGGCGCCGCTTCTGGAGCTCACCTATAACTGGGATCCGGAAGAGTACGGCTCAGGCCGCAACTTCGGCCACCTGGCCTACGAGGTCGACGACATCTACGAGACGTGCGAACGGCTGATGAAGGCTGGCGTGACGATCAACCGGCCGCCAAGGGACGGCCGTATGGCGTTTATTCGCTCGCCTGACAACATTTCGATCGAGCTGCTCCAGAAGGGTGAGGCGAAGCCCGTCCAAGAGCCTTGGGCCTCCATGCCCAATACAGGAACCTGGTGATCGGCGCCTGAACCACAAAAGGGGGCGTAAGTGGGCGAGAACTACAAGGACGATGCAATGGCGGTTTCCGCCGCATCGCGGATGGCCAGATCACGTATCCAGTCGAAGGTGGGCCGTTCGCGGTCACGCAAAGGCTCACTTGCGCTAACGGCTATCTTCGTGATCGCCGTGCTGATCGCCATGTTGTGGGCGATGATAAAGTTCGGGACTTGATCAAAGCTGAGGCGGCGCCGGCCAACCATCTCCTGCGCCGCCTCGTTGTCGATTGTTCAGCTTACTTGTCCCGAGCGTCTACGCAGCGGCCTTGGGACGTTGACCAATACATGTAAGTGCCGCATTGGCCAGGTCCGCCCGACCGCTCGGTGGATGTTTGTGCCTGAGGCGCTGCAGCCGGGGGGCTGAAGTAGTACATGCCCGGTGCCGGCGCCATGGCCGCGGGCGGTGGAGCGGGCACGATCACCACTGGCGGCGTGTAGTACGTGCCCGCCTCATAATCATTCCAGATCCAATTCGAATAATCGTTCCCCCACTCGCTCTGCGCCATCGCGCCTGGGGTAAGAACTAGTGCTGAGCCAGCAAGGGCCAGCAAACCCATTGTCCACTTCCGCATGTGGTGACCTCCATTTTGGGTGGCCTGTTAACGAGGCCTCAAAACAGAGGTTCCGCGCCCCAAGAGGGCCGGGAACAGAATGACGCGAGCAAGCAGACGAGGGGCGGCGCAGTAACGTAGAGCGCTGCTACTCGTCGGCCAGTCGCACCAAAGCTGTCAGGCTCTGCGTTGTGGCGATCGGCTCTATTTCGCCTGAGCAACACGCGCCCGGGCCCAGGCCGAGACGACCTCGGAGACTGTCACTAGGAGTACTATGGAGATGAGGACCGCCGCCACGCGCTGGCTCTCCAGCTGCTGAACGTATCGCTGCAAATACCAACCCATGCCGCCCGCCCCAAAAAATCCGACGACGGTCGCTGCACGGAATGCCACGTCCCATGTGTAGATAGCGATTCCTGTCCACGCGACGCGCACCTGTGGCAGCACGGCGTAGGCGAAAACCTGCAGCTCATTTGCTCCTGTGGCCCGAATGGCTTCCACCTGGCCCTTGTCAATGGCTTCGATCTCTTCAGACATCAGCTTGCCGGCAAAGCCGATGCAAAAGAGTGTGAGAGCCAGTGCACCAGCCAGCATGCCAAAGCCGAGGATGCTGACGAGAAGGATCGTCCAGATCATCTCGTGCACCGCGCGGCAGCCCATAATGGCGAGCCGACCGAACGGGTAGAGAAAGCGCCTGTTCGGCGTCATGTTGAACGAGGCGAACCACGCCAGCGGTGCGGCAAGGAGCAAGCCGAACAGCGTACCCAGGTAGGCCATCTGCATGGTGTCAAGGATAGCCTGCAGATAGCGTGCCTCGCTTAAGAGGCTTAGCTCTGGCGGGTAGTAGCGATCGGCGATGAGAGCGACGAACCGCTGACCGAACTCCAGCAGACGCTCGAGGCGGACGTCCATGTAAACCAACGAAACGCCAAGGAAGACGAGCACGCCGAGTTGGACGCCGAAGCTGATGAGCGTGTCCGGATAACGAAATCGCGACCACTTCCGCCGTTCCACCGGCTGGCCGCCACCTGGTCGGTGTGTCGCCATGTACTGCATATCTTTAAATCACCGCCTTGCGGGCGTAATACGACAGCGCTTCGCCCAGTATGATGAGCAGCAGAATGGCCAAGATGACCGTCGTCACGCCCGGGTAGTTGAACATGACCATTTGCCGGTGGAATGTGAGACCGAGCCCGCCTGCCCCGACCAGGCCCATGACGGCCGACCGGCGGATATTGATGTCCCACTCAAAGATGATGACGCCGATAGCCACTGGCAGCACCTGCGGAACGATGCCGTAGCGCAGCACCTGCAGGCGGTTTCCACCCACCGCGCGAATGGCCTCGATCGGCTTCGGGTCAACGTTTTCGATCGCCTCGGCGATGATTTTCGCGATGAAGCCAATGGACCGCATCGCCAGTGCGAGAATACCGGCAAGCGAACCCAACCCGACCGCCGACACGAAAACCAACGCCCAGACGATTTCATGGATTGAGCGGCTGAGCGTCATCATCATGCGGCCGATCGGATAGCCGATCCACCGCGAGGGCGTGATGTTGAGGGCACCAAGCCAAATCACGGGAATGCAAAGAATCGCACCGAGCGCCGTGCCCAGCGCCGACATCATCAGCGTTTCGATGATGGGCTCGACGAGATGCGGAATCAGCTCGAAATCGACAGCCAGGAAGCGGCCGATAGACGTCAGGACTTCGCCCAATGACCCCATTCGCTCCCAGTCCGTATCGATGACCAGGATGTTGTAAAGGCAGATCGCTGCGAGCAACGTAACCGTGCCGGCTATCGCCGCCGACCGCCAACGTGCGCGACGGCGCTGGTGCTCGACTGCAAATATGCGGTGATCGAACGGCCGGTTACTTGAGATGCTTGCGACAGCCATGGTTACAGCACCTCCATGGCGTAGATCGTTTCGAGCATCTTGCGATCAAGTTTTTCGGTGGGGCCGTCGAACATTTTCACCCCACCCTGGAGGCCGATAATTTTGTTGCAAAACTCGGTCGCCAACTGAACATCGTGAATGTTCACGAGCGCGGGCACATTGAATTCCCGCGCTACATCGCGGATGAGCGTCATCACCTCGCGTGCGATTTTGGGGTCGAGGCTCGACGTCGGCTCATCAACGAGGAGCAGCTTGGGATCCTGCATCAATGCACGCGCTATCCCGACACGTTGGCGCTGGCCGCCGGAGAGCTGATCAGCGCGCTTATCGACGTGATCCGACAATCCCACGCGATCGAGCAACGTCAGCGCACGTTCGATATCCTCGCGACTAAAGAGTTTGAAAAGACTTCGCATTGTACCCACGGAACCGAGGCGGCCGGACAAAACATTGTCCATGACCGACATGCGGTTCACCAGATTGAATTCCTGGAAAATCATGCCGATGTGCCGACGCGTTTCGCGCAATCGCCGCGTCGGCATGGTGGTCACGTCCTCCCCGTAGAGTAAAATGCGCCCTGAAATGGGCTCGACGAGTCGGTTGATGCAACGTATCAGCGTCGACTTGCCAGCGCCGCTCGGCCCGATCACCGCGCAAAAATCGCCAGCGTCGACCTGAAGACTGACACCCTTGAGAATTTCGGGTCCGGTGCGGGAGTAGCGCACCGTGAGGTCCTGGACGTCGAGAATAGGCACGGCGTTCGTGCTTCCCTTCAAAGTATCTCAAGCCTGCGGGGTGGCCAACGACCACCCCGGCGAATACAGAGATCAGCCCTTTTGCTTTTGTTTTTCCTGCGCCGCACGCAGATCCCGGATAATGTCGTAGTCCTCCGATTTCATCGGTACGAATTTTACCGAGTTCAGGTTCTGGAGGAATTTCGCTGCCTCGGGTTCGTTGTGCAAGTTCAGGAATGTGTCCCGAATTTTCGCTTTGAGGTCCTCGCAGAGCGTACCGCGATAAGTGAAGGGGTCTTGGGGCACCAGTCGCGATTTCCAGAGAACCTCGAAATCTTCAGCTTTCACCAATCCGCGCTCAATCACATTGTCGAGCCGGTGCGTGGCGACGAAAGCAGCATCGGCCTTGCCCTCAGCAATGGCCACGGCCGATTTGTCATGGCTGCCGCTGTAGACCACCTTCGAGAAATAATCTTCAAGCTCGCGGCCATCGATTTCTTTTGCAAATTCCACGCGTGGCATCAGATTGCCAGACGTGGATGCCGGATCCGCGAGTGCCACCACAGCGCCTTTGAGCGAGGCGATGTCCTTGAACTTACCGCCCTTCTTTACGATAAGCACGGCGTGATAGCCGGGCCCCTCCTCCTGGAAAATGCCTTTCGCCTTGGCGTAAGTGGCAAAGACCTCAATATTCTTACTCTTCTCGTTTCCGATGACGTAAGAATTCGGTCCGTGAACGGCGATGTCTACCCAGTTGCCGAGCATCGCCTCAATTACCGACGCGTAGGAGGTCGGCATATAAAATTCGATTTTCTTGCCGGTGTTTTTGGAGAGAATGTCGATCACTGGCTTGTAAAGCGCCAGCTCCTGCATCGTCTCCTCGGTCGGAATGATCGAGAACCGAAGGGCGGGCGGATCTTCGCATTTCTCCTGCGCCCAGGCACCGGTTATGCCCACCAACGCACTGATTGCGGCTGCAAATAGCATCCGAAGCTTCATGACGTTCCTCCTCACAGTTGAATGTGGCCGACACCTTTGGTGCAGGCTTCTCTTTGGCCCTCTTATGCTGAAGGCTTATGACAGTTTGTCTTCAATCAATCTGCGCCAGCAGACCCTCCTTGCTGCCGATGAAGTTTTGGCCCCGCTCGCCGAGAACCGCCTCCTCCACGATCGCGCGCCATTCGTCACGACCAACGCCGTGATCTGCGGGCCGTGTCGAAACTCCTAATTCCTCGAGAAAACCCTGAAGTCGAGCGGCGCCCTCCTCAAGATTCGAACCGAAAATCCGCGCCAGGGCGGCATCGCATTCGGAGTTGATACCGATCACGCTGCGCAACACCATCGGAAGGGTGAAGGAGCATGCCACGCCATGTGCCGTGCCATAGCGCAGCGTGACCGGATAGGACATGGAGTGCGCGATGGCCGTCTTAGTGTTCGAAAAGGCGAGTCCCGAAAACATGGCCGCGCGCAGCATCCGCGAGCGCAGATCGCGATCCGACAAATTCCGGCTTAGTGCAGGCAGAACTTCGAGAATTTCCCGAGCCGCAGCAACCGCATAAAGTGCGGAAACCGGATTGGCGTTACGATTCCAAATACTCTCGAGCGCATGTGAGAGCGCGTCGAGCGCCGTGCTAATGGTAAGCCCTTTGGGGCAGCTGAGCGTAAGATCCGGGTCCAAAACGGCATGGACGGGATGCAAAGCGTGCGCGGCAAGCGAATACTTCTTCCCCCCAGCCCCGTCCCAAACAGTCGCCCAGGACGTCACTTCGCTGCCCGTTCCAGCGGTGGTAGGCACGGCGATGATTGGGAGTGGATTGAGCCGATCAGCCCCCTGGCCTCTCGAAATCAATACGTCCCAGACTGGTCCGAAACTACCGCGCGCTGCGGCGATCACCTTTGCAGTGTCGATCACCGATCCACCGCCTACGGCGACGACGAGCTCGGGCGGCGCTTCGAGCTCGCTGACGCGCTGGCATTGGACGGCAAGGTCTGCCCGATCAGGATTTGGCTTGACGTCATCTATGACCAGGACGGGGGCTCCTGAAGCCTCACCAAGTTTTCTAGCGAGCTCCTGAAACAGCGGTTCCGAATAGGTGACGAGCATGTAGCGCCGTCCAGCGATGAGACGACCGAGCTCCCCGAAAGCCCCCGCACCGAACCGAATGCGAACCGGGTTGTGATAGGTCCACACGGCAAACCCCTTCCGCTTGGTCTTGCGGGCAGATTGTCACAGTGAATATCATCGATCCAATCCAAAAACGAAATGGGACCTATTGGTTGGATGAATAGATGGACACGCAGCTTCGCTCCTTCCATACCGTCGCTGTGCACGGCGGATTCACCGCGGCCGCCAAAGCCCTTAACATTGGGCAGCCGACGATCAGCTCGCAGGTCAAAGCTCTCGAAGAGCGTTACCGCGTGGAACTGTTTCACCGCCGCGGACGAAGTGTCGAGCTGACGGAAACGGGCCGCCGGCTTCTCGAAATCACGCAGCGCATTGCCAGCCTGGAAGCTGAGGCGGTGGACTTGCTCAAGGCGGTAGGCGGATTGCGTTCAGGTCACCTCAAAGTGAGCGCGGTCGGCCCTTATCATGTGACCGAAATGTTGAGCGCTTTTCGTGAACGCTACCCTGGCGTTGAATTTTCGGTCCGCATCAGCAATTCTCGAGAAACGCTAAACCAACTCATGGAATATCGCGCGGACGTCGCAGTTCTCGCGCATACCGAGGACGATCCGCGGCTGCATGCGGTTCCTTACAGTCGCCATCCTGTCATCGCGTTCGTCAACTCGGATCATCCGTGGTCGAAGCGAAAATCGATCTCCATTCACGATTTCGCAAATGAGCACGTAATACTCCGGGAGGTGGGCTCGACGACGCGGCTTGCCTTCGAGGCGGCGCTGGAAAGGGCCGGCGCACACATGGGCGGTTATACGGAAATCGGCAGTCGCGAAGCCGTGTGGCTCGCGGTCGAGCGCGGTATGGGCGTCGGCATCGTATCGGAATTCGAGTTCATTCCGCACCCTCGCCTGCACCCCCTACCCTTCAAAGACGCAGAGATCTACACCTACGCACACGTCGTCTGCCTTGCGGAACGCCGACATGGGCCGTTGATCAAGGCTTTTTTCGACGTCGTCGAGGATTTGTTGACGGCACGTGCGGCCAATCCGGCGGCCCAACCGAAACGAGCCGTTGATGGCGCTTACCTCCGCGAAAGCCAACGCAATCAGGGGAGCAGGCGCGCGACTTTACGTTGAAGTGCTGTGTAGATATATGAAAACTCAGTCATTTCTTGTCTTCCAACTCTCCCGAGGTCTCTCGCGATGAGCGCCCCGTCGGCCGCCAACCCGCTGCTTGCACCCTGGTCTACTCCGTTTGGCATGCCGCCCTTCGCCGAAATCAAGCCTGAGCATTTTCGGCCGGCATTCGAGCGGGCATTGGCAGAGCATCGGGCCGAGATTGAGCGCATCGCCAAAGACCCTTCGCCGGCCACGTTCGAAAACACCATCGTCGCCCTGGAGAACGCCGGACGGACGCTCGATCGCGTCTCGTCAGTGTTCTGGAATCTGGCGAGCGCCCACACGAACGATGAGCTGCAGGAGATCGAGCGCGAAATTTCGCCGAAACTTGCCCAGCATTGGAATGCCATCGCCACCAATACGGAGCTTTTTGCGCGCGTCGATGCCGTGATGAACAGCGCGGAGGCTTCGCAGCTTGATGCGGAGCAAAAGCGTGTTCTCGAGCGCACACATCTTGCATTCGTGCGCGCCGGTGCGCGGCTAGGCCCTGCCGAAAAGAAGCGTCTCGGCGAAATTCTCGAGCGGCTTGCCTATCTGGGCACGCAGTTTAGCCAGAATGTTTTGGCGGATGAAAAAGCCTACGAATTGCCGCTAAGCGAAGACGATCTCGCCGGGTTGCCGGATTTCGTCGTCGATGCAGCCCGCAAAGCCGCCGAAGAGCGTGGAAGTTCGGCCAAATACGTTATTACCCTTTCGCGCTCTTTGATCGAACCATTTCTCACCTTCTCCTCGCGACGTGATTTGCGCGAACAGGCGTTCAAAGCCTGGATCAGCCGCGGCGAAAACGGTGGCGCGACGGACAATCGCGCGATCATCGCCGAGATGCTGCAGCTGCGCCGGGAGCGGGCGCGCCTTCTCGGCTACACAACTTTCGCCGACTACAAGCTCGACAATACAATGGCGAAGACGGCAGCCAATGTTCGCAAGCTGCTGAACGACGTGTGGCCCGCGGCGAAGGCGCGAGCCGAAACGGAACGTCAGAAGTTGCAGGCCATGGCGCTGCAAGAAGGCGCGAACATCACTATCGAGCCTTGGGACTGGCGCTATTATGCGGAAAAAGTGCGCAAGGCCGAGTACGACCTCGACGAAGCGGAAGTCAAACCGTATCTGCCACTCGACAACGTCATCGAGGCGGCGTTCTACACCGCCGGCCGGCTTTTCGGCTTGAGTTTCCACGAGCGCACCGATTTGCCACTTTATCACCCGGATGTCCGCGCGTTCGAGGTTAGGGACGACAAAGGCAATCACGTCGGCTTGTTTCTCGGCGATTATTTTGCGCGGCCGTCCAAACGTTCGGGCGCCTGGAAAAGCTCTTACCGAAAGCAGGAACGTCTTGGCGGGAACATCCGCCCCATCGTCGTCAACGTCATGAACTTTGCGAAGGGGTCAGGCGACACGCCCACCCTTCTCTCCTTCGATGATGCGCGGACCCTTTTTCACGAGTTTGGCCACGCCCTCCACGGCCTGCTCTCGGATGTCACTTACCCATCCATTTCCGGAACATCCGTTGCGCGCGATTTCGTCGAGCTGCCGTCGCAACTTTACGAGCATTGGCTGCTCACGCCGGAAATCCTAAGCAAATTCGCTCGTCATTACAAAACGAACGAGCCGATGCCTGCCGCGATGATCGAAAAGCTGCGCGCAGCGAGCACGTTCAATCAGGGCTTCGCCACCGTTGAATATCTGAGCTCCGCGATTGTCGACATCGAATTTCATTCGGAAACATATAACGGTGAAGAACCGATTGCTTTCGAGAAAATGGTGCTAGAGCGGATCGGCATGCCGAAAGAGATCGTCATGCGTCACCGCACCCCGCACTTCGCGCACATTTTCTCGGGCGACGGCTATTCTGCAGGCTACTACAGCTATCTGTGGTCCGAGGTATTGGATGCCGATGCCTTCTCGGCCTTCGAGGAGACGGGGGACGTCTTCGATCCGGAAACTGCGAGCCGGTTGAAGCAGTACATCTATGCGGCCGGAGGTCTGAGAAAAGAAGACGAAGCCTACATCGCTTTCAGAGGGCGGCTGCCGACAGTCGAAGGTTTGCTCAGGAAACGCGGCTTGATCGGGTGACAACTAGGTCACCTGTGACTTTCACAACGTCAAGCCACACTCTCTGATTGACGGTCGAGCGGCGGGCTGAAGCACCGTTGGTGTGCTTCAGGCTCTGAATGATCACTTCAAATTTTGACCTGCTCTTTTCTCTTGCCGAAGATACGAACCCAAATGGGCGTTTGCGCGAGCAGGATCATAAAGAGCGACAACGTCAAAATGAGCGAGAGCGGGTTCGTGAAAAACTCCAGGAAGAACATGCCTACGTCATCGCGCACCGAGATCATCGCACGCCGGTAAGACACGTCCATCAGTGGCCCTAAGATGACACCCAGAATGACTGGAGCGACCTGGAACCCATAGACCTTCATGAAATACCCGAGAATGCCGAAGCCCAGCATCCAGTAGACGTCGACAGGGTTGTTTTGGATCGCGTAGGTGCCGACGACCGAGAGCACCAGGATGAGCGGCAAAAGGATGCCTTTCGGGCATTCGATAACCTTCGAAAAGACGCGCACGCCCGAAAGCCCGAAGATCAGCAGGAAGATGTTGGCGAGCGTCAGCGAGCCTACCGTGAACCAGAACAGGTGGGGCGTTTCGGACAACAGCAACGGTCCCGGCTTCAGGCCGTGGATAAATAGCGCGCCGATTATGACCGCCGTTACTGCATCGCCCGGAATGCCGAGGGTCAGCATCGGAATGTAGGCGCCACCGACCGCAGCATTATTGGCGGACTCTGGCGCGACGAGACCTTCGTAAGCTCCCTGCCCGAAAGGCCGTGAAGGATTGCGCACCGTCCGCTTAGCGTGGTCGTAAGCCATCAGGGAAGCGATATCGCCGCCAGTTCCCGGCAGAGCGCCGACGATCACGCCGATGATGCTCGTTCTCAAGGAGAGCGGCAGATATTTTTTTACGATCGACCACGAGGGAATAGCCCGCTCGATTTTCTGCTTCACGGCCGGCAGGTCGAGATAGCGCAGCTGATACAGAACCTCGGCAACACCGAAAAAGCCGATCATCGCTGCGACGTACGGGATGCCGCCCATCAGCATGATTGTGCCGAAGGTGAACCGGCCTTCCGCGGTCATCGGATCGAGCCCAACCATGCCGATCAGCACGCCGAGGGCACCGGCGAATATGCCCTTGGCCAGCGAGTCCCCCGAGAGGCTTCCGACAAGGAGGATACCGAGAATTGCCAGCAGCAGGTAATCGCGCGGGGCAAACATCAGCGCGAAGCTGGAGATCAGCGGCGCGCCGGTTGCAAGCGCGAGAATTCCGACGAACCCTCCGATGACGGAGACAACGGTAGTGACCCCAATGGCCTGCCCCGCCTCTCCTCTTTGGGCGAGAGGATATCCGTCCAGGCTGGTCGCAATCGAACTAGGGCCCCCAGGGATGTTCAGGAGGATGGCGCTGCGTGATCCACCATAAACGCCGCCAAGATAAACGCCCGCAATCAGTGCCAGCGCATCATTGACGTTCCACTTGAACGTGAAGGAGATCAGGATGGACGTCGCCATCGTGACCGAAAGGCCCGGAATGGCGCCGATATAGATCCCCGCGAAGGTGCCCGCCGCCACTATGAAAAGAAGCGACGGATCCAGCCAGGCCATGAAGAAGTAGGAAACCGCTTCCATCAGAAGAGGCTCCCCTTGGGCAGCACCACTCCGAATACGTAGCGGAACACGACGAAAATCGCCGCAAGGCCCACGACGCTAGCCGCAAGCGTAACGAGAATGGATCCGCGGTAGAGAAGAGCGATACTGGCGAGAAGAAAAACGAAGGTGCTCGGCAAAAAGCCAAAAGGCTCGAGCGCCAGTATGTAGGCGACCATCAGTGCCGCAAACAAAATCCACCGGCCGGGCGTGATCTTGCGAAGGAACGACTGCAGCGTCGACAGGCCACTGTCAGGACGCTTGCGCGCCGTGTCCGTAAGGATCAGCAGACCGGAGACGAGCATCGTCCCGGCTGCGAGCATCGGAAAGATGCCAGGGGAGGATGGCGAGCTGAAGCCGGAAATCAGCCACGCCTGCCAGAGCGCGAGAGCGCTGAAAATGACGAGTGCAACAACGAAAACAAGTTCGCCCGGCCGACGCATGCGATCGCCAGACATCGCCATTTCTCCCCATATAAAAAGCCTCCGGCCGCTGATCAGCCGGAGGCCTCGTTCTCCCCAACTCAGGGACGCGGAATTCCGAACTCTGCCGGTGAAACTTTGGTTGCGCCGCTGTCGTGCAGCACCCAGGTCGTCACCGACTGCCACTTCTTCAGGAATTCCTCGGCCTCGGCGCCAGAAATGTTCATGATGACATTACCGCGCGCGGCCATGAGCTTCTTGAACGACTCGGCTTCAGCACCCTTGGCAAAAGCCTCAACCAGCTTTGCCTTCACGTCGTCTGGCGTTTCCTTTTTCACGAACACGCCATAGAACGGCCCCCACGGCAAATACTTCGCCATTTCCGGATATTCTTCCGTAATCGGCTTGATGTCCGGGAGAGCCGGAAGAGGCTGCGTATCGATGACAGCCAGAGGCTTGACGTTACCGGCCTTGATCAGCTCCGCAGCCGCCGAGACACCCGCAGGCATGAAATCGACGTGGCCACCCTGGAGAGCGGTAAGCCCCGGGCCTTCGCCGTCGAACGGCACCGCCGTCACCTTATGCGGCGCTACCGTATTGAGGAGCGCGCTCACAACATGCGGAAGACCGCCGGGGCCTGTGGAAGCCATCTTGATTTCGCCGGGCCGCTTCTGCGCGTCCTCGACAAGCTCCTTGAAGCTGTTCCAGGGCGCGTCCTTCCGCGCAACGACGACGGCCACACCGCGGCCGAGAATGTTGATCGGGTAGAAGCTCGAATAATCGATCTTTGAAAGGCCCATCACGCCGTGGAGCTGCGGGTTCTCCGCGCCGTAGAGCAGCGTGTAGCCATCCGCCGGGGCCGCGTGAACGTAGGCGACGGAAATCGCGCCGGCGCCACCCGCCTTGTTCAGCATGACGATGGGCTTGCCGAGCGCCTCCTCGACCGCCGGCGTCACACCGCGCGCGACGACGTCAGTCGCTCCGCCGGCGCCCCACATGATCACGCCGAGCAACTCGCGCTCCGGAAAGTTCTGCGCCGTGAGCACTCCGGCGGACAGCAGCAGGGCCGTGGCTGCACCGACGAGAGTTCGGAACATGGATCCCTCCCTTGACCAAGAAATACTCCGCCTGCGTTGTGCACGAAGAGAAAGTCTTTCGCAATTGCCTGATGCGTGGGCGCCAGCTGCCCATCGGCCGGGCATCCAGCGCGATGGGGCGGTGATCTGTTGATCGAGAGGCGCCTATTTCCGGCCTAGCGCTGTCAGAAAATCGAAGTCGCAGCCTTGTGGAGCCTGCAGCACAGTCTCGCGGAATAGGCGATCATAGCCGCGCGCGGGCAACTCGGGCTGAACATTGGCTTGCTCGGCGCGGCGCCGGGCAAGCTCTTCCTCGGAGACGAGCAAATCCAGCCTGCGCTCTTTCACACTGAGGCGGATACGGTCGCCGGTCCGCACCAGGCCGAGCGGCCCCCCTGCTGCTGCCTCCGGCGCGACGTGCAGGACGATGGTGCCGTACGCGGTGCCAGACATGCGCGCATCCGAGATACGCACCATGTCTTTCACGCCTTGCGCCAAAAGCTTCTTCGGAATGGGGAGGAAACCTGCTTCGGGCATGCCGTAGGGCGACCGAGGCCCGGCGTTTTGGAGCACCAAAATGTCGTCTGGCGTGACGTCCAGATCGGGGTCGTCAATACGTCGCGCCAAGTCGTCCAGCGAGCTGAAGACGACAGCACGACCTTCTTTCTCGAACAGCTCTGGCGTCGCTGCGGAACGCTTCAGGATCGCGCCATCAGGCGCCAGCGAGCCGAACAGAGCGACGAGACCGCCGTGCGGCTCCAACGGATCCTGGGCTGAACGGATGACCCGGCGATCCACGTAGTCGCCCGCCTCCGCCGCGAGACGCTCGCCGAGGGTTTGCCCCGTCACCGTCAGGCAATCGAGATGAAGCAGCGGCTTCAGCTCCCGCAGCACGGCGCCGACGCCGCCAGCTGCAAAGAAGTCCTCCATGTAGAACTCATTGCCGACGGGCTTAACGGCCGCGAGGACGGGCGTGGTATCCGAAAGCTCGTTGAAGCGGCGCAGGTCCAGTGGAATGCCAAGGCGGCCGGCGATGGCCGCCAGATGAATGACGCCGTTGGTCGAGCCACCGAGGGCCAGCAACACGCGCGCCGCGTTCTCGACCGACTTGGCCGTGATGATCTTGTCAGGCGTCAGACGCGAACGGGCGAGGCGGACCGCTTCGACCCCCGTGGCTTCCGCCGCGCGCAGCCGATCTGCGTGGACGGCGGGAATGGCGGCGGTCCCGGGCAACGTCATGCCTAGCGCCTCGGCGATAGCGGCCATGGTCGATGCCGTGCCCATAACCGCGCAGGTGCCAGCGGTTGTCACCAGACGGCTCTCGACTGCCTCAATTTCAGCGTTTCCGATTTCTCCGGCGCGATATTTCACCCAGAACTTGCGGCAGTCCGTGCAGGCGCCCACGCGGTCGTCGCGGTAGCGCGAGGTCATCTGCGGGCCGCCTATGAGCTGGATGGCTGGCTTGCTGGCGCTCGCCGCCGCCATGAGTTGTGCCGGCACCGTCTTATCGCAGCCGCCGATGAGGACCACCGCATCCATGGGCTGGGCACGGATCATCTCCTCCGTGTCCATGGCCATGAGGTTGCGGAACTTCATCGAGTTCGGCGCAAGCGTCGACTCGTGCAGCGAGATGGTTGGGAACGTGAGCGCCAGGCCGCCGGCTGCCGTCACCCCGCGCCGTACGGCCTCGACAAGTTCGGGGAAGTGTCGGTGGCATGGGTTGAACTGGCTCGCCGTCGCCGCAATGCCGATCACTGGGCGGCTCAACTCCTCCGCGGAGAAGCCCATCGATTTCATGAAGGCTCGGCGCATGTAGATCGAAAAATCGCGATCGCCGTAGTTCTGCAGACCTTGCAGCAGGCCCTGCTCGCGCGAGCTCTCATTCTCAGGTTTCGACATGGCGAGGGCTTTCCCTTCCTGGGCTTCTGCGTTTTCTCGGAAAGCTTAGCAACAGGGCGCGCGTTTGTGCCAGCGCGGGAAACGGCGAAGTCGCGGAAGGCCTTGCTGGACCGTGCTCAAGCCACCGCGCTCGGTGACACTTCGACCAAAACCCCGCCTTCCAGCCGCAGCACGCGGTGCATGCGGGCCGCAAGCTCCATGTTGTGCGTGGCAATAAGGGCGGCGACGCCGGTGCGCACCACGAGATCGATCAGCTCCTGAAAGACCTGCTCCGCAGTGGACGGATCGAGGTTCCCGGTGGGCTCGTCCGCCAGCAACACTTTCGGCGCATTAGCCAGTGCGCGACAGATGGCTGTCCGCTGCTGCTCGCCGCCTGACAGCTCCGCAGGCCGATGGTCGAGGCGATGTCCCAGTCCCATGGAGGCCAGCAGCTCCCGCGCACGCGCCTCCGCCTCGCGGCGGGAGCGACCACGGATCATCTGCGGAATGACGACATTTTCGAGCGCAGAGAACTCAGGCAGCAGCTGGTGGAACTGATAGACGAACCCCATGGTGCCGCGGCGAACGCGCGTCCGCTCGTCGTCCGACATGCGCGAGCAGTCGTGTCCGTCAACGATCACGCGACCATCATCCGGCGATTCCAGCAATCCAGCGATGTGGAGAAGCGTCGACTTGCCTGCGCCGGACGGGCCCACCAGGGCAACCGCCTCGCCCGGATAGAGATCCGCGTAAGCGCCCGTCAGCACCTTGACCGCGCGATTGCCCTGCCGGTAGGTGCGCACGACGTTCTGGAGCTGCAAAACCGGCCTTTGCGTGAGTTCGTACACTCTGCCCCCGTCATTCATATCTGAGCGCCTCGACGGGATCGAGCCGCGACGCCCGCCAGGAGGGATAAAGCGTGGCGAGAAGGGAAAGCGTCAACGCCATCACAACGATGGAGGCCGTCTCTCCCACGTCAATATCCGCGGGCAAGCGTGAGAGATAATAGACTGTCGGATCCATCAACGTCGTGCCGGTAAGCCATTGCACGAACTGGCGGATGGACTCGATGTTCCAACAAAAGATGATCCCGAGAATAAGCCCCGCGAACGTGCCGACGACGCCGATCGATGCGCCGGTAATGAGGAAAACGCGCATCATCGCCCCTTTCGTCGCGCCCATTGTCCGCAGAATGGCGATGTCGCGCCCCTTGTCCTTCACCAGCATCATCAGGCCAGAGATGATGTTGAGCGCCGCCACCAGAACGATCAGCGACAGGATGATGAACATCACTGTGCGCTCCACCTCCAGCACGGTGAAAAAGGTCTGGTTGCGCTGCCGCCAATCGACCATCGAGTAGCCGTCACCGAGGACCTTGCTGATGTCCCTGATGCGTTCGTCGATCCGTTCCGGATTGTCGATGATGACCTCGAGCACGTCGACCTGATTGCCGCGCGAGAAATACTTCTGCGCCTCAGCGAGCGGCATGAACAGCATGGTACGGTCGTATTCCGCCATGCCCATCTCGAAAATCGCGAGAATCCGATAGGGCTTTGTGCGCGGCGCCGTACCAAACGGCGTGCTATTGCCCCTCGGTGCGACAAGCGTGATCGAATCGCCCAGCTGGACACCCAAAGCGCTGGCCAGACGACTGCCTACGGCAATGCCGACTTCGTCGTCGAAGTTCTCAAGCGTCCCTGAAAGGATGTTGCCCGAAACGAGCGGTAGGGCATCGAGCCCTTCTTTGGTGATCCCGCGCACGTAGGCCCCCAGCGCCTGAATGGGCGAGGAGACCATCACCTGGCCTTCGATGAGCGGCACGACGTTCTTGACGCCCGGAACCGTGACGATGCGCTTCCTGAGCTCGTCAAACTCGCTGAAGGAACCGGAGCCGACGTCCTTGTAGACGACCAGGTGACCGTTGATACCGAGGATCTTCTCGAACAGCTGATTTCGGAAGCCGTTCATGACGGCCATCACGATAATCAGCGTTGCAACACCAAGCAGGATGCCGACAAACGAAAATCCAGCGATGACGGAGATGAAGCCTTCCTTGCGTCGGGCCCGGAGATAGCGGAACGCCAGCATCCACTCGAACGGCGCGAAGGGGCGCGTGTCGATGGATTCGCTCATGCCGCTATGCTCCCCATTTAGAGCTCAAGGTCCCGTGTTGTTCGACCCGGTTGGATCACAGAGTTTGGGCAGCAGGCTGGCACGCACCCGGAATACTACCCCTCACGCGAGAAACCGCTGGCTCTTCACGAGATCGACGACGCGGCCGACGACGGCTTCCGGTGACAGCGTTTCGCGCTCGCCGCTCTTGCGATGCTTGAGCTCCACCTCGCCGCTCTTCAGCCCTTTCGGCCCGACGATCACCTGATAGGGCAGCCCGATGAGATCCATCGTGGCGAACTTCCCTCCCGGCCGCTCATCGGTGTCATCGTAGAGAACCTCGATCCCGGCGTTCCCAAGCTGCTCGTAGATCTTCCAGCAGGCCGCGTCAGCTTCGGCATCGCCCGCCTTGAGGTTCACGAGCCCGACCTCGAACGGAGCCACCGGAACAGGCCAGACGATTCCGGCATCGTCGTGACAGGCCTCGATCACAGCACCTACCAGACGCGAAACACCGACACCGTAAGAGCCCATCTGCACCGCAATCAGTTTGCCGTCAGGCCCCTGCACGCGGCAATTCATGGGCTCGGAGTACTTGGTGCCGAAGAAGAAGATGTGGCCGACCTCGATGCCGCGCGCTGTTACCTGCTTGTCCTTGGGCACCTCGCGGTCGAAGCGCTCGGGATCATGCTTCTCGTCCGTGGCCGCATAGAGCGAAGTCCACGACTTCACGATCGGCTCGAGATCCCCCTCGAAATCGGTATCTGGAGGGGGAATCTCGCCTTCCAAAAGGTCCTTGTGGCAGTAGACCTGGCTTTCTCCTGTCTCCGCCAGAATGATGAACTCGTGGCTCAGGTCACCACCGATGGGACCTGTTTCTGCCGCCATGGGGATCGACTTCAGCCCCATGCGCGCGAACGTACGCAGATAGGCCACGAACATTCGGTTGTACGCCTTCCGACCATCCTCGGGCGTCAGGTCGAAGGAGTAGGCATCCTTCATGAGGAACTCGCGCCCGCGCATGACGCCAAAACGCGGCCGGATCTCGTCCCGGAACTTCCACTGGATGTGGTAGAGATTACGCGGCAGATCCTTGTAGCTGCGCACGCTATCCCGAAAGATCTGCGTGATCAGCTCCTCGTTGGTCGGGCCATAGAGCATCTCGCGCTCGTGCCGATCGAGGAACCGCAGCATCTCCTTGCCGTAGGCCTCGTAGCGGCCCGACTCGCGCCAAATGTCGGCCGACTGGATGGTCGGCATCAGCAGCTCGATAGCACCGGACCGATTCTGCTCCTGCCGGACGATCTCCTCGATCTTCTTCAGGACCCGAAAGCCGAGCGGTAGCCAGGAGTAAATTCCCGCGCTGGCTTGCCGGATCATCCCGGCGCGAAGCATGAGCTTGTGCGAAATGATCTCGGCTTCCTTGGGTGTCTCACGAAGCACCGGGAGGAAGTAGCGGGATAGGCGCATGGGAGCTCGAAATCCGGCTGATTGCGTTCGTCTGAAGGCGCGCGTCGATGTACGACGCGGGGCCAGGCACATGTCCTGGCGCGCTGCATAGCCGTTTATGGATGGAGAGGCAATCCGTTGGCTATGCCTCCAAAGTGGATGGGAACCGCGTTCCGCAGCCTGTTCATCCGCAAGCCTCAAAATTTTTTGATCTCTGGCGCACGAGGGCCGTGACAGGCGCATCTGAGTTGATTATGGTTGCTCCTGTCTAGGAACGGGTCCAAAGCCGACGGCAAGATCGGCTCTGTGCCCAAGTCTAGGGAAGGGAGAACAGCGAGCTCGTCGGGGTCTACGCGCTCCGCGGCCTGCAGCAAACCGGCACGCCCTATTGGCGGATCAGCGTTCAAGTCGCCGGAAAGATAAACTGGGGATTATGAGCGCGAGAGGGCAAGGGATGGGGACCTTGCTCTCCGCTTTTATTTTGAGCCTATGGCGTGCACGAGACAGCAGCTCTGCCGCTCACCGATAGGCAGGCAATCTTTCCCAATGAACTGACGCGAAACTTGTGATCAGTGACGTGTGTATGGCGTGCTCGCGTGAGGTCTGTTCGGCAAGATTTCTTGGGACGTCAGCCCATGCTAGATTCCGAACAGATGCAGATCCTCAATGGGGATCAGCCGATAGGTGATAACCAAGTACACCCCCGCAAAGACGATCGACGCAATCAGCGTATTGAGCAGCACGACGCGAAGCAGCCGGAACTTGGCGGGCGCGCTCTCAGGCGTTCCAGGCACCACCTCGCCCGCCTCGTCCTGCGTGCGCACGCCAATCGGGAGGACGGCGAACAGCACTGTCCACCAGATGATGAAATAAACCGCGATTCCTAGCGTAAGACTCATTCGCCTTGTCCTCGAGGCCGGCTCAGGCCTGCTCCAGCTCAACGAGCGTTCCCAGGAAGTCTTTCGGGTGTAGGAACAGCACCGGCTTCCCGTGAGCGCCGATCTTCGGCTCACCGTCCCCGAGCACTCTTGCTCCCGCTGCCTTCAGCCTGTCACGCGCCGCGATGATATCGTTCACCTCGTAGCAAACGTGGTGGATGCCGCCCGCGGGATTGCGCTCCAGGAAGTTGGCGATGGGGGAATCGGCCCCTAGCGGCTCCAGCAGCTCGATCTTCGTATTCGGCAGGGTCACGAAGACGACGGTCACTCCATGCTCCGGCTGCGGCACGGGCTCGGAAACCTCGGCGCCCAGCGTGTCGCGATAGACTGCAGAAGCCGCCTTCAGATCCTTCACCGCAATGGCGACATGGTTGAGCCGCCCGATCATCACCAGCGCTCCTTTCCTCTTTCCCTCTCAGGAGCACTATAACGGATGGATCGGCGAAACGGCGAAGGACCTACCGTCGCTCACGTCCGCCGCGGGTCCACGACGCTGATCAGAACCTTCGCGATCGGCTTCTTGCCCCAAACCTGATCGACCGCCGACCGCACCGCCCGCCGGACAGCGTCGCGCACCAGTTCCACATCGCGCCGCCTCTGGGGTGGGATGCTTTGCAGCGTGCCGTCTATCGCACTGAAAACGATCTCGCTTATGGGCTCGCCGTCGCGCGTTTCAGCCGGAATGCCTTCCAGCGCGATCTCGGGCTCCGAGAGCACCTCCCCGCGCGGGCCCAGCGCCAGCGCAACCGCAATCATGCCGGAGAATGCCAGCTTACGGCGCTCCCGCACGGCCCCCTCGGCCGGAACAATGAGGCGGCCATCCCGGTAAACGCGCCCGACGGGCACGTCGTCGATGATCGCCACAGGATCCGGCGCGAGCCGGATCATCTGCCCGTTTCGGAGCGCATGGACGTCAAGAACCCCGGCGGCCTTTGCGAGCCACGCATGCTCTTTCAGGTGGCGCGCCTCCCCGTGCATGGGAACCGCAACGGCCGGCTTGAGCCACGCGTACATCTCCTTCAGCTCTTCGCGGCGCGGATGCCCGGTAACATGCACGAGAGCGTCTGCGTCGGTGATAACATCCACGCCGAGGAGCGCGAGGTTATTCTGCACCCGCGTGACCGCCTTCTCATTCCCGGGGATCGTGCGGGCGGAAAAAATGACCATATCCCCCTGCCCGAGCTGGATATCGGGATGCTCGCCATCGGCGATACGGGCAAGCGCAGCGCGGGACTCGCCTTGGCTGCCGGTGCACAGCAGAAGCACCTCATCCGGCTCGAGGTAGCCGAACTGATCCTGGTCGAGATAGTGAAAGTCCTCGGGCAGGTAGCCGGTGTCCATTGCGACCTGAATCACCCGGTGCAGCGCGCGGCCGGCCACGACCAAATGGCGCCGTGTTGCCTTCGCG
Source organism: Hyphomicrobiaceae bacterium (assembly GCA_002919265.1). Classification (GTDB taxonomy): domain Bacteria; phylum Pseudomonadota; class Alphaproteobacteria; order Rhizobiales; family Hyphomicrobiaceae; genus ZC4RG25. Next base: position 12,101 of record PKEY01000025.1, on the reverse strand, counting down.
GCATCCGCAACGGCCCGAATGCGTGCCACGTTGGACGCAAACGTCGTTACTGCCACCCGGCGCGTGGCGCCAGCGATGATCTTCGTCAGCGATTCTGCGACTTCTGTCTCGGATGGCGACCGCCCCTCGCGAAAGGCGTTCGTGGAGTCGCAGACGAGCGCTCGCACGCCTTCCTCGGCCAATCTGCGAATTTTCTCTTCGTCGGTTGGATCGCCGACAAGCGGTGTACGGTCGAGTTTCCAGTCCGCGGTATGGAAGATGATCCCGTGTGGCGTGCGGATGGCCACGCCCGACGGCTCGGGAATGGAGTGGGCCATCGTCACCAATTCGACGTCGAACGGCCCAACCTTGAAGCGCGAGCCCATTTCGACGACCGTGATCGGAATATTCTCCCGCACTCCCTCTTCGACCATCTTGGAGCGCAGCATTCCGGCTGTGAATGGGGTCGCGTAGATGGGAGCGCGCAAACGCGGCCAGAGGTCGATGACGGCACCGAAGTGATCCTCGTGCGCATGCGTCAGGATGATGCCTGCGAGCGAGCTGCGCTCCTCCTCGATGAAGCGCAGATCCGGGAGCACCAGCTCGATGCCTGGCTCGTTTTCCTCGGCGAACGTCAGCCCAAGGTCGACCATGAGCCACTGGCGGGCATGCTCCGGGCCAATGCCGTAGAGGTAGACGTTGAGGCCGATTTCGCCGAGGCCGCCGAGGCCCACGAATACGACCTCATCGTCGCGGGACGCCCTGCGGGAAGCTACCTGCCGAAACTCCGTCATCGCCTGCCACTCGCGCCCGTTGCCATTCCCAAGGTCACGTCCCCGTAGGTGAAGCGGCGCTCGACGCCGCAAACATCACGTAGAACGAGCGCTCCTTGTGCGTCGATCCCGATAAAGCTCCCCTCCACAGTCTCGCGGCCCGTATTGATTGTCATTTGCTCTCCGGCGATGCCGGCACGTTGCAGCCATGCCTCGCGAAGCAGCGGAAAGCCCACACCGTTGTCCCAGCGCTTCAGCCAATCGTTCATGGCTGTTGCCAGGTGCTGCAGCATGGCCGCTGGCGAGATCGAAATGCCATGCGCGGCGAGGTGGGTCACGGCGCGGCCGATGCCCTCGGGATGGCCCGCCAAATTGATCCCTATACCGATCACCGCGATTGATGCGCCTGAGGCACCAGGCTGGGTCGTGCTCTCCAGCAGAATTCCCGCAAGTTTTGCGTCCTCAATGAGGACATCGTTGGGCCACTTGAGACGAAGCGAGTTGATCTCCTTCCCCGCAGCCGAACCCGCCGCCCGGATGGCGTCGTAGGTCGCGACCCCGGCGACGAATGAAAGCTGGTGAAGAACCGTCGGCGCGCAGTCGAGCCGAATGAGCAAGCTCGCATAAAGATTGCCTGGCACCGAGATCCAGGAGCGGCCCGAGCGGCCGCGTCCCAATGTCTGCGTTTTCGCCCAGATCCACAGCGGGCCGCATTCACCCGCCCCTGCCAACCGCATCCCCTCGGCGTTGGTCGAACCGATCTCGTCGAAAGCCAGGAGCCGGTAACCAGAAGGAAGGGTTGGCGTGTCTGGCGGCATCGGCCCCGTCAGTACCGGAAGCTGGCAGCCGCCGCATCAGCGACGCTAATGAGCGAGGCCGGCAGATAGGGCACGATGAACGCGAACAGCATCAGGATCGCCGAAACCGTCATGACGACGCCGGCCTTGCTGCGCACCGGCAGGAACGCCTCCTTCGGCTCGTCGAAGAAAATCACCTTGACGATGCGCAGGTAGTAGTAGGCGGCTATGACGCTCGCGAGCACGGCGATCACCGTCAGCGTGTAAAGCCCCGCATTGATGGCTGCGAGGAAGACGTAGAACTTGGCGAAGAAGCCGGCGAACGGCGGGATGCCCGCGAGCGAGAACATCAGCGCACCGAACACGAAAGCCATCGGCAGATTATGCTGCGCCAGGCCAGCGAGATCGCTGATATCCTCCGTCGGCCCATCACTGCGGCGCATGGCGGAAATGCAGGCGAATACGCCGAGCGTCATGACGAGGTAGATGGCCATATAGAGGATGACGCCCTGCGTTCCCTCCTGCGAGGCGGCCGCAAGCCCGACCAGCGCGAAGCCCACGTGGCCGATGGACGAGTAAGCCATCAGGCGCTTGATGTTCTGCTGGCCAATGGCGGCGAACGAGCCGAGCAGCATCGACGCGATGGCGAGGAACACGATTATCTGCTGCCACTGCGGCGTCATGCCGGGGAAGGCGTTGAAGATCAGCCGGATGAGTAGCGCCATCGACGCCACCTTGGTGGCCGAGGCGAAGAACGCGACGACCGGCGTTGGCGCACCTTCGTAAACGTCCGGCGTCCACATATGGAACGGCACGGCCGAAATCTTGAAGGCGATACCAACCAGCACAAACACCAGGCCAAAGATAAGCCCAATGTTTGCGGATCCGCCTTCGGAAGCGGCGCTGGCGATGGTCGCGAAGCTCGTCGACCCGGTGAACCCGTAGACCAGCGACGCACCGTAAAGCAGCATGCCGGAGGCCAGCGAGCCGAGCACGAAATACTTGAGGCCAGCCTCGCTCGAACGCACCTGGTCACGCCGGTACGAGGCCAAGACGTAGGCCGCCAGGCTCTGCATCTCGAGGCCGAGATAGAGCGAGATGAGGTCGCCGGCCGAGATCATCACCAGCATTCCGGTGACGGACAGCAGGATGAGCACCGGATACTCAAACTTCATCTGCCGGATGTCGGTGAGATCGTCGAAAGCCAGCAGCAGCGCGATCGCAGAGCCGCCGAGCACCAGCAGCTTCATCAGGCGCGCGAAGCCGTCGACCACGAACGCGCCCTCGAACATCTGCATTGCTTCGGCAGGCTGCAGGACCACCATGGCACCCGCAAGCACCAGCACCAGAATGGCGAGCCAGCCGACGGCACGCCCTGCTTCGTCCGTCTCCGGACGAAAGACGCCGATCATGAGCAGGACCATCGCCCCGATGGCGAGGGTCAATTCGGGAAACAGTGGTGCGAGGCTGGCGATTTGGCTCATGTAAACGTCTCCTGCGCGCTAGCGTGCAAGCGCCGCAGCGGCGGTATTGATTGCGGCCTCGTAGTTCTGAACCAGCGCCTTCACCGAGGCGGCCGTCACATCGAGGATCGGCGCCGGATAGAAGCCGAACAAAATCGTGAGAATGACGAGCGGGGCCATGACGATGATCTCGCGCGGCGTCATGTCGGTGATCGCCTTCAAGCTCGCCTTCTCAAGCGCCCCGAAGATCACGCGCCGGTAGAGGTAGAGCATGTAGGACGCGGACAGGACCACACTCGTGGTGGCAAGGAACGCCACCCAGGTATTGGTCTTGAATGCGGCAAGCAGCGTCAGGAACTCACCGATGAAGCCGCTCGTCCCCGGCAGGCCGACGTTCGCCATGGTGAAGACCATGAAGCAGAACGCATAGATCGGCATGCGATTGACGAGCCCGCCGTAGGCCGCGATTTCGCGCGTATGCATACGGTCGTAAATGACGCCGACGCAAAGGAACAGCGCGGCTGACACGATGCCGTGCGAAAGCATCTGGAAAATCGCGCCGTCGATACCCTGCACCGTGAAGGTGAAGATGCCCATGGTCACGAAGCCCATGTGGGCCACGGACGAATAGGCGATCAGCTTCTTCACGTCCTCCTGGGCCAACGCCACCAGCGACGTGTAGATGATGGCAATAACGGAGAGCGCGAACACGAGCGGGGCAAGCTCCTGGCTCGCAATCGGGAACATGGGCACGGAGAACCGCAGGAAGCCGTAGCCGCCCATCTTCAGCAGAATGGCCGCCAGGATCACGGAGCCCGCCGTTGGCGCCTCGACGTGCGCGTCCGGCAACCACGTGTGCACCGGCCACATCGGCAGCTTCACCGCGAAGGAGGCGAAGAAAGCAAGCCACAGCCACCACTGCATCTCAGCCGGAAACTTCGTGCTGAGCAGCGTGATGACGTTGGTGGTTCCGGCGTGCCAGTACATCGCCATCATGGCGAGCAGCATCAGGAGCGAACCGAGCAGCGTGTAGAGGAAAAACTTGAAGCTGGCGTAGACGCGCCGCGGACCGCCCCAAACGCCGATGATGATGAACATCGGAATGAGGCTCGCCTCGAAGAACAGGTAGAAGAGCACGAGATCCAGCGCGCAGAAGACGCCGACCATCAGCGTCTCCATGACAAGGAATGCCATCATGTATTCCTTGACGCGGGTCTCGACGCTTTCCCAGCTCGCGAGGATGCAGAGCGGCATCAGGAATGTCGTCAGGATGACGAACAACATCGAAATGCCGTCCACCCCCACCCTGTACGTGAACACGCCGAGCCAGGGCCGCTCTTCGACAAACTGGAAGTTCGCCGTCGTCGTATCGAAGTTGATCCAGATCAGCAGCGATACGGCGAAAGTGACAAGCGTCGTCCAAAGCGCGATGTAACGCGCGTTCTGAACTGCATCGCGCGGCAGAAAGGCGATGAACGCCACGCCGACGAGGGGCAGGAAGGTGACGAGAGAAAGAAGAGGTGCGTTGGCGACGTTCATAGCGGCTGCCCGCCCGTGAACATGAAGACTGTCAGGATGATCGCTACGCCGATCAGCATCACGAAGGCGTAGTGATAGAGGTAACCGGTCTGCAGGCGGATCACCCGAGCCGTGGTGTCGAGCACTCTGGCGGACACACCGTCAGGCCCAAGACCGTCGATGATTGCTCCGTCGCCGCCCTTCCAGAGCAGCCGCCCGAGCCAGAACGCAGGCCGCACGAACAGGCGGTCATAAAGCGCATCGAAGTACCAGGCGTTGAGCAGGAAGTTGTAGAGCGGACGGAACATCTGGGCCGTCGCAGCCGGCAACCACGTGGCCGACATGTAGTAGAGCCACGCGATGCCGAATCCGATCAGCATGGCGATCGTGGCCGACCATGCGACCCACAACGGGACGTGATGCATTTCCTCGAGGATGTGGTTGCCCGGCGCGGTGAAGAGCGCGCGGCCCCAGAACTCAGCGTAACCGCTGCCGATGAAATACTTGCTGAAGGCGAAGCCGGAGGCCACTGCGCCAACCGCAAGCACAAACAGCGGAACCAGCATCACCGGCGGGCTCTCGTGTGGCTCGTGATGATGATCGTCATGGCCGTGAGCGTGCTGCCAGCGCGGCTCGCCGTAGAAGGTCATGAAGAACAGGCGCCACGAATAGAACGACGTCATCAGCGCGGCGATCACCAGCAGCCAGAAGGCATAGTTGCTTGGCGTGCCCGCCGCCCACGCGGCCTCGACTATGGCATCCTTCGAATGGAAGCCAGCAAACCCGATGAGATGCGGGATGCCCACGCCCGTCAGCGCGAGCGTGCCGATGAGCATCATCGCCCAGGTGATCGGGATACGGTTCGCCAGCCCGCCCATGTGGCGCATGTCCTGCTCATGGTGCATGGCGTGGATAACGGAGCCGGCACCAAGGAACAGCAGCGCCTTGAAGAAGGCGTGCGTGAACAGGTGGAAGATGCCGGCAGAATAGGCACCAACGCCGCAGGCCACGAACATGTAGCCGAGCTGGGAACAGGTCGAATACGCAATGACGCGCTTGATGTCGTTCTGCACCAGCCCGACAGTCGCAGCGAAAAAGGCGGTCACCGCGCCAATCAGCGTCACGAACTGCAGGGTCGTCGGGGCATACTCGAACATCGGGGACAGCCGCGCCACCATGAACACGCCGGCCGTGACCATGGTCGCCGCGTGAATAAGGGCGGAGACAGGCGTCGGACCTTCCATCGCGTCCGGCAACCAGGTGTGCAGCAGGAACTGCGCCGACTTGCCCATGGCGCCGATGAATAGCAGGAAGCAGAGCACTGTGAGGATGTCGACCTGGTAGCCCAGGAACTCCATCGACTTCCCGGCAAAGCCCGGCGCAGCGGCGAAGATGGCATCTAACTGCACCGTCTGGAACACATAAAAGGTGCCGAAGATGCCGAGGGCGAAACCGAAGTCACCAACGCGGTTGACGACGAAGGCTTTGATCGCAGCGGCGCTGGCCGATGGCCGCGTGTACCAGAAGCCGATGAGCAGATAGCTCGCGAGGCCGACGCCCTCCCAGCCGAAGAACATCTGGACGAGGTTGTCGCTCGTCACCAGCATCAACATGGCGAAGGTGAAGAGCGAGAGATAGGAGAAGAAGCGCTCCCGGCTCTCGTCCTCGTGCATGTAGCCGATCGAGTAGAGATGGACGAGCGACGACACCGTCGTGACAACGACCAGCATGACGACGGTGAGGGTGTCGATACGGAAGGCCCAGGAGGCGTCGAGCTCTCCGGAGGTGATCCAGCGGGCGACCGGAACCTTCACGACCTCGCCGCCAAAGCCCACCTGGAAGAAGGCGATCCACGACAGCACCGCCGCGATACCGACGAACGCTGTCGTCAAAATCTCGGTTGGGCGTGTCCCGATGGCGCGGCCGAAAAACCCGGCGATAATGGCGCCGATGAGCGGCAGAAAAACGATGGCCTGATACATCACCGCGCCACCTTCCCAATTGCTTTGCGGCAGCTGGAGAGAGTTGCCTCGTTCCGTAGGCTGCGATCCATTTGCGCTCCCCTCAGCCCTTCATCATGTTGACGTCGTCGACCGCGATGGAGCCGCGGTTGCGGAAGAAGACGACGACGATGGCAAGACCGATCGCTGCCTCGGCCGCCGCGACGGTCAGCACGAACAGCGTGAAAACCTGCCCCACCAGGTCGGACAGGAAATGGGAGAACGCCACCAGGTTGATGTTGACCGAGAGCAGCATCAGCTCAATCGACATCAGCATGATGATGACGTTCTTCCGGTTCAGGAAGATTCCGAAGATGCCGAGCGTGAACAGGATCGCTGCGACTGTCAGGTAATGGCCGAGTCCGACCGCGGCGAGTTCCATTGTGTCCCGATCCCCTCGTTCAGCCCCGTGTCTCCCCCGACGGCACGATGGCCTGGCCGGGCTCAACCTTCACGATCTCGATAGCCGTCTGGACGGTGCGTGCATTCTGCGCGGCGATGGACTGACGCTTCACGCCCGGCTTGTGCCGCAACGTCAGCACGATCGCGCCGATCATCGCGAGAAGCAGAATGAGGCCCGCTCCCTGGAAGAAGAAGACGTAGCGCGTGTAGATGAGCCGCCCCAGCGCCTCGGTGTTCGTGATGCCCGAGCCGAGCGAGGGGAACGGTGCAGCGGCCACGCCGGCGACCTCCGGCTGGATGTAGGCGAAGCCCACTACCATCACGAGCTCGACCAGCACGATCCCGCCCACCAGCGCAGCAAGCGGAGCATTGCGGATGAAGCCCGCCCGAAGCGCGGCGAAGTCCACATCGAGCATCATCACGACGAAGAGAAACAGCACCGCCACCGCGCCGACGTAGACGATCACCAGCACCATCGCCAGGAACTCGGCGCCAAGCAGGATGAAGAGCCCCGCTGCGTTGAAGAACACGAGGATCAGGAAGAGCACCGCGTGGACGGGGTTCTTGGCAATGATGACCATGGCGCCCGCAAAGACGCTCATGATCGCGAAGACGTAAAAAAAGAAAGCCGAGACGCCCATGTGCTTTCCGTCCGATCCTCAGCGCCCCCGGCGGGAGGCGCCGGTGCTTTTGACTCTTACGTGGCCAAACAACGAGCAAGGCGAGCCGATTGATTCCGCACGGGCAATTAGCCCAACCCGCGCCATAAACCAAGGCCGAAAAGGCGCGTTTTCCGGAACTGGCCGCATGCCCCCTGCCCCCTAACCGCTCTCTCGCCTCAACGATACTTGGCGTCGAGTGCGATGTTTCTCGCCAGCACACGCTCCCACCGGTCGCCGTTCTCGAGTAGGCGCTCCTTCTGGTAGAGCAGCTCCTCGCGGGTCTCGGTGGCGAACTCGAAATTCGGGCCTTCCACGATGGCATCGACCGGGCAGGCCTCCTGGCACAGGCCGCAGTAAATGCACTTCACCATGTCGATGTCGTAGCGCGTCGTGCGCCGCGTTCCGTCGTTACGGCGTGGACCTGCCTCGATCGTGATCGCGTAGGCCGGGCAAATCGCCTCGCAAAGCTTGCACGCGATGCAGCGCTCCTCCCCGTTGGGATAACGGCGCAAGGCGTGTTCGCCACGGAAGCGCGGGCTGAGCGGCCCCTTCTCATAGGGGTAGTTCACTGTCGCCTTAGGGGCGAAGAAGTAGCGCATGCTCAGGAAGAACGCAGAGACGAACTCTGCCAGAAACCCTGCCTTAATCGCTTGTGCCAGTGATGCCATTGCGTTCACTCCGGCCTTACGGCGCGAGGCCGCCAAAGTGCAGGACACCGGCCACCACGACCACCATCACCAGCGACAGCGGCAGGAACACCTTCCAGCCGAGGCGCATGAGTTGGTCATAGCGGTAGCGCGGCACCATCGCCTTCACCATGGCGAACATGAAGAATACGAGGACCAGCTTGATCAAAAACCAGATGATCCCCGGCACCCAAGTGAAGGGTGCAATGTCAATCGGCGGGAGCCAGCCGCCGAGGAACAGGATCGTCGTCAGCGCGCACATGGTCGTGATTGCCACGTACTCGCCGAGCATGAACAGGAGGTACGGCGTCGAGGAGTACTCCACCATGTAGCCGGCCACTAGCTCCGACTCAGCCTCCGGCAGGTCGAAGGGCGGGCGATTGGTCTCGGCCAGGGCCGAGATGAAGAACACGACGAACATCGGGAAGAGAACGAGCCAGTTCCAGTCGAGGAACGAGTTCGGCAACCCGATGGCCGAGCCGATGCCGCTCCGCTGGGAGTTGACAATGTCGGTCAGGTTCAGCGAGCCGACCAGCAGCAGCACCGTGATGAGCACGAAGCCGATGGAGACTTCGTAGGAGATCATCTGCGCGGCCGAGCGCAGCGAACCCATGAACGGATACTTCGAGTTCGACGCCCAGCCGCCCATGATGATGCCGTAAACGCCGAGCGACGAGATCGCGAGGATGTAGAGAATGCCGACGTTGAGGTCTGCAATAACCCAGCGGCCCCAATCGGTCTCGGCGAGCGGGATAACCGCCCAGGCCGCAAGCGCGAATGTCGCCGTTGCCAGGGGCGCCAGCAGGAACACTGCCTTTTCGGCGCCCGACGGAATGATCGGCTCCTTGAAGACGAACTTGAGCAAGTCGGCGAACGACTGCAGCAAACCGAACGGACCCACCACGTTCGGGCCGCGCCGAAGCTGCACAGCAGCCCAGACCTTGCGATCCATGAGCAGCAAGTAGGCGATCACGAGCAGAAGGCCGACGAGCAGCAAAAGGCTCTGGCCCAAAATGATGGCTACCGGCCAGCCGTAGTTCCACCAGAGTTCAGATGCCGACATCAGCAGAGCCCTATTCCGCCGCCTCGACCGCACGCTCCGACTCGGCCAGAGCCTTCAACCGGCTCAGCTCCGCCATGATCGCGGATGCGCGGGCAATCGGGTTAGTCAGATAGAAGTCCTTCACAATCGACTTGAACGGCGCGGTGCCGGTCGAACCGGTCCGCTTCGCCAAAGCCTTCACGCCGTCGAGGCCCTCGGGCCTCACTGCGCCGATCCGCATCAGCGCCGGCGCTTCCTTGTACATGGCAGCGCGCAACGCCTGAAGATCGTCGTAAGGCAGCTTGTGGCCGACCATCGGCGACAGCGCACGGATGATCGTCCAGTCCTCCTTCGCCTCGCCAGGCGGGAACACGGCCCGGTTCGTCATTTGCGCGCGGCCTTCCAGGTTCACGTAGGTCCCGCTCTTCTCCGTATAGGCAGCCGCCGGAAGGATAAGGTCGGCGCGATGCGCACCGCGATCGCCGTGCGAGCCCTGGTAGATCACGAATGCGTTGCCAAGGGCGTCGAAGTCGAGCTCATCCGCGCCGAGCAGATACAGGACCTCCATGTCGCCCTTAAGCATGTCGAGCAAGCCGCGGCCTCCAGCGCCCGGCACGAAGCCGAGGTCAAGGCCTGCGACACGTCCGGCCGCCACGTGGAGGATGTTGAACCCGTTCCACTCCGACGCCTTGTTCTCCATGGCCTTGAGGGCGACCTGAGCAGCGAGCGCCAGCACCGCCGCGCCATCGGCGCGCGAAATCGCCCCGCTGCCAACGATCACCATTGGTCGCTGAGCGTCGGCCATAACCTGCGTGAAGGAGTGCCGGCCCGACGCAACCTCCGCCAGTGTCTGGGCACCGGTCCCGAGGTGCTCATACGGATAGGTCAGGTCGACCTTCTCGCCAATCACACCGATCTTGAAGCCACCACGACGGTAACGCTTCAAAATGCGCGTATTGAGCACCGCACACTCGATGCGCGGATTGGAGCCGACGATCAGAAGCGCGTCAGCCTCCTCGATTCCGTTGACCGTCGAGTTGAAGAGGTAGCTGCTGCGGCCGAGCGCGGGATCGAGATGCTCGCCGTACTGACGGCAGTCGAGATTGGTGACGCCGAGCCTGCGCATCAGGTCTTTCAGCGCGAACATCTCTTCGGCGGCCGCCAAATCGCCGGCAATCGCACCAATGCGCTCCGGCTTTGCAGTGGTCAGCCTTTCAGCCGCGATCCGCAGAGCCTCCTCCCAGCTCACCGGCTCGAAGCGGCCATTCTTCTTTGCATAGGGTTGATCGAGACGCTGCGTGCGCAGGCCGTCCGGCACGTGCCGCGACTTGTCGGAGATCCACTCCTCATTCACGTCGTCATTGTTGCGCGGCAGAATGCGCATTACATCGCGGCCGCGCGCATCCACACGAATGGCGGAGCCCAGCGCATCCATCACGTCGATGGATTCCGTCTTGCGCAGCTCCCACGGACGCGCGGTGAACGACCAGGGCCGATGCGTCAGTGCACCGACCGGGCAGAGATCGGCCACGTTGGCCGAAACTTCCGAGAGGATGCCCTTCTGGAGATACGTGGTAATCTCCATGTCCTCGCCGCGGCCGATGGCCCCGAGCTCCGGCACACCCGCGACTTCGGTCATGAAACGAACGCACCGCGTGCAGTGGATGCAGCGGTTCATGTACGTGCGGATGAGCGGGCCCAGGTATTTCTCCTCGACCGCGCGCTTGTTCTCCTTGAAGCGTGAGCCGCCCGGCCCGTAGACGAGCGTCTGATCCTGCAGGTCGCACTCACCGCCCTGATCGCAGATAGGGCAGTCAAGCGGGTGATTGATCAGCAGGAACTCCAGAACCCCCTCGCGCGCCTTCTTGATCATCGGCGAGTTGGTCTTGATCTCCTTCGGGCTGCCATCCTTGTTCGGCGGCAAATCACTCACACCCATCGCGCAGGACGCGACGGGCTTCGGCATGCCGACGACCTCAACAAGGCACATGCGGCAGTTGCCCGCGATCGACAGGCGCTCGTGGTAGCAGAACCGCGGGATGGTCACGCCCGCCTGCTCGCAGGCCTGGATCAGCGTGAGGCCGTCATCGACCTCGATGAGCTGCCCGTCGATGATGAGTTGTTTCGGCATCTATATCACTCCGCCGCGACCCGCTGCTGATTCGCCGCCTGATAGCGGTCGATACGGGCTTCTATCTCATGCCGGAAGTGCCGGATCAGGCCCTGCACGGGCCAAGCCGCCGCATCGCCGAATGCGCAGATGGTGTGGCCTTCGATCTGCTTGGTGACGTCGAATAGCAGGTCGATCTCGTGCTTCTGCGCCTCGCCCCGCGACATGCGATCGAGCACACGCCACATCCAACCCGTGCCTTCGCGGCAGGGCGTGCACTGGCCGCAGCTCTCGTGCTTGTAGAAGTACGCGATGCGGGTGATCGCCTTCACGATGTCGGTGGACTTGTCCATCACGATGATGGCGGCGGTGCCGAGGCCGGACTTCAGCTTCTGCAGCGAGTCGAAGTCCATCGTCAGGTCATCGCACATGGACGCTGGCAAGAGCGGCATGGACGAACCGCCGGGAATGACAGCCAAGAGATTGTTCCATCCACCGCGGACGCCGCCCGCATGTTCCTCGATGAGCTGACGGAGCGGGATGCCCATTTCCTCTTCGACCACACAAGGCCGCTCGACGTGGCCGGAAATCTGGAAGAGCTTGGTACCGGTGTTGTTTGGCTTGCCCAGGCTCGCGAACCAGGTCGCGCCGCGGCGCAGAATCGTGGGG
>PKEY01000026.1 GCA_002919265.1 Hyphomicrobiaceae bacterium | reverse complement strand
ACTGCTGTTCGGAGTTGCCCCGGTCCCGCTGATCTTTCTGGTCCTTCGACATGCTCGTCTGTTCCGCCGTTCTTCCCCGTCCGCTTGAGCTTCGTGAACTTCGTTCGCTCAGCCTTTTGCCGACGATTGTTGTTGCAGAATGTCCGCCATCGCCTCGAGCGCAAGCTCGTACACCTTCGGCCCAAAGCCGCAGATCACGCCGCGGGCGGCAAGCGAGATGTACGAGTGATGACGAAATCCCTCGCGCCGAAAGACGTTGGACAAATGTACCTCGATGGTAGGAAGCTCTGCCGCGTGAATCGCGTCCATCAGGGCGATTGAGGTGTGCGTGTAGGCTCCCGCGTTAAGAATGATGCCGCTGGCTTCCGTGCGTGCCTGCTGAATCCAGGTGACAAGCTCGCCCTCGAAATTGGACTGGCGGAAATCGACCTCGAGTCCCAGCTGCGCAGCCCGCGCCTCCGTGCGCCGCTTCACATCGTCAAGCGTCTCAGCCCCATAGATCGTCGGCTCGCGCAAGCCGAGCATGTTCAGGTTGGGTCCGTTGAGTACGTAAACGGGCTTTGCCATTGGTTGACCGGTTCGATTGTGCCGCCGCCGAAGCTCGCGGCTCAGAGAAGCGGGCCGCAGGAGTGTTGGCTGCGGCCCGTTTATCAGCTTTCGCGCAGGGGAGGAAGCATCCCCCCTTGACAACGCACGGGATTCTCCAGCCGCTCAGCAGACTTGGCAGCCCGCCTTACGCGCTTCTCCCACAAGCTGGACCAGCCCCTCCATCGGCACAAAACCGACGTTCACCTTGGCATCGACGATGAAGCCCGGCGTGCCTTCAATGCCGAGGGCCTGCGCGATCTCCGACGTTGTCTTCAGCGCAGCGTCGAAGTCCGGATTTTCCATGTCCGCCTTGAGCTTGGCGACATCGAGGCCGACCTTTTCAGCGATCTTGAAGACATTGTCCTTGGTCACCTGGCGCTCCTTCATGAGGGCCATGTGAAACTCCAGGTACTTGCCCTGTTTCATGGAGGCCATGGCCGCCTTCGCTGTGAAAAGCGAGTTCTCGCCGAAGATCGGGAACTCCTTAAGGATGATCTTCACATTGGGGTCGGCCTTGGTGAGCTTGATGAGCTCGTCCAGCGCGCGCTTGCACCAGGGGCAGTTGTAGTCGAAGAACTCGACGACTGTGATGTCGCCATTCGGGTTGCCGAAGACGAAATCGTGCGGCGACGAGAAAATCGCCTTCCGGTTTTCCAGGATGAAGCGCTTCTGTTCGGCGGCCTGCATAGCCGTCTGCCGCTTCTCGAGCTCCCTGCTGACTTCGAGCAGAATTTCCGGATTGTTGAGCAGGTAGTCCCTGACGATCCCCTCGATGGCCTTTTTCTGCTCGGCCGAGAACGTGTCCGTCGCTTGCGCAACCTTGAACGACGAGCCGGTCGAAACGGCAGGACCTGTTCCGACCGCGGTAAAGGCGAGAGTGAAAAGCGCCAGAGCTCCGGCGACAGCGCCTTTTGGCCTGGTCAGGGCGCGCATGAGCTTGGCCGATTTCGTCTGTGACATGTGAACAGGTCCTTGTTTGCGCGAAGCGATCAGCAGGGTCTTAGCACATTGCACGATCAGACAACGCCTACAGATCGCCGCTCGGTTTATAGTTGATGATGTCGTCCATCTTCAGCCACGTGGGTGATCCCTGACGCAACGCGCGCTTGGCCCGCTGAGCGAAAGTCTGCGCCTGCTTGATGTTCCCCTCGAGGAAATAAGCTTGCGCAATTGCCGCATCGGCCTCCGCCTGCCTGCCAAGCCGATAGTACGCATCGCCGAGGGAGCGGAACGCCCGAGGGTTCTCGTCCTCGACCACTGATTTGCGCAAGTGGTCGACCGCTTCCTGTACAACACCGGGGTTGTTCGATGCCAGCAGCGCAGAGGCAAGAGCGACGCGGATCAGGCTCGCCCCGTTGGACAGTTTGAGCGCCTGTCGCAGCGGAGCAATCGCCTCCTGGGGGCGCCCCGCACGGGTGAGGAAATCTCCCTTCAGCTCATAGAAATAGGGGTTGTCCGGCTTCTCCCGGATGAGCGCGTCCACCTGTGCGAGTGCGGAGGGCAGCGCCTGGGGGCCGCCCTGCATGAACGTTGCGATCGCACGCGCATATCTGGCGGGTAGGGAATTGTCCGAGCGCGGATAACGGTTGAAGACGACCTGCGGGCGTTCGAGGTAGCCCGCGAGCTTGGCCCGCATCATGTCGTGGCGGAGCTGAAGCTGCGGAGGATCTTTGACGTTGTAGTAGGGGCTGCTCTCGACAAGCGTGCGAAGCCGCGCCAGACGGTCGGTCGCGACAGGGTGGCTACGGACGAACGGATCCTTGTGGGCGTCGGAGACGAACTCTTGCTGTGCAAACCGCTCGAACGTTTCCAGCATGCCCCGCCCTGACTGGCGGGTGGCGTTGAGATAGCGGAGGGCCGCCTGGTCTGCCGCGGCTTCCTGCGAACGGCGCTCGGCAAGAAGCGAGCGAATAATGAGCTCCTCGCCTGCGAAAACAGCTTCGCCGGCACCCGTCGCAATCGCAACACCCAACCCCAGAATGCGCATGAGCAGCGCCTTGGTCTGGTCCCGGGCGATGCGCGACCGAAGCGCGGCCATGTGCCCCCCCGCGATGTGTCCCGCCTCGTGGGCGATCACGCCGATGATCTGGTTGGGCGTATCCGACTGCATGAGCGCGCCCGTATGGACGAAGACGTTTCGGCCGTCGAGCACGAACGCGTTGAAGATCTCACTGCGGACGATTCGGACAGCCACGCGCCCTTCGCCGAGACCGGCGGCTCTGAAGATCGGTCGAGCATAGTCATTGAGCAGGTTTTCGATCTCGGTGTCCCGTATGAGCGGAATACCCTGGGCCGCTGCAGGTCTGATCGCGCTGCACAGACAGAGGAATGCGATGAAGGCTGCCGCGGCCAGGCTGGTAACCGCGTGCGCACGTCGGCCGATCTTCAGGATCTGCAGCATGTCTTCAGATCTCTCGCTCGTTTCCTTGGGCTTCCCGAGCCTGCTTCCACCCAGAAATTTGCGGGCTGGCAGGGCTTCTGCTCGCAACTATAGGCCAGTCTACCAAGGTGCGCTCAAATGGCGACTGGAGCGAGCCTAGCCACTCGGGTTTCATCGTGGCAATGCGGCGGCAGCATGGCGGCAGCCACGGGCTTCAGCTTCCACAAAAACTAAGGAGATGCAGAATGACGAGCAGCTGCGATCAAACTCGCGCGGGCGCCATGCCACGTCCGGCTTCGGATCGCAGTGCTATTGCCTCATTCATTGTGATGGACGTGATGCAAGCCGCCGCCGAGCAGGAAGCGGCCGGGCGGCGTGTCATTCACATGGAAGTTGGCCAGCCGGGTACACCGGCGCCACTCGCTGCGCGACAGGCCGTCGAACGCGCGATGCGCGAGGAGACGCTGGGCTATACGCTGGCCCTCGGCATGCCGAGCCTCCGCGAACGGATCGCACGCCACTACAAGGATTGGTACGGCGTCGATCTTCCGCCCGAGCGCGTGATAGTCACCAATGGTTCGTCGGCTGCATTCGTGCTCACTTTCCTTGCGCTGTTCGACAAGAATGAAAAGGTGGGCCTGCCGTCACCGGGATACCCCTGCTATCGGCACATTCTGACGGCGCTCGGTCAGAAACCTGTAATTCTCGAAGGCAATGAGTCGACGCGCTGGATGCCGACAGCAGCGCAGATCGACGAAGCATGTGAGCGGGAGGGGCTGGCTGGCGTGCTTATTGCGAGCCCGGCCAATCCCACCGGCACCATGCTCGAACCGGAGCGGCTCAAGGAAATCCTCGACGTCTGCCGGCGTCGCAAGATCTGGTTCATTTCGGACGAGATCTATCACGGCCTGACGTATGGCATGCCGGCAGAAACAGCGCTGAAACACTCAGACGGCGTTGTCGTTATCAACAGCTTCTCGAAGTATTTCTCGATGACCGGCTGGCGGGTCGGCTGGATGGTGGTGCCGCCGGAGTTGGTTCGGACCGTCGAGCGGCTCGCGCAAAATCTCTATATTGCACCGCCTACGACGTCTCAGGTCGCCGCGCTCGGCGCGTTCGACGGGATTGAGGAGCTGGAGGCGAACAAGCGGGTCTATGCTGCCAACCGCGAGCTTCTTCTGAACGAGCTGCCCAAAGTGGGTTTTGATCGAATCGTGCCCGCGGACGGCGCCTTCTATCTCTACGTCGACGTCAGCCGGTTCACGGACGACAGCCTGGCGTTCGCAAAGCAGATGCTCGAGGAGGTGGGGATTGCTGCGACTCCGGGCGTCGATTTCGACGAGACACGCGGCCGCCGTTTCCTGCGCTTTTCCTACGCGGGGACCACTGCGGACATGCAGGAAGCCGTCGATCGGCTCAAGACTTGGGGCCGGCTGAAATAATTGGTTTTCGGCCTAGAAACGCACGTCAGCGACGAGAGCGCAGCCCATTTCGGGCTTGTGGTCGTCGACCGGCGCGGCGTGAGCCTCAAACTTAACATTCTCGCCCGACACCGGTTTGGCGCCCACGAGGATGTAGCTCCGGGCGACGCTTCCATTCACGTCTTCACAGGTCTCTGAAATTTGCGGGGCTCGGGCAAGTCGAGCCAGCCTGTCGAGTGTCCCTGGAAGACTCTCGGTTTCGAGCATCTTATGGAGCCGACCTGCAACGATGATCGTCTCTCCGGCGGCAAGTTTGGCGGAAACCCAGGCATCCAGCAGATCGAGCTGCCGCTTCGCGACTGCGCAGTGTGCGTCGTCTTTTGCGGCGCTGGCCGGACAGGGTGATACGTCAAGCGTCATTATCCAAAACGAGCCGCTGCCGCGTCGCAGCTTTACCGCGAGGGCCGCTGACAAAGGATGCGGTGTCCCTGCCGGCGGTTCGGCCATCTCAAGAAGGTGCTCCTGAGTGACCGCTCTTAAACCCCCGCTCTTATTAACAGCAATGGCGGTGGTCGCCACCTCCGTATGCTGTCGGCCCGGCTTGGCGTTCTCCAGAATTTGGCGCGAGGCCATGACCTGATATGAGCGGGCCGGTAGCATTTGCTTCACGGGCCCGAGATTCGTGACGTCCTGAAGTACGACGACGTCCGCCGAAAAGGGAACAGGTCTGCGTCTTCCTTCGGCGCGACGTTCCGAGCCAAACGTGTGGCGCCAGGAGGCCGACGAGGTTTCAACTGGCGCTTCCTTCGTCGCCCCGGCGGCGCTCATGCTCGCTATTCGAAGCTGGAAACCGCTTTCGCCAGCTCGTGCCTTTGTCGTGGTCTGCTGAGCAAAACTAGCTCCGACAGACAACACTGCGAAAGTGGTGGCCGTCACGACAATAAGGGCGCCTCGAGCGCGCCGCCGAACCGCACCCATCGGGCACCTCGCCACTCGCTAAGGTTGCGCAGGGAGTATGCCCGACTCGCTGAGATCGGAGAAGTTTGCGCGGTTCCGTTGGTGAAGTTTTTGCAGCCGGCGCCAGAGGGTGCCCGGCGCCGGCCAGAGATTTCAAAAAAAGCCTTAGTCCCTCAGGCCTTCCTTGCTGACCCACTCTTCCGCCCGATTGAGCGCGCGGACGAGCGCATCGAACATTTCGTTGATGCCGTCCTCATTGATGATGAGCGGCGGGCAGAGCGCAATCGTATCGCCAGCAACGGCGCGGCAGATCAGGCCCTCCTCCTCCGCGAACTTGACGACCTTCGGCCCGACGCCCTTGCGCACGTCGAAGCTCTCCTTGGTCGCCTTGTTCTTCACCAGCTCGACGCCGGCGATGAGGCCAACACCGCGGGTTTCGCCCACGAGCGGATGATCGTTGAGCGCATTGAGCCGCGCCTGGAAGACCGGGGCAACCTTCTGCACATGTCCGACGATGTTGATGCGCTCGTAGATTTCGAGCGTCTTCACGGCGACGGCGCAGGAAACGGGGTGGCCGGAGTAGGTGAAGCCGTGGGCGAAGACGCCGAGCTTCTTGCTCTCTTCGACCATCGCCTGATACACCGGCTCGCTCACCGTGATGGCACCGAGCGGCATGTAGGCAGATGTGATGGCTTTCGCCATCGAGATCGAGTCCGGCTTGATGTTGAAGGTCTGCGTGCCGAACCAGTTGCCAGTGCGCCCGAAGCCGCAGATCACCTCGTCGGCGATCATCAGGATGTCGTAGCGCTGTAGAACCTCCTGGATCTTCTCGAAGTACGTGCGCGGCGGAACGATGACGCCACCGGCGCCCATCACCGGTTCAGCGATGAAGGCGGCGATCGTGTCGGGACCTTCGCGCAGGATCAGGTCTTCGAGGTTCTTGGCGAGACGGGTGGCGAATTCCTCTTCGGTCTCACCTTCCTGGCCAAACCGCCAGTAATGCGGGCAGTCGGTGTGAAGGACGCGCTGGATTGGCAGGTCGAAGTCCGTGTGGAAAATCGGCAGGCCCGTGAGGCTGGCAGAGGCGATGGTCACGCCGTGGTAGGCCTTCATCCGGCTGATGATCTTCTTTTTGTTCGGCAGGCCACGGGCGTTGTTGTAGTACCAGGCCAGCTTGATTTGCGTGTCGTTCGCCTCGGAGCCGGAGCTGGTGAAAAAAATCTTAGACGCTGGGGCCGGCACCAGCTCCTTCAGCTTCTCAGCGAGAGCAATAGCGGGCTCGTGGCTGCGGCCGCCGAAAAGGTGCGTGAACGACAGCTTGCTCATCTGCTCACGCGCGGCCTCGACCAGCTCCTGGTTGCCGTAGCCCAGGCCGGTGCACCACAGGCCCGCGAGCCCTTCGATGTAGCGCTTACCGTTCGTGTCCCAGACGTAAATGCCTTCAGCACGATCCAAGACCAGCGGACCGGTCGTCCGGTGGAGGGCAAGATTTGTTGTGGGGTGAAGAATTGTTTCGATATCCCGCATCGCGGAATTGGAAAGTGTAGTCATCTTTTACCTGTCCTATGCTGGTATTGGATTCTGCCCGCCATTAATCACGCTGGCAGTTTCTGATAAGGGGTGCCTCGGCGCCTAACTCCCGGCGGAGCTATGTAGGTTATGATGAGATGTCTAGCCTAGTACTGTCGTGGCACACGATCCATCGCATGATCGTCGCGGAGCAGCGCCCGGCCTTCTGCGCCATCTGGAGCTTTCGCCTGGCCCTGTTCAGCGGCGCGCTGGCGATCGCCGGCATAGCCCTGCATCGCTTCCTGAGCATTTCCACGCCAATCCTTCTAAACACGCTGAAAGTTGCGTTCGCTGGCGGCGCGATCGCACTGCTGATGGCGATTATCGCTATCGTGCAGATTTGGTTCACAGGCAAACTTGGAGCAGCGTCCGCCTTTGGAGGACTGTTAACCAGCCTTGCGCTTTTCGCATGGCCCGCGGCGTATATTCCCACGGCCAACAGCCTGCCGCCGATCAACGACGTCACCACAGACCTGCAAGCGCCACCGCCCATGACGGCGCTCGCTCTCCTGCGCGGCCCCGGCACGAACCCGGTCGAACATCCGGGAGAAACCTTCGCGGAGATGCAGGCGGTCGCGTATCCCGATTTACAGCCGTTTCTGCTGAAGCGCTCCGCCAGCGAAGCATTCGAGATCGTCGCCGACGTTGTTCGTCGCCTCAAATATCAGGTCGTCGCTGAAACGCCGCCCGGAGAGGATTTCGATCAGCCGGGCTACATCGAGGCCGTCGATCGAACGCTCATCATGGGCTTTTACGATGACGTCGTCATTCGCGTGATGGGCGACTCGGAAAACGCACAAATCGATGTGCGCTCTGCATCACGTTATGGCCGCCATGACATGGGGCGGAATGCGGCCCGCATCCGCACCTTCTTCCAGGAACTTCGGACTGCGCTGATGAGCACGGTTCCGGCGGAAGCCAATCCCCGCAACGTGCGCAACAAGCGCCAATCGACAAAAGGGTCGCCTAAACAGCAGAGAGGGGGCGATCGAGAGCGGGCGGGCCGTCGCAACTGACGAGACCGCGCTCGATAAGGCTCTCAACGTGCGCCAGTACGGAAAGCGATGCCGCTCTGATGAGGCGCGGATCGAGGCCTTCGTAAACGACGGCAACGATGCGGTCGATCTTCGTATGACCCTGGCGAATGGCATCGAGAATGGCCTGTTCGCGCCAGCGGCGGTGGACCATGTAGGCCTTCACCATGCGGCTAGGTTGCTCGATACGGCCGCCGTGGCCGGGCATGAACACAGTTTCCTTGCGGTCAAGCAGCTTTTCCAGCGATCTCATGTAGTCGGACATGTTGCCTTCGGGCGGGGCAACGACAGTGGTGTTCCAACTCATGACGTGGTCGCCGCAGAAAAGCACGTTCCGCTCCGGCTCTGAGAAGCAGAGATGATCCGGCGCGTGCCCCGGCGTGAACAGGGCCTCCAGCTGCCAATCAGGACCGGAGATGACATCGCCGTCATTCATGACAATGTCCGGCTTGAATTCGATGTCGACGAATTCGGCGCCGGAAGGGCTGTGCTTCAAACTCGTCTCGGCATGCCGTGATCGTCCACGAGCGCAGATCTTGGCTCCGGTGGCTGCTTTCAACCGCTCCAGCCCGTCCGTGTGGTCGCGGTGGGTGTGGGTGATGAAGATGTGGGTGATGGGACGTCCCGCGGCGGCGCGCATGATGGCCTGAAAATGCGCTTCATCATCCGGGCCGGGGTCGATCAGCGCCAGTTCCTTGGTGCCGATGAGGTACGTGTTGGTGCCGTGGAACGTGAACGGGCTTGGATTATTGGCGACCAGCCGCACCACGCCAGGCGAAAGCTCGCGCGGCTCGCCATAGGCGAACACCATGGTTTTCTTGAAAGGGATTTCGCCGGTCATGCAACCTCCGCCTTGCGCTCGGCACGCCCCTTAGCACGCCTTAGGTTCTGACAGATAGTGCGGGCCGCGAAAGTTCGCCATTCATCAGGCGGCTTGGTCGGCGACACCATCCACAAGGTGGCAGGCCGCGAAGCCGGAACCAGTATTAACCGGCTTGGGCACTACAGTCCGGCACATCTCCATCGCCTGCGCGCAGCGCGGGTGGAAGGGACAGCCCGAAGGGATATTGAGCGGATCAGGCGACGCGCTCCCCAGGATCGCTTCGGGGATGCCGAGGCCCGGCTCGGGCGTCAGCACCGAGGCCAGCAAGGCTTGTGTATAGGGATGGCGCGGGTTGCGGAAGAGCTCGGCCGTCGTTCCCAGCTCCACGACGCGGCCCAGGTACATGACGGCGACGCGCGTCGCCAGATGCTCGACCACGGCCAGGTTGTGGCTGATGAAGATGTACGTGAGCCCCAGGTTCTCCTTCAGATCCATCAGAAGGTTGAGGATCTGCGACTGCACGGAGACATCGAGCGCTGAAGTGGGCTCGTCGCAAACAACGATCTCCGGCTCGGTGATAAGGGCACGGGCGATGGCAACCCTTTGGCGCTGACCGCCGGAGAGCTGGTTCGGGTAGTTGTCGGCATAACGCGCCGGCAGGCCAACCTTCTCGAGTGCGGCGATAGCCTTGGCCCGGCGCTCCTCGGGTGTGCCGATCCCCTGAACTTCCAGCGGCAGGGCAACAATGGAAGCAATTCTCCGCCGCGGATTGAGAGAGGAGTAGGGGTCCTGAAACACCGGCTGCATCCGCCGGGCGATCTCCCGTCGCGGAATGGACCAGATGTCTTTCCCGCTAAGCCGGATGGTGCCGGCTGAAGGCGGCAGCAGCCCCAGAAGCATGCGCGCGAGCGTACTCTTCCCGCAGCCGGACTCACCGACAATGCCGAGCACCTCACCCTTGTAAACGTCGAGATCGACGCCAGAAACAGCGTTCAGCGTTGCGCGCTTGGCAAACATGCCCCGGCTGACGCTGAACGTTTTGGACAGTCCACGGACCTCGATAAGAGGGGTCACGCCGTTACCTCCGCGAGATTGGCAGTGGCGCTGAATTCCTCGACGCAGACGTAGCGATGCGTCGGTGAGGGACAGCGAACCGGCACGGTTTCCGCGCACTTTGCCTGCGCATAATGGCAGCGGGTGCGGAAGGCGCAGCCCTGGATGCCGCCAATCAGACTGGGAACGGTTCCAGGGATTGTGCCAAGGCGCGTACCGGCTTCCGTCAAGCCGGGGCGCGGCAGGCAGGAGAGCAGCCCGCGCGTATATGGATGGCGCGGGTGCATGAACAACTCTTGCGTGGTGGCACTTTCCACGATGGCGCCGGCGTACATTACGTGAACCCGATCCGCGATGCGGGCGACGACGCCGAGATCGTGCGTGATCAGCAACAACGCAATGCCAAACTCCCGCTGCAGGCTAGCGAGCAGCCGGAGGATTTGCGCCTGGATGGTAACATCAAGCGCGGTTGTGGGCTCGTCGGCGATGAGCAGATCCGGGCTGCACATCAGCGCCATGGCGATCATTACGCGCTGGCGCAATCCGCCAGACAGCTGGTGAGGATATTGGTTCATGCGCTGGGCAGGCGAGGCGATCCCCACTTTGGCCAGCAGATCAACGGCGCGATCGCGGGCCTCCGCGTAACTGGACCGCTTGTGACGGCGATGGACCTCGATGAGCTGGTTACCGATGGTCCAGGCCGGATTGAGCGCCGTCATCGGCTCCTGGAAAATCATCGCCATCCGATTGCCGCGCAGGGCGTTGATTTCCCGCCGCGAAGCGCGGGTGAGGTCAGTGCCGTTGAACACCAGCCGCCGGGCCGTGCGCGTCGCTGTCGAAGGCAGCAGGCCCATGATCGACAGCGACGTCATCGATTTCCCGCAGCCGGACTCACCGACAAGGCACACCGTTTCTCCACGGCGGACATCGAAGCTGATGTCCCGCACCGCGTGGAGGGGGCCAGCGGGCGTGCGGATGGTGACGGAAAGTCCCTCCACCTCCAGCACAGTGTCAGTCTTCTGAGCGGTTGCCATCACGCCCTCCCCTCGGGCGCAAACACGTCGCGCAATCCGTCACCGAGCAGATTGATGCCCAGCACGAGGAGCGCCAGCGCAGTTCCTGGAATACCTATGAGCCAGAACGAGAAGAACATGAAGTTCTTGGCTTCGGCGATCATGAGGCCCCAGGACGGCAGCGGCGGCTGCACGCCGAGCCCAAGGAACGACAAGGCTGCTTCGAGGAGGATCGCACTCCCCGCCTCAACGGTGGCGACAACGATCAGGTGCGGGAAGACGTTTGGCAGGATTTCACCTAGCAAGACCCTGAGCCGCGACGCTCCAGCCGCTTCGGCCGCAGCCACGTAGTCAAGCGAGCGCACCTGCTGGGTGGCACTTCGCATGACCACGGCGAACCGGTCCCACTTGAGCAGGCCCAGGGTGAGAATTACGACCGGCAACGATCCGCCAACCATCGCGACCACTGCGAGGGCCACGAGCACGACGGGCATCGCAAGTCGAGCCGTGATCAGGAAGCTGATGAGAAGGTCCACGCGCCCGCCGAAATAACCGGCGACAAGTCCCAGTGACGTGCCGATCAGCCCAGATATCAGCATCACCGAAAAGCCGATCAGCAACGAAATTCGCGCGCCATAGAGCAAACGCGAAAGATAGTCTCTTCCGAGGTTGTCCGTTCCAAGCGGATTGGCCCAGGTGCCCTTGTCGTGCCAGATGGGTGGCACCAGCCGTCGGGTCAGATCCTGGGTGTAGGGGTCGTGCGGAGCAAGGAGGGGCGCCAAAACTGCAATGGCGACGACGGCTCCGACGAGGATTAGGCCCGCTACCACGGAGCGATTGCTGAGCAGGCGCGCCGTGACGGAGCGCGTTTTCGGCGCGACTGTCTCGACAGGCAGGACGACCGCGTCGCTCATCAGGCAACCCTCATCCGCGGATCAAGGAATGCGTTGAGCAAGTCCGACACCAGTGTCAGCAGGACGTAGATCAAGGACAAAAGCAGCAAGACCGCCTGCGTTACAGGAAAATCCTTGTGCGTGATCGACTGGTAGGCGAGGTAGCCGAGTCCATCGAGCGCGAAGATCGTCTCGATGACGATAGATCCGCCGAGCAAGAACCCGAGCTGGACGGCCGCCAGCGCGACCACGGGGACGAGAGCGTTCCGCAGCCCGTGCTTGAAAATCACGCTGAGAGACGAGAGGCCTTTGGCGCGGGCCGTTCGGATGTAGTCGGAGCCCAGCACCTCGATCATTCCCGCGCGCACCAGACGCATCATGGGCGGCGTGATGTAATAGCCGAGAGCGATCGTGGGCATGACGAAGTGCGCCCAGGTATCGCTGCCGGACACCGGCAACCAGCGCAGTGTGATCGAGAAAAGCATGATCAGCACGAGCGCAAAGAAGAAGTTCGGCAAGGCCTGCCCTGCCACCGCAATTGCAAGAGCTATGCGGTCGATCCAAGTGCCGGAGAACACGGCGGCAAGAACGCCAAGTGGCACCGAAAGCGCCAGGGCAAAAAGGAGGGACAAACCACCAATGAGGAACGTGACCGGCAACTTCTCGGCGATAAGGCCGGCGACGTCCGTCTTGAAATAAAGCGATTCGCCGAAGTCGCCGGAAAGAATAGTCAGCAGCCAATCCAGGTATTGCACGATAAGCGGCCTATCAAGGCCGTAGGTCTGGCGGATGAGGGCGATGTCCTCATCGCGCGCACCTTCGCCGGCAATGGCGAGCGCGGGGTCGCCGGACAGCCGGAGCAACATGAACGCGACGATCGACACGAAGGCGGCTACGAGGAGGGCAAGTCCCAGCCGCTTCAACGTGTAGAGCAGCATGAGCGTCTCCAGTAAGACAAATGAAAAGGGACGGCGCGGCTGGTGCGCGCCGCCCCCTGAGCACGTGCCTCACTTCCACTTCATTTCCCAGAAGCGCGGCAGCTCGTCCGGATAGGGCTCGAATTCGAGATCCTTATCGGCGACATAATAGGTCGTCAGCGCGTAGAGCGGGACAGCGTAGGCCCGCTCGTTCACGAGTTGCAAGCCGCGCTTGTAAGCCTCCTTGCGCTCTTCGGGGTCGACGCTGGAGTCGCCCTTCTCAAAGTAGGCGATCACCTCAGGGTCCTTGGTCATGTCGTCGTCGATGCCCTTGAAGTAGGCCGACGGACCGGCGGAAACGTCATTGATGCTGAAGGAGCCCCAGGTCTGGTGCGTCACCGCGGCCTTGTTCTGCCGGTGCAGCTCCCGCATCGCGGCGTACTGCATGAAGTTGAGATTGGCGCGGATGCCGACTGCCCGCAGGTAGTTCACCATTGCCTCGGCCTGCTGCCGCTCGCGATAGCTGAAGAACTCAAGATCGAGCCCGTCCTTGTAGCCAGCCTCCGCCAGAAGAGCCTTGGCCTTTTCCGGATCGTACGGGTAGCGCATCGCGCCTTCGTCCGTGCAGCCGAACTGGGAAGGGAAGCAGACGGTCTCGAGCACCCTGACGCCCTCACCGACCAGCTCACGAGCGATGGTCTCTTTATCGATCGCGTGCGCGATCGCCCGGCGCACCCGAATATCCTTCAGCGCCGGCATCGGCGTATTCTCGCCAGCGTTGAAGAGGATGAAGACGATGCGCATCGTCAGGCCGGACTTGACAGCTAGGTGTGGGGCGGCCCTCAGCTGCTCGGCCTGCTCGACGGGCACGTTCATGATGAGGTCGAGACCGCCGGACAGCATTTCCGCAACCTGCGTCTGCCGATCCGGAATCATGCGTATCTCGATCTTGTCGATCGAAGGTTTCGGCTTAGGAGCGCCTTCCCAATAATCCTTGTTCGCCTCGAGGCGGATCACCTTGCCGATGTCGTGCTGGACGACTTTGTAGGGGCCAGTGCCGATCGGCTTCTCGTTCATGCCCTTGGGGCCAACCTTGGCATAATACTCGTTCGGATGCATGGGCATCGGCCCGGCGAGATACTCGATGGCCGCCGGGAATGGCCGCTTGGCCCGAATCCGCACCTTGTATTGGTCAACCTTTTCGGCCTTTTCGAGCCAGCTGATGTTCTGCTGTGCAGTGGCCTTGTTTGCGGGGTCGGCAACGAAGTTCAGCGTGAAAACGACATCGTCCGCGTCGAACGGCTCGCCATTATGGAATTTGACGCCCTGCCGCAGCTCCAGCTCAAGCGTTCGGTCGTCAATCCACTTCCACGACGTAGCCAGCGCGGGCTCGTACTCGTTGGTCTTGGGATTGCGATAAATGAGCGTGTCCCAGACCGAGTGGTTCATGATCACGCCCAGGCGCACGTTGTTATAGTAAGGGTCGATATTTTCGAGCACCTGGTCGTAAGCGAAACGAATCGAGTTGTCCTTCTTTGCAGCGTAGGCTGGCATTGCAGCCATGGCGGCAATCAGGGCACACGCGGTAAGCGAACGTCCGAGCATCCAGCAACTCTCCCCGATCGATGGCGAAATTGATTGATCGCGTTTAGGTTCATGAACGTCAACCAATTTCTAGCTTGACCGGACGGGCTGTGGCCCTGCGCCGCCCTTGTGAGGGCCTGTCGCCTGGACAAGCCTCATGCAAGACGAAGCACTTAGCACGGCCCCAAGTGAAATCGGCGGCTAGAGGATCGCATGGGGCCCGTCTACCTTTTCGACCTCGTATCGCAGCACAACAGGTGGCTGTCGGTTCGGCAGACGGCCATCGCCGGCAACATCGCCAATGCAAATACGCCCGGGTTCAAGGCGGTGGATACCGAGCCGTTCGAGGCGGTGCTGAACCGGGTACCCCTCGAAATGAGGGTCACGCATAATGCCCATTTGACGCCCGGCCGCCCGGCGGTTCCGGTGACTGAGCTGCGTGACGAGGAAGCCTGGGACGTTCTGCATTCCGGCAACTCCGTCGTTCTCGAGCAGCAATTGCTGAAGGCTGGAGAGGTGAGGCGCTCTTTCGCTCTCAATGCCGGGATCACCAAGGCCTTCCATCGCATGTTGCTGATGAGCGCCAAGGGGTGACGGCATGACGATGGTCGACCCTTTGCAGATGGCTCTGAAAGTCGCTGCCTCCGGCCTAGAGGCTCAATCAAAACGTGCGCGGGTTATTTCTGAAAACATTGCCAATGCGCACTCCACCGGAAATGCTCCGGGTGCCAATCCCTATACGCGCAAGACCATCAGTTTCGAGGCTGAGCTCAACGAGGCGAGCAATGCCCATTTTGTTCGCGTGGAGAGCATTGATTTCGATAATTCGCCCTATCCCATCAAGCACGATCCCGGGCATCCGGCAGCCGACGCGAACGGGTTCGTGAAGCTGCCAAACGTCAATCTGCTCATCGAGCTCGCCGATATGCGCGAGGCAACGCGATCCTACGAGGCTAACCTGCAGGTGATCCGCCAGGCCCGCGAACTGATTTCGATGACCATCGATCTTCTGAGGACATCATGATCGATCCAGTTTCACCGCTGGCCGCTGCCGGGGTCGGGGGAGCAACGCGGATAGCTCCCATTTCGTCAGATCATTTTCAAATTAGGCCTGTCACTTCCGGCAGCCCCGAGATGGATTTCGAGGCCGTGTTGGGCAAGCTGATTACCGACACGGCAAATGCCCTTCGCAAAGCCGAGGCAACCTCCATCAACAGCGTTTTGGGGGGTGCCTCAGTTCAGGAAACTGTTGAGGCGGTGCTATCCGCCGAACAGGCTCTGCAGATCGCCATCGCCATTCGGGACAAGGTTGTTGCTGCGTACCTCGAGGTGAGCCGAATGGCAATTTAATTCCGCGCTGGACCAAACCATCAATTCACGAGGCAAAGAATGAGAGCGCTTGCCATCGCCGCAACTGGCATGACGGCCCAGCAGCTTAATCTTGAGGTCATCGCAAACAACATCGCCAACATCAACACAACCGGCTACAAGCGGGCGCGCGCCGAATTTACCGACCTTCTTTATCAAATCGAGCGGGCAGCAGGCACTCCAAATCGCGGCGGAGAGAGCCCTGTTCCGGAAGGTGCACAGGTTGGCCTTGGGGTGCGCGCTGCGGCCATTCGTAAGCTCCATATTCAGGGCTCGCTCACTAACACGGGCAATAAGCTCGATTTGGCGCTTAATGGCCGTGGTTGGTTTCAGGTGGCAGGTGCAGACGGCGAAATTCTTTATACGCGCGCCGGGGCGTTCAACAAGAACGCCGATGGCCAGATCGTCACCATGGACGGTTACGTCGTTCAGCCCGGCATTACGATTCCCGACGAGGCAACGCAAGTCGTCATCAACGAAAGCGGCGAAGTTTTCGCCCGCATTAACAATGAGCCGGAGCTTCAGCTGCTGGGGCAATTTACACTTGCAAGCTTCGCAAATGAGGCGGGCTTGGAACCGTTGGGCGGCAATCTGTTCCGCGAAACTCAGGCCTCGGGTGCTCCTGTGGTGGGTGTACCCGGTGAAGATGGTTTCGCAAAGATCCAACAAGGTTACCTCGAAAATTCCAATGTCGACCCAGTGAAAGAGATCACTGAGCTCATCTCGGCGCAGCGTGCCTATGAAATGAATTCGAAAGTCATTCAGGCCGCCGATGAAATGTTCGCTACGGTAACGAAGGGGATTCGGTAAGAAGTGGCCTTCTGGCCCTAAAGCGTGAGGATCAAGCGACTTGGCGTCGTCGCGGAGGTCATAGTCCGGGGAGGGGAGATGCGAACGCTAAGAGCCGGACTATTTCGTTGTTTGCTCGCAAGCACGTTTTTGCTCATTGTTTGCGCATATACAAGCCAGTTGCTTGCGGCGCGCATCTCACTACCGGTGCCCCGCATCACGCTTTATCCAGGAGATACCATTCGTGCCGATCATCTCGTCGATCGCGCGTTCCGCGCAGATCCGGGCCGGCAGCACCCCGTCTATCGCTCACGAGAGGATATCGTCGGAAAAATTGCCCGGCGGACATTACTTCCAAACAGGCCCATTCCGATCAACGCGTTGCGAGCCCCGCATCTCGTCGTTCAAGGAACGGTGGTGCAGATCGTCTTTCGCGAAGGTCCTCTGGAGATCCTGGGGCATGCCGTAGCCCTACAATCCGGCGGAAAGGGCGATGTGATCAGTCTTCGAAATATCGACAGCGGCGTGATCATCAAAGGCGTGGTTGAAGCTGACGGCACTGTTCAGGTGGGCATCCCGTGAGGCAAATCGCGATTTCAGCTCTGATCTTGCTGCTCATGAGCACCAGTGCAGCTGCTGCAAGCCGCATCAAGGACATCGTGACCGTTCAAGGTGTCCGTTCCAATCAGTTGATCGGTTACGGACTTGTCATCGGCTTGAACGGAACGGGCGACAGCCTTCGCAACTCACCATTCACGGAGCAGTCGCTGCAAGCCATGCTGGACCGCATGGGCGTGAACGTACGCAGCATTCGCGCACGGACGCGCAACGTCGCCGCTGTCATGGTAACCGCGGAATTGCCACCCTTTGTAGGAAAAGGGGCTCGTATAGACGTTACGGTCTCTTCTCTGGGCGATGCGACCTCGCTGGCCGGCGGCACCTTGGTGATGACTCCGCTGGTCGGGGCTGATGATCAGATTTACGCCGTTGCCCAAGGTCCGATTGCGGTCACAGGCTTTGCTACGGCGGGAAGGGCAGAGTCGCTAACCCAAGGCGTTCCGACGACGGGCCGTATTCCGAATGGCGCGCTTGTGGAGCGCGAGGCACCAGCGGAATTCGGGGACCGGAGCACTTTCGTGCTTGAGCTAAACAATCCGGATTTTAGTACGGCGGTTCAGATCGCCGACACCATCAATGCTTTCACGGGCCAAAAGTACGGCATACGTACTGCTCGGGAGGAGGACATGCGCACGGTCAAACTCATCAAGCCGCGCCATGTTCCTGCCGCACGATTTATCGCGGAAATCGGCGAATTGTTGACAGAAACAGATGCACCTGCTCGCGTCGTTATCGATGAGCGCACCGGAACGATCGTTATTGGTCGCGATGTACAAATTTCAACCGTTGCGGTGGCGCATGGGAACCTAACCGTGCGAGTGGCCGAGTCAGCGAAAGTTTCGCAGCCGTTGCCATTCTCGCAGGGGAGAACCGTAGTTTCTTCTGAAAGCCGTATCGATGCCGCGCAAGAAGGCGGCCCCATCGCGATCGTGGGCGGCACGAATTTGCAGACGCTTGTGAGTGGTTTGAACAAGATCGGCCTGAAGCCGCCGGGTATCATCGCGATCCTGCAAGCCATCAAGACAGCGGGCGCGCTGCAGGCAGAGCTGGTTGTGCAATGATCGCGCTGCGGCCCAAGGCGTTCTTAGGTCTGTTACTGACTGGCACATTTGTGCCAACGGCAACTGTTTTCGCGCAGCAAGGTTGGGAGCCGTCGATCTCTACGCGAGCCGAATTGGAAGTCTCGAAAAGTGAAGAGACCAATGGTTGGTTTCCAGTCGTTATTCGCCCCCCAGCATCTAACAGTCGACAGGTCGCAACGGAGGAGGTCGAAACGAAATCGCGAGATCCAGACCTGCCCAAACCTGTCCCAGTGGTGCCTCTCCCCAGGCCAAAACCGGTCATTTCTGAGCCCACCGTAACCTCATCGGTCACACCTGCGCGGAATGTCGAGCTCCCGAGCAAGGAGCGATCGCAACTGGCTGACGCCTACTGCGCCAATATCGCTGATGCTGCGCTGGATGCACGTTTTGCATGGCAAGTGCGTGTTTTGACCGAAATGGAAAAGGAGCTAGACCGCCGCATCGCGTTGTTGGAACAGCGCGCCGCGGAATACCGGGAATGGCTCTCTCGGCGGGAAGCCTTTATAGCGAAAGCGCGCGAAACGCTGGTCCAAATCTACTCGCGCATGCGCCCAGATGCAGCTGCTTCCCAGCTCGCGAATCTGGACGAGGAAACAGCGGCGGCGGTGCTGGTGCAGCTCAATCCTCGGAGTTCCAGTGCAATTCTCAATGAGATGCCACCTGGTGCTGCCGCGCGGCTCACGGCGACGATCGCCGGAGCTACCAAGCGAGATGACCAAGACAAAAAGGACGAACCGCGGTTATGAGGGCTTTTGTTTCGGTAGCGCTTGGCGCCATCCTCTGCGCTTGCGCTGCTGACCATCACGAAATTGGTCGTGAACCCCACCTCTCACCGGTTGGTTCGGGTCTCAGGCCCAACATGATTCCGGTGGCTCATACAGAGCCGCCGAGATTCTCATACCGTCTCGATAATTCTCTGTGGTCCGATACGGGGGCCGATCTCTTCAGAGACCCACGGGCAAGAAGAATTGGCGATGTCGTGACGGTAAAAATTGCGATCAAGGACAAAGCCTCGCTCGACAACAAGACCAATCGCTCTCGAAACGCAAGCAAATCGCTTGGGCTGTTCGGAAGTTACGGGTTCGATAAAACTTCGCGAACCTACGATTGGGAAGCCGAGCTGGAAGCTGAACTGGACTCTAAGACAGCAAGCAAAGGTGAAGGAAAGATTTCTCGTTCAGAAAGCATCCAGCTTCGCGTAGCGGCAGTTGTGTCTTCCATCCTGCCGAATGGCAATCTCGTTATCAGTGGTAGCCAGGAGGTTCGCGTGAATCACGAGCTTCGCGTTTTGACTGTGGCGGGAGTCATTCGTCCAAGGGATATCGAGCCGGATAACACAATTTCCTACGACAAGATCGCCGAAGCGCGAATTTCATACGGCGGCCGCGGAAGATTGATGGAGGTCCAGCAGCCGCCATTGGGCCAACAAGTCCTTGACATGATCATCCCCTTCTGATCGTGGAGGATCATTTGGCAACCGAAGGCAGGTTCACTGCATTGCCACGGGTCAGTAGCGGCAGGGTATCCTGGATACCGGGGTTTACGACCTTCATTGTTGTTACTCTTCTGGCGGTCACGACCGGCATCGTCGCGGGAAATAAGATTTACTCGGCAGCCAAAGGAGCCGCCGAGCAGCAAACGTCTCCGGAGCCGCCTCAAGCGCCGGCTCATCCTACGATAACCCGTGACGGTAATCTCCTTAACCTGCCGCCAATCGTCACAAATCTTTCGGGCCCGCAACGCACCTGGGTCCGAATGGAAGCGTCAGTTATTCTTTCGGGCGGGGCATCTGACGGTGATGAAATTCTCGCATCCGAAATCGCGGAAGACCTGATGAGCGTTCTGAGAACGGTGTCGATTGCAGATATCGAAACCGCTACTGGTTTCGCGCACTTGCGGGAGGATTTGAAGGACCGAGTGCGGACGCGGACCGACGGACGCGCTCAGGATCTTGTTGTTCACACATTCCTTATTGAGTAATGTGGCGGCTTGGTTACCTCTTGTTGTTGCCCTTATTGATGCTCGGCGCTGGATCGGCCGAAGCTCAAACCTTGGATCTCGAGAGTCTGCTGCCGCCGGGTGAGGGCAGCGCTTCCGGCCGCATCCTGCTGCTGGTCATTATCATCACCGTTCTCTCGGTGGCGCCGGGGCTGCTGGTGATGGTGACGTGCTTCACGCGTTTCGTGATTGCCCTGTCGTTTTTACGGGCAGGGCTCGGACTGCAGACCACCCCGGCCAATCTCATCCTCATCAGCCTCGCACTCTTCATGACGTTCTACGTCATGGGACCGACATTTGATGAAGCCTGGCAAAATGGGTTAAAGCCGCTTCTTGAAAACCGCATCAGTGAGGAGGAAGCCTACCACCGGATCACGGCACCTTTCCGCACATTCATGCGTGCTCACGTGCGGGAAAGGGATCTCAGTTTATTCGCGGAACTAGCGGGCCGGGAGTTGCCAAGGGACGAGAACGGCGAGATTGAGCTGAGGATCCTCATCCCGGCGTTCATGATCTCCGAGTTAAGGCGTGCCTTCGAGATTGGCTTTCTTATCGTACTTCCGTTTCTCGCCATCGATATCATTGTGGCTACGCTCATCATGTCCATGGGTATGATGATGCTGCCGCCGACCATCATTTCGCTTCCATTCAAAGTCTTGTTTTTTGTCTTGATCGACGGCTGGAACCTTCTCGTTGGCAGTCTCATCAGGTCGTTCAATTGAATTGCAGTGAATGCGTTAAGCCAGAAGCAAGATCTGTAAGTCATTCTTTGTGCCGATGGCAGATTGGGAGGCGACTTTCGGGGCCCCCAAAGGCATGAGGCCGCTCTGCCATACCGGCCGATCCGGTATGTCCCTGACTCCAGCGAAAAACTTCTAGAGGGACATTTCCAGATGACCAGCCTTCTCACCAATACCTCCGCGATGACTGCGTTGCAGACGCTAACGCAGACGAATAAAAAGCTTGCTGTCACGCAAAACCGTATTTCTACCGGCTACCGCGTTGCTACCGCGTCTGACAACGCAGCCTATTGGTCGATCGCGACCACGATGCGGTCCGACAATAAGGCACTTTCTACGGTGCAGGATGCGCTCGGACTTGGGGCCGCGCAGGTGGACGTCGCCTACACGGCAATGGAAAAAGCCAAGGACCTCTTGGACGAGATCAAAGCCAAGCTGATTGCTGCAAAACAGCCAGGCGTTGATAAAGCAAAGATTCAAAGCGAGATTGCGCAGTTCCAGGAGCAACTGAAGGGTGTAGCGACCAGCGCCTCATTTTCGGGCTCCAACTGGCTTTCGATCGACTCTAGTGCGGCAGGCTGGAATGGTATCCAGAAGGTCGTTGCATCTTTCTCGCGCACCATAGGCGGTGGCATCTCCATCGGTACGATCGACGTTCAGCTGGCGCGGACTGCCTTGTTTGATGCCAACCCTGCTGTTGGCGGTCTTCTGGAAGCCGGCAAGGCCTTGGCGAATGATGGTGGCCTGCAAAACACAGCGACTCCCGTAGCCGGTAATGGAGCAGGTACTCCGGCGAGCGTGACGCTTTTCAACAACGTGGCTGATGTAACGCTCGACGGCGACGATGCTTTGGCATTCGACTTCGTCTTCAATGGAGAGGCTCGGACAGTCAGAATCACCAAAGCGACTGTTGATGCCGCTCTGGGCACGAGTGATGGTGTCATTGCCGACGGGGCCGACATGGCAAAGGTTGTTGAGGTCGCGCTGAGGAATGCCGGGTTCGACCTCACCAACGATGTTACCGTGTCCGGCACCGGAACAACTGTCACGATCACTCACGTGACAGACAGCACTGACGCCACTTTGGCGGTGGTGAATAGCAAGACCAGCGATAACGGCAACTTCTTCGATGTCACCGATATTGACATAACGAACGCTACTCAAGCCGAGCTGGACGCATTCATTGCCGGCATTGAGGCCATGGCGGCGAAAGTGACGACCGCCGCATCAGATCTGGGTGCCGTCAAATCGCGGATCGATCTGCAGAAGAGCTTCGTCTCCAGCCTGATGGATGCCATTGATCGGGGCATTGGTCAGCTGGTGGACGCGGACATGAATGCGGAGTCCACTCGGCTCCAGGCTCTGCAAGTTCAGCAGCAGCTTGGCATTCAGGCGCTTAGCATCGCCAATGCGAACAGCCAGAATATTCTGGCGCTCTTCCGCTAATTTTTGAGATTCCCACTCGGACCAGAAGCGGAATATCTGCTTCTGGTTGCTCTCCCGAGACTGCTTGCCTCGACCTCTGGCAACTCCCCCCAGCGTGTCAGAGGCGAGTGAGGGCTGCGCTCCAAAAGGGCGCGGCCCGCTTCAACCCTGACGCAAGCTTTGGACTTGAGCATCGCCGCACGAGTCAATCATGACGGATGATTCGAATGATCGGGCGGGAGCAAATCGAACGTTTGTGGCAGAACGTTCTTGCGTTGGGCAAGAGGCGGTTGATTGGACTTGCTATAATTGGCGGCGTTGTGTTCGCGTCCGTAGGATTGATTGGCTTTTATTTCAGCCGGCCGGAGCTTGAAACGCTCTATGGGGGCCTTAGCCTGCAGGATGTGAATCGCATTGGCGCTGTCCTGAACGAGGCCGGAATTTACTTCGACGTCAGCCCCGACGGCGCAAAGATTCTGGTGCGCCGCGGTCAGACGGCGCAGGCCAGAATGCTGCTTGCAGAAAAAGGGCTGCCGACCAGCGCGAATGCGGGTTATGAGCTGTTCGACAACATGGGGTCGATCGGCCTAACATCCTTTATGCAAGAGATTACCCGTGTAAGAGCGCTGGAAGGTGAAATTGCAAGGACAATTCAAGCAGTCAAAGGTGTGAAAGCTGCGCGTGTGCACCTCGTCCTGCCAGATCAAGGTGCTTTCCGACGCAATCGGCAGACGCCTTCCGCATCCGTCGTTATCAGAACAGAGACTACTGGGGATTTCACCTCAGCACAGGCTATTCGGCATCTGGTGGCTGCTGCCGTTCCCGAATTGACGGTCGACCAGGTCACAGTGCTCACGACAGACGGTGCTATTCTGGCCGCTGCAGGGGATGCAAGTAGCACTGCACCAACCAAACTGGTTGAACTGGAAAAGACAATTAGCCGTGAGCTTCAGGAGAGAGCACGCAAGACGCTCGCCCCATATTTGGGTATAGAAAATTTCGAAGTCAGCGTGGCAGCGCGTCTCAACACCGATCGACGGCAAATCAACGAAACTGCGTTTGATCCCGAGTCCCGCGTCGAGAGGTCCGTACGAATTGTGCGTGAATCTGGAAATTCCCAGAACCACGCTAACCGGACCCCAGTAAGTGTTGAACAGAACATTCCGGACGAGGAAATAGCGGAGCGCGCGGGTGATATCTCGATGCGCAGCAATGAGCGCCGCGAGGAGCTCACAAATTACGAACTCAACACCAAGTCAATAGCGACCATTAGCGACGGTTATCGGATCGAAACTTTGACAGTCGCGGTGGTCGTGAACCGCGCACGGCTGCTATCTACAGCGGGACAGAGCGATGGTGCAACGCTGGAAAGCCATATTGCGGAAATCGAAAAGCTCGTCAGTTCCGCAGTCGGGTTGGTGGCTGATCGAGGTGATCGAATCACGGTGGCTGCTGTCGACTTCTTCAATAACGGGGAAGCTATGGAGCCCGTTGGGGTCAATCTCGCAGAATTGCTGGTTAGCCAATCGGGTACGATCGTCAACGCTCTAGCCATCCTGGGAGCAACAGCGTTGCTTGTGTGGTTTGGGTTGCGTCCTGCTGTACGTGCAGTCCTCGAGCCGGTTCCTCCGGTCGCCGCGCAAACGACAGAAAGGGTTCTCGCAGGTCAAGCAGAGCCCAGATTACCTGAACCGGAACCCAATCTGATTGCAGACCTTAAGAGCAAGCTTGGACGCTCACCTCAGAAGCGGCTCGAGCAAATGGTCGATTTTGACGAAGAGCAAGCTGTAGCAGTTTTCAAGAAGTGGATGCGTGAGGCCAGACAGACATGAGCTCGGATATAGTATCGCGTACCTCTCAGTCTGATAATGAGTTGGTAATTATCCGGCGTAGATCAGGTGCCAGTTTAGAAACGCCACATAGCGGGATCTGGAAGATCGCCTACGCGGATTTCATGACGGCTATGATGGCCTTCTTCTTGGTGATGTGGCTGCTCAACGCGGCCGATCGCCAGACGATTAAGGCGGTGGCGAGCTATTTCAACCCGATCAAGCTTTCGGATCGGGTCAGCAACCAGAAAGGTGTCCATGATCCGGAGGAGACAGTAGCACCAGAAAAAGAGCTGACTGACAGATCGATGCCTTTGGCGGAACCGTTACGTATGCAGGCGGAGTTCCAGCCGAGCTATTCCGATGACGTTCTATTCAGTAATCCTTATGGTGTTTTGGAGCGACTGGCAGCAAAGGCGGATACTGCATCGGTGAAACAGCAGCCGGCGCACCGGGACCCTTTTGAGCCAGTAGCGCGGCTAATGGGAACACGCGTTGCTGCCCAGGAGAGTACGCCTCAGGTTCCTGAAAGGACCACGGTCGCTGAAACACAGCAGCTCAAGGAAAATGAAGTCAAGCCACCTAGGGAAATTGCCGAAGAAGTTCGCGCTGACCTGAAAAATCTCCTCCCAAAAGAGGCGCCGAGTGTGGAGGTCACCGAGACCGCCGAAGGCATAATGATAAGCCTGACAGATGAATCCAATTTCGGCATGTTCGCTATCGCGTCGGCGGAGCCGCGGCCGGAGCTGGTCGTACTCATGGAGAAAATGGCGCAGATTTTGAACAAGTTTCCGGGGCCTATCATCGTGCGAGGGCATACCGATGGACGCCCCTTTCGTAGCGGGACTTACGACAACTGGCGTCTGTCGTCTGCGCGGGCCCACATGGCGTATTTCATGCTGGTGCGAGGCGGAGTTGATGAGCGGCGGTTTGAGCGCATCGAGGGCCATGCCGATCGCAGCTTGAAAGTTGTCGATGATCCGGAAGCGGCGGAGAACCGACGCATCGAGATCCTGTTGCGGAGAGTGGGATCATCATGATCGGTCGGCTCATCGCGCTGCTTGCCTACGTAGTATTTGCGCTCACTTCTGCCGGATTCGCCCAAGATCGGGATGAGGAACCCGTTAAGCTGATGCGTCGACTGCATCAGGCGTACGAGGCAATGGCGAGAGGGGATGCCGGAGCACGGTTGGAGCATGAACAGTTATTGGTCGCAATTCCGGCCGCGCTCGCTAATGCGGAGCGTCGCCTTTGGCGCGAGCCTCAAAATGCGCGAGCTGTGATTTCCTACGTGCTCAGCGGCGGTGAGCCGAAGGCGTTGCGGGATTTACTTGCCGCGGGTCTAATTCCTGAACAATTCAGAAGACTGGCCGAAGGTGCTGTCGCCTATGCGGAAGGGCGGGAGCATGAGGCCGCCAGCCGTTTGCTTGATATTGAAGCGCGAACGCTTGATCCGGAGCTGAGCGGCGCCGTTGCTTTGGTCCAGGGCGTTATAAGTACAAGAACAGCGCCGGAAAAGGCTATTCGGTTTTTCGATCAGGCTCGCCTGTTGGCACCGGGCACGGTCGTTGAGGAGGCGGCGCTTCGCCGAGAAATGCTGCTGCTTACCGCCGGGAGCGACATCGACAAGCTGAAACTGCTGCTTCAGCGGTATATCCAGCAATATCCGAGGTCTTACTACGCTGACACCTTTTGGCAGCAATTAGCGAAAGAGATCGCGAACTCGGAAGTACTTTCAGCGAGAATTTCGGAGGTCACTGAGCCGCTACAACAATTGGACGAGCGCAAACAGCAACAGTTCTTCTCTGTACTCGCCGAAGAAGCGATTACAAGAAACAAGTTTCCGTTGGCGGGTGTCGCGGCTAAACACGCCACTGCGCTTGCAATAGTAGGTAGCAGGGAGGAGAGGCGCGCGCGCATCCTCCAAGCAGCGGCTCTTGTCATTACAGAAGAATTCGACCAAGCAGCCTCAGATTTGGGGGCGATTTCAGCCGGGGACCTCGATCACGACGCGAAGGTACTTCGCAATGCCGCTCTTTCCGTCGCGCGTCAAATTAGACGGATGCCGGATCATGTTATGGCCTCGCGCGATCCGTCGGCTGAAAGAAGCAGTTCCGAACGAGCTCGTCAATTGTCCAGTATCGGCCAGCAATCGATGGAGTGGGCAAGGGAAGTTCTGGCCAAGGTCGACGCCATGATTCAGGAGGACATGAAATGAGCCGGACGGCCGATCTGCCGGACAGCCTGGCCCTTGCGCTAAGGGCGAACATGGGACCAATCAGGATAAGAGGGGGGCTCGATTACAGAGAAAAGGCGGCAGAATTTACTGAGCACGTGGAAGCTTTCGAAAGGCAATCGCTCACTCGGGGAGATGACCGGTCTCGTACAGAGATAGGGAAGTGGCAATTACCTTCGCCGAGTGAGGAGCAGGGCAAAGTCGAACGGAATGGCGTTGTCGAGGATGCTGCGCCTTCTTTGCTTTTGGATGTGGATTTGCAGAACGTGCGAGCGGCAAATCGTTCATTCGACCTAGAGATTCGCGAGCAACCTCTATTCGACGCAAGAGATAGCGTAAATGAAACCGGGGATGACAAGCCTTTCAGTCCGGCAGTGGTGCTTCCGTCGACCGTTAGATTGTCAGTTGTTGAGTTGAGGGGTGAGACGAGCGCGCTCTCAAGCGAGACGTCGTTGAAAGGCGAAAAATCAGGCCAGCCTGTTGAGAGCGTGTCAAGAAAATTTTTGCCAGATAATGCGCCGCTGGCAGAAGTTCGTTTCAACGCGATGGAGCGCCACGATAGACCTCCGAATTTCAAGAATACATCCAAACCTAACGAAATTCCTGGGTCGGGCGAGGCAAAGGAGGTTGTTTGGTCACCTTCAAGGTCGAACGTTACGACTCGCGACAGCGCCGTTCATAAATCTGCTGCAGGATCGCTTCAGCATTTGAATGGATCGGCAGAAAGTGAGATCATCAAGATCGTTCGAAACGAGATGCATTTCCCTGCGCCAAGGCCTGTCGAACAAATAGCAAACGCAATACTCGGTAAAGGACAGGTTCCCATTGGAAACGCCACGGCGTCCTTGTCCCAATTAGGTCTCTCTCTGTCCCAGAAGCTTCAAACGGTTCGAATGCTGCAAGTGCAACTCGAACCCCCCGAGCTCGGAACCATTACGGTCCGGCTAAGGCTTGCTTCAACCGCGCTCGATATAAGCGTCGAAGCAGGCCAACAAGAAACTGCGGAGCTCATTCGCAGGGATCAGGAAGCGCTGGCGCGATTGCTTCGGTCCGCTGGCTACGATATCGAGCGCTTAACAATCCATGCAGTAGCCGAGTCCGAGCGAAGCCTTTCTCAAACAACTTCGCAGGGGCAGCAGCTGGCGGTGCAACAGGGAGCGTTTCAGTCATCGACCGGCGGCTCGAGTGCTGAGGGAAGATCGGGCCACACAGAGCAGCAGTGGCCACAGAAAGAACCTCGCTCGAGAACCGATACCTTGTCCCAGGAGACTTCCGATACTACCTCTCAGCCGCGAAACGGAATCTACGTCTAGCTGATCGCGTTACGGCACTGTAGGCCTCTTGCCAGGCACACCTTGACATTCTTGCCGCAGGGGCCAGATTAACAGCATGTTGAGCAACATCGTACATGGCGCCTCCCTGGCGCGCCGGCAGAATCCGATCGCAGGATAGCTGCCCCAGCTCGGCAATCGTGCGCTCCGAGCCTGGGGCGCTTTCCGACAGGCACGACGTTGAGACAGTGGCACCACTTGTGCTGCTGCGATTTGGACTATCCGAATTCTGACCGGGCACAGCCAGTTGCGAACGAAACAAGACAACGAGCGTTGAAGGGTGAGCCCCATGAGAGAGAGAAATTATCCAGAAATGCCCGAGATCATCGTCAGCCAGCAGGACCAGCAGAGGCTCACCGTGCTCGCGATGGACGCCCTGAATCGCTCGCCGGATGTGGCGAGCGAGCTCATCGCTGAAATGGAGCGCGCCCGTGTCGTGCCAACCGTACCGTCTTCGGTCGTGCGGATGGGATCGATCGTAACTTACAGGGCCGATGATGGCCGCGAACGGCGTGTGCAGCTGGTCTTCCCTGGCCAGGCGGACATCGGCTCGGGCAAGATTTCGATCCTGACGCCGATCGGAACCGCTTTGATTGGTCTTTCGGAGGGACAGTCTATTGCCTGGACAGCTCGAGACGGCACAGAACGTCACCTGACCGTCTTGAAGGTCGAAGATCCGCCGGAGGAGTTCGACGACGCTAACGGTCCGAGCGCGGATTGACCTACTCGGGAGGCGGCCGGTGTTCGATACACTACGGAACGGAAGGTAGCACCGGACGCTTCCTGCGCTCTGACGGCGAAATCAGAACAAGCCAATCAGCCTGTGATGCCATGGCTGGTTCGGAGCTGCAGAATTTGGACGCCTTTCGGTAATTCGATTAGAAACTCTGCATCACGGTCGAGGTGGTGGATTTTTATCGGATCGCCGCCGGTAAAACGGCTCATTGCCTCGACACTTTCCCAATAGGAAATCGTCACAAAT
Source organism: Hyphomicrobiaceae bacterium (assembly GCA_002919265.1). Classification (GTDB taxonomy): domain Bacteria; phylum Pseudomonadota; class Alphaproteobacteria; order Rhizobiales; family Hyphomicrobiaceae; genus ZC4RG25. Next base: position 12,318 of record PKEY01000026.1, on the reverse strand, counting down.
TCGGTTTCGCCATCCCGATCCTCGCGTAGCATCTGGACGCCGAGCGCTTTCTCGATCAGCGGTTTGATCCCAACTTCATAAAGATAGGCTTCGTACTCATCTGCATGAGCGCTGGGAGTTACACCTCGCCAAATTCTCGCGATGGTGGGTTTGTCTTGTCGTCTCGGGCTCATCCGCAGCCTCCATCTGCTGTTCGCCTAACGGACTCCCAATGCGAGTCGTTCCGGTAGGAGAGAACCCGATTAGGGCCGCTTGCAATGAGATGAACACGCTCTATTCCGCGTTTGCGCGAGACACGCAAATGTTTTACAGCGCTCTTGCCGCGTCGGTTTGGGCGTGGCGCCCGCAGGTCAGACAGCCGACGAGCTCAAGCCTTTTTGCCCGGTGACTCTTCGGTCAACGAATAGACGGCGCGTTGAATAATGGGCGCTACAAGGATGACAACGGGTAGCATGGTCATCAGGGACACGAACCAGCAGCTTAGCCAATAACCTACAAACTGAAGATCGGCGCGAGCGATCTGGTAAGTGGCGACAGTCGTTGCGACTGCCGTCGTGATCGCCGCCTGAATCATTCCATACACAAAATGCGCGTAGCGCCTCGGCAGTCTTCTCATTTCTAATTGCTTCAAATTTTGCCCAACAAAAGCCTTCCTTCCGCATAGCGTGCGAACGGCTTGGCGGACGAACGTCTGGGGGGATAGAAGATCCGCAAAAGACTACCGCAGCTTGGGAAGGAGCAACAGCCCCCAAGCTCATGGCGAAGCCCGGCGTCGCGATGGTCTCGGCAATACGCCGTTATCGAAGCCGCGTCAATCTATCAGTTCGCGCTACATCTTGATCGTGCCTTCTCATCCAACTAGCTTCGTTGCTCAGGGAGGTGCGGTCATGGCGCGTGATCTGCAGCAGCTGGAAGGGGTGCTGATCAGCGATATATACGCTGCCTTGCTTGGTCACGGGGACTGGCAGACGTTCGTCGATCGCATCACTGAAATCTTGCCGAACGGCAAGGCAACCTTGTTCTACCATGATTACACCGCCGGGAGCGGGGCACTCTCGATCAATTCCGGTTTTGGCAGAGACATCGCCACGGCATACAGCCAGTATTACGCTGCGAAGAACCCGTGGATGCCCAAGGCTCTCACCCGGCCTCTCGGTCTCGGTGTGCGGGCAGAGCAAATGTTGCCGCGCGAAGATCTGCTTCGTACGGAGTTTTATGCCGATTATCTTCGGCCGCAGGGCGTATGCTCGGCGGTAGGTGTCACCATTTTCCGTGACAAGAGTTGCAATTTCATGCTGAGCGTGTTGTGCGGGCCCGCTGAAGATGATGAAGCGCATGCAGCCGCAGATTTGTTGACCCGCCTCGCTCCCCACCTGCGCCAGGCATTCACCTACTATCGGAGCGGTCTTGCTAGCGTAACCCGTACGCCGACAATGGCGAACGCCGCAACGGAAGCTCTCGGAGTTGCATTCCTTGCCGTTGGGCTTGACCGGCAGATCCTGTCGGCCAATGCCGTGGCCCGCGAACTGCTTTCGTCAGGCGAGCTCTTTCGGCAGGACAATAAGGGGCGTCTGACGGCCCGGGACGCGAATTTTCTGGAGGCTCTCGATGGTGCATTGGAAGCCGCTGTACGCGGCGAAGCTCACCAAAAGCGGACGATTGCTATTGAGAGACGTGAAAGATCGGGATCGCCAAGTCGGGTGACGTTGGTCGTTCCCGAGTTGCAGCCATTTGAGCGCTATTTTGCAGGCCCCTGCGTTCTCGTCCTCATTGAAAAGCAACAACAGCGCCATCTTCCGACGGAGGAAACGTTACGGATCACCTTTGGACTGACGCCGACGGAGGCAACGCTTGCAGTCGCTCTGGCCAAGGGCAGCTCCCTGCGCGAAGTCGCAGATCAACTACGGATGTCAAGGGAGACAGCGCGGACTCACCTCAAGAATATCTTCGCCAAGATGGATATTCACCGTCAGGCCGAGCTGGTCGCCAAGATCTACGAGTTGGGCGAGGCCTGACTGCCAATACTAACTTTCCCGATCAAGTTCGCGGCACAGCAAGCAACAGGCAACCAAGCCTGCTTCGGCGATTGCTGAGACGCGTATCTCAGTTGTGTGCTTGAGTTGACCTGGATGGTGGAGCCGAGGGGAATCGAACCCCTGACCTCGTGAATGCCATTCACGCGCTCTCCCAACTGAGCTACGGCCCCGAACCTGTTGGGATTGGATGGCGGCGGAGTGCCCGCCGCACGCGCCTCAATAGGCTGACGCGAAGAAAACTGCAAGCCCTTCTTGTGAGTCAAATTGCTCTCCCTGCGAAGGGCCGCAAAGTTGTGGCTTAGCGCTCCTCTTCCTCGTCCTCGCCGACGTCACCGAGGATGTCCGACACGTCGCCAGCGTCTTCTTCCTCAGGTTCGATGAAAGCCTCGTCATCGTCGCCGACGATGGCGTCATCGGCTTCCTCGAGATCAGCCAGATCCTCCTCACCCTCCGCGAGCGGGAGATCGGCCGCCAGCTCATCATCCTCACCCAGGAGCTCAGGCTTCTTCGCCTTGCGCAGTTCCTCGTCCTCTTCCAACGGTACCTCTGGCGCGGTCGCCAGTTTGTACACCGACTGGCAGATTGGGCAGATGATGGGGTCCCGGTTCAAGTCATAGAAGCGGGCCCCGCATTCCGGATTTTGGCAGGTGCGCTTGGTCCCGCGCGCTGCTTTGGTCGCCATCTCAAATCCTCGACGTTCTGGGTTGGGAAATTTTGCTGCCGTCTGCCACGGGCGACAAGGCATGTCAAAAATTATTGCCACTTTGCCCCATGGGCTGCGGTTGACAGTCCCAGCCTGCCCGGGCTCTATCTGCCCAGCAACCGCCGGGGGCCATCCGGCATCTCGAAATTCCACTCGGGGCCGTGCTCCAGCCCATGACCGCTCATTCACCTCGTCCTCTAACGGCATCCCCAGCAGGGCCGCTTCGTGGCACGTGCCGTGTTCCAGGCGACAAGTCTATTTCCCACCGCGCCTTGATGTTCGGAGCGCTGGCCACCGGCCGGACCCGGATCAAGGGACTGCTCGAGGCCGAAGACGTGATCAATACCGCCAAGGCCGTGACGGCGCTTGGCGCTCCGGCCTCCAAGTCTGGCGACACGTGGGAGGTGCTTGGACGTGGGGTTGGCGGCCTCACCCAGCCGGTTGGTCCGATCGACTTCGGCAACTCGGGCACAGGCGCGCGGCTCATGATGGGCGTCATCGCCGGCCATCCGATCACGGTCACGCTCACGGGCGATGCTTCGTTGACCCGCCGGCCAATGGGCCGTGTCCTTAGGCCGCTTCGGCAGATGGGGCTCGAGGTCCTGGAAGATAAGGAAACCTTGCCGCTCACCATTCGTGGCACGAGCGACCTCTTGCCCATCGAGTATGAGCTGCCGGTTCCCTCCGCTCAGGTCAAGAGCGCGATCCTCATTGCGGGCCTTGCTGCCGCCGGCGAAACCACGGTCATCGAGCGTGAACCCACACGCGACCACACGGAGCGCATGTTGCGCTACTTCGGTGCCGACGTCCGTTCCGTTCAGCAAGACCGCCTGACACGAATCACTGTGAAGGGCCATGCCGAGCTCGAGGGCCGTGAGATTACCGTTCCTGGTGACCCAAGCTCGGCAGCGTTTATTGCCGCGGCGGCTTTGATCGTACCGGGTTCGGAGGTGACGATTGAAGGCGTTCTGGTGAACCCCACCCGCACCGGCTTTTACCTTACGCTGCAGGAGATGGGTGGCGACGTCACCTTCCTGAACGAGCGGGAGCAGGGCGGAGAGCCGGTCGCTGACATCCGCGTACGAGCTTCGAGCCTCACAGGTGTTCGCGTTCCGCCCGAGCGCGCGCCCAGTATGATCGACGAGTATCCAATTCTGGCAGTGGTTGCCGCGTTTGCCCGGGGTAGGACCGAGATGCTGGGCCTCTCGGAACTTAAGGTGAAGGAGAGCGATCGGCTTGCGGCAACCGCAGCAGGCCTGGAAGCTAACGGCATCAAGCCAATCGTCGCTGGCGACAGCCTGATCGTGGACGGGAACGGCGCGGTTTCGGGCGGCGGGACGGTGACAACGCACCTCGATCACCGAATCGCGATGGCATTTCTCACAATGGGCCTTGCGAGCCGGCAGCCGGTGTCCGTAGACGATGGCAGCATGATCGCGACGAGTTTCCCGGAGTTCCGGGACGTCATGGCGTCGCTCGGCGCGCACATTGGTTAGAGGATCGCAGCGTTTCGGAAGGGCTTGCCCGGCACCGGTTGCTCACAGGTTGCAGATTGAGATGATCATCGCCATCGACGGACCAGCGGCATCCGGGAAGGGGACGCTCGGCAAGCGCATCGCCCAGTACTTTGGGCTAGCGCACCTCGACACTGGCCTGCTCTATCGGGCGGTTGCCCGTGACGTGTTGGTGAGAGGGGCCGCGCTAGAGGACGAGGAGGTCGCGGTCGATTGTGCACGCAACCTGGATCCGGGCACCCTCGATGACCCGAAGCTTCGTGAAGCCGGCATCGGCGAGGCCGCTTCCATCGTTGCTCGGTTACCGGGAGTAAGGGCGGCCCTCCTTACATTCCAACGGGAGTTTGCCCGCCGCCCGCCCGGGGCAGTGTTGGATGGGCGGGACATCGGAACGGTGGTCTGCCCCGACGCGACCGTAAAAATATATGTGACGGCGGAGCCCGAGGTTCGCGCCAGGCGGCGGCACCTTGAAAGGCTCTCTCAAGGCGACAATGTAAGCTACGAAGAAGTCTTGGCACTAATTCGGGAGCGCGACGCCCGCGACGCGAACCGGGCCAACGCTCCAATGCGGCCGGCTGACGACGCCATATTGCTCGATACTACCAACTTGGATATAGAGGCGGCATTCGACGCCGCCGTCGGACTGATCAAGAGGAAGATCAGCCAATAGGGTGCGCCAGCTGCCGCGCCCCAAATCCCATTGGTGGGCAGACCCCTCTGTCGGCGGCTCGCTGAAAATCACTGATTCCGAACATGCGCGCTGGACGCCTCCAGCCGGACAGAAGGCTGTGCCGGCGGGACGACAGAGGCACGTTGAAGTTCAAAACCCGGTGGGTGGAGGCCTACCGACTGACCTGAAGGAAACTTGATGAGCACACCTCAGATCTCGAATGAGCTGACGCCGTCCCGCGAAGAGTTCGCGGCCATGTTGAATGAAACTCTTGCCGAGGACGTCGTCTACGAAGGCAACGTCGTCCGCGGCAAGGTCGTCGCGATCGAGAAGGACATGGCCGTCATTGACGTCGGCCTGAAGGTGGAAGGCCGGGTGCCGTTGAAGGAGTTTGCGACTCCGGGCAAGCCCGCCGACCTCAAGGTTGGGGACGAGGTCGAGGTCTACCTGGAGCGTGTGGAGAACGCCCTCGGTGAGGCGGTGCTGAGCCGCGAGAAGGCTCGCCGCGAAGAGAGCTGGGCGCGCCTCGAGCAGCAGTTCGAGCGGGGCGAGAAGGTTACTGGCGTCATCTTCAACAAGGTCAAGGGTGGCTTCACCGTCGATCTCGACGGCGCTGTCGCCTTCTTGCCGGGCAGCCAGGTGGATATCCGGCCGGTCCGCGACATTGGCCCGTTGATGCATCAGCCGCTGCAGTTCCAGATCCTCAAGATGGATCGCCGGCGCGGCAACATCGTCGTCTCCCGCCGGTCGGTGTTGGAGGAGACCCGGGCTGAGCAGCGCGCCGACATCGTGGCCAAGCTCGAGGAGGGTCAGGTCATCGAAGGTGTGGTCAAGAACATCACCGATTACGGCGCGTTCATCGACCTGGGCGGTATCGATGGCCTGCTGCACGTCACCGACATGGCCTGGCGGCGTGTCAATCACCCCTCCGAGATCGTCAATGTCGGCGATACGGTGAAGGTGCAGATCATCCGCATCAACCCCGAGACGCAGCGCATCAGCCTCGGCATGAAGCAGCTGCAGTCCGACCCGTGGGAGGGCATCGAGGCCAAGTACCCGGTCGGTGCGCGCTTCAAAGGCACCGTCACCAACATTGCTGACTACGGCGCTTTCGTGGAGCTGGAGCCGGGCGTTGAGGGCCTGATCCACGTCTCCGAGATGAGCTGGACCAAGAAGAATGTTCACCCGGGCAAGATCGTCTCGACGAGCCAGGAGGTGGAGGTCCAGATCCTCGAGGTCGACGCCCAGAAGCGGCGGATCAGCCTCGGCCTCAAGCAGACCCAGGAGAATCCCTGGGAGGCGTTCCTTGCCCAGCACCCGAAGGGCAGCGTCGTCGAGGGCCCGATCCGCAACATCACTGAGTTTGGACTGTTCATCGGCCTCGACGGCGGTGTCGACGGCATGGTCCACCTCTCGGACCTCGACTGGAACCGTCCGGGCGAAGAGGTCATCAAGGAGTACAAGAAGGGCGACGTGGTTAAAGCCGTGGTGCTCGACGTTGACCCGGCCAAGGAGCGCATCTCGCTTGGCATCAAGCAGCTCCAGGGTGACCCGCTCGATGTGATCAGCCGCTACAAGAAGGGCGATCCGGTCACCTGCGAGGTCGTCGCCGTTCAAGACAACGGCATCGAGGTGAAGATCGTCGGCACCGATGTGACGACCTTCATCAAGCGGTCCGATCTGTCGCGAGACCGTGCCGAGCAGCGGCCGGAGCGCTTCAACGTCGGCGACAAGGTCGATGCCGCGGTTGTCAGCGTCGACAAGGCAGCCCGCCGCATCTCTGTCTCGATCAAGCAGCTCGAGCTTGCCGAGGAGAAGATGGCGGTTGCGCAGTATGGCTCGACCGACTCGGGTGCTTCGCTCGGCGACATCTTCAAGGCCGCCATCAAGAAGCGCGAGGACGAGGCGAAGGAGTAATCCGAGCTTCGTTCCAACGGGATTGCAGGGAGCGCGGTCTTCCGGCTGCGCTCCCTTTAACATTTATTGTCCCGTTGAATGCATTATTGGACAGACCTACGTTCTGGTCTGGTCCAGGTAGCCACAGCAGTCAGGGGTCGCCAATCGGCGGCACGGTAGAGAATGAGTCTCGAAACCGAGTCGATCCTCGAACGTCGCCGGGTGAGGCGCCAGCTTTCCTTTTGGCGCATCCTGGCGGTCATCGCGCTGACCTTTGCCGTGGGCGCATTCTTCCTCGTGGGCGATACGAGCATCGTCGATCGACGGCAGATCGCCCGGATCTCGATCGAGGGCATGATCTCCGAGGACCGAATCTTCCTCAAGCTGCTGGATCGACTGGGAGAGGCGAAGAATGTCGCCGGGGTCATCGTCTACATCAACAGCCCCGGCGGGACGACGACAGGTGGCGAGGCTGTTTACGAAGCCTTGCGCCGCTTGGCGGAGAAGAAGCCGGTCGTTGCGCAGTTTGGCACCGTCGCCGCGTCGGCAGCGTATATCGCGGGTCTCGGTACAGATCACATCGTTGCGCGGGGCAACACGATCACTGGCTCCGTCGGCGTGATTATGCAGTGGCCGGAGGTTTCGGGGCTTCTCGACAAGCTCGGCGTGAAGATGAACGAGGTGAAGAGCGGTCCGCTGAAGGCCAACCCTTCGCCTTTCCAGCCGCTGGATGAGACCGGCCGCGCACTGACCGAACAGATGATCGCTGAGAGCCACAAGTGGTTCGTCGACCTCGTGCGTACACGCCGGCAAATCGACACTGCCTCAGTTCCCGGACTTGTTGAGGGGCGTGTTTTTTCCGGACGCGAGGCGTTGGAGTACAAGCTGATCGACGCGATCGGCGGTGAAGAGGAAGCCATTCGTTGGCTCGAAAGCCGCGGTGTTGAGAAAGATCTGAAGGTCGTCGATTGGAAAGAGGACGACGGTGTTGGTTGGTCGCTAACAGGCGCTGTGGCGGGGCTGGCGGCAGACTTTGCGCGTGGGTTCGTACAGGACTTCGCCAAGGCGATTTCCAAGGACCGCACCCTCGGGGCCTATTCCCTTGACGGGCTCCTGTCGGTTTGGCAACCTTCGGAAAACTGATTAAATTACAAATACTTTATGTCATCCGGAGGGCCCGCCCGTGATCAAGTCCGAACTCATTCAAAGGATTGCCGCGGCCAATCCACACCTGTATCACCGAGACGTCGAACGGATCGTCAACGTCATCTTCGACGAGATCGTGAATGCCCTTGCCCGTGGTGATCGCGTGGAACTGAGGGGCTTTGGCGCTTTCACGGTCAAGTACCGGGCGCCGCGTATCGGTCGCAACCCACGGACAGGGGCTCCGGTACCTGTCGAGGAGAAGTACGTTCCGTTCTTCAAGACGGGCAAGGAGCTGCGCGAGCGCATTAACAGGCCGAACTCCGCATAAGGCATGGGTGGCCGTGCGCCATTTGGAAAGGACTGACTGGTGATCGGGCGGATCGTAGGTTTGCTGGTCGGCTTCGTGTCGGCCGTGTTCCTTGTCACATTGGCGGTCGCCAACCGGCATTCGGTGCTGTTGGTGCTCGATCCGTTCAATCCCCAAAATCCGGTATTGGCGCTGGAGCTCCCATTCTACGCCTACCTCTTCGCAATGCTCATCATTGGTGTGGTGCTTGGCGGCACGGCCACGTGGATGAGCCAGAGCCGTTGGCGTAGGTTGGCTCGTGCGCGTGGTCAGGATGCCGCCCGCTGGCGAGCCGAGGCCGAACGGTTGACGCGGGAGCGGGATGCGACCCTGGCGGCGCAGCGGAGGGCGTCTGGCCAACCCTCAGATGCGCGGCAGCTTGCCCTGGCAAGTCACTGACGAGGGCCGCTATCGATGCGTTTCATAGACGCTGCCGCGGTTGAGGCGGCACTACGCTATCCTCAGCTGGTCGACGTGCTGGAAGAAGCCTTCCGCACAGGAGCGATCTCGCCGCCCCGGCACCATCACACCGTGCACCTCGATGGGCGCCCAGACGCGACGCTTCTGCTGATGCCCGCGTGGACGGCTTCGGCCCCGGGAGCAGAAACCGCCGGCCGTTACATCGGAATCAAGCAAGTCACTGTTTTTCCCGACAATTCGCGGTTGGGCAAACCGGCCATCTATGGCGCCTATATCCTCCTTTCGACGGAGACGGGTGAGCCGCTTGCAATCATCGATGCCCCCACTCTGACGGTCTGGCGAACCGCGGCTGCCTCCGCGCTGGCGGCACGCTATCTGGCCCGGCCCGATGCTAGCCGGATGCTCATGGTGGGCGCTGGGGCGCTAGGTCCTTACCTGGTTCGCGCCCACGCGTCAGTTCGCCCCATAAAAGAGGTGATGCTCTGGAACCGGACGCGCGAAAGGGCTGAGGAGCTGAAGCAGAAGCTGGCAGGCACGGGTCTCAGCGTAACCGTGGTGGACGATCTCGAACAGGCTGCCCGCAGCGCCGACGTCATATCCACTGCCACTATCTCCTCGACGCCGCTGATTCACGGCGCGTGGCTGAAACCCGGGTGCCATGTCGACTGCGTGGGCGCGTTCCGTCCTGACATGCGCGAGACGGACGACGAGGTTGTGCGCCGGGCTCGAGTCTGGGTCGATACAATGGCCGGCGGCCTGAGCGAGGCTGGTGACGTTGTGATGCCCCTGAAGGCCGGCATCATCCGCGAGGGCGACATACAAGGCGATCTTTTCGGGCTGGCAAGCGGGACGGCTCCACGTCGCAACTCGGCCGAAGAGATCACAATGTTCAAGTCGGTCGGCGCCTCAATTGAGGACCTGGCGGCGGCGATCGCCGTCTATGAAAGCCAATAGGCGCGGGGCGCATCTCGCCAACTAAGTCGGAACGGGACTGAAAAAACTGCGGGCGATACGCCAATGGGCGCCGCCGGTGTTGCGTTTCGGTGCCGGCAGGTGCACATAGCAGGGGCGCGCGGGAAAGAGGCAAACGATTGGCCCGGCCGAGCGCCTTTGCAAGCAGGGAATGATGGCGGTCAAGGTCAAGATTTGCGGGCTGAAGAACGAGGCAGCTTTGGAAGCTGCGCTCGATGCCGGCGCTGACTACGTCGGCTTCGTCTTTTATCTCCCGAGCCCGCGGAGCCTTTCGCCTCAGGAAGCCGGGCGCTTGGCCAAACTTGCCCGCGGGCGTGCCCGGGTGGTGGCGCTCGTTGTCGATCCGGATGACGCGCTGCTCGACGAGGTGGTGCGCGTGGTCGAACCAGACCTGCTCCAGCTCCACGGCAAGGAGGAGCCGGAGCGTGCTGCGGAAATTAAGGCCAAGTACGGGCTGCCGGTGATGAAGGCGATCAGCGTGGAGACCCGCGCCGATGCCGACCGTGCGCTCGATTACCAGGGCGTATCGGACCTATTCCTTTTCGACGCGAAGCCCCCTCGGGGAATGAGTGGTGCGCTTCCCGGCGGCAATGGCATCTCTTTCGATTGGCGCGCCCTGGAAGGTATCAAAGGCCGTCTGCGGTTCCTGCTTTCCGGCGGCCTTAATCCGCGTAATGTCGCCGAGGCCATTCGGCTCACTTCTCCGGAGGGTGTTGATGTGTCCTCCGGCGTTGAGGTCAGGCCGGGTGAGAAAGATCCGGAATTGATCCGCGAGTTCCTGAAGGCTGCCAAGGGCGCGACGGAAGATACTGGAGTTTCTACTCGTATGGAGATGAGGAGCGCATGAGCACGGCTAGTGACGGCAGGGCAGCTCCCGCCCCCAGCCCCAACAGTTATCGCATGGGGCCGGATGAGCACGGCTTTTTCGGTATGTTCGGCGGGCGGTTCGTTGCCGAGACGCTCATGCCGCTCATCCTCGAGCTCGAGGAGGCCTACGCGGAAGCGAAAAAAGACCCCGAGTTTCAGGCAGAGCTCAAGCGGCTCAACACGCATTATGCGGGGCGGCCGTCACCGCTCTATTACGCGGAGCGGCTTACGCAACACTTGCGGGAGATCGCTGCCTCCAAGGGGCTCAAGGGCGGCGCGAAAATCTATTTCAAGCGCGACGAGCTCAACCACACGGGCAGTCACAAGATCAATAATTGCCTCGGGCAGATCCTGCTCGCGCAGCGGATGGGCAAGACGCGCATCATCGCCGAGACGGGAGCCGGCCAGCACGGTGTCGCGGTGGCGACGGTTTGTGCCCGTTATGGCCTGCCCTGCGAGATTTTCATGGGGGCCACGGACGTCGAGCGCCAAAAGCCCAACGTATTCCGGATGAAGCTGCTCGGCGCAAAGGTCAACGCCGTGACGTCGGGGGCCGGAACCCTCAAGGACGCTATGAATGAGGCGCTCCGCGACTGGGTGACCAACGTCCGCAACACCTATTACATCATCGGCACGGCCGCCGGCCCGCATCCCTATCCCGCCATGGTGCGCGACTTTCAGTCGGTGATCGGCCAGGAGGTTCGCGAGCAGATGCTGGAGGCGGAGGGCCGTCTGCCGGACACGCTCGTCGCCTGCATCGGCGGTGGGTCGAATGCCATTGGCCTATTCCATCCCTTCCTCGATGAGCCGAATGTCAAAATTTACGGCGTCGAAGCAGGAGGGTACGGCCTGGACGTGCCGAATGGTCACAGCGCCTCGATCAACGGTGGCAAGCCCGGCGTGCTGCATGGCAACCGCACTTACTTGCTGCAGACCGACGACGGACAAATCCTCGAAGGCCATTCGATATCGGCAGGCCTCGACTATCCGGGTATCGGGCCGGAGCATGCCTGGCTCAAGGAGACGGGGCGGGTCAATTACGTCGCCGTCACCGACAAGGAGGCGTTGGAGGCCTTCCAGCTTTGCACCAAGCTCGAGGGCATCATCCCGGCGCTTGAGCCCTCTCATGCGCTGGCCCATGTCTGCAAGCTCGCCCCGACCTTGCCGCAAAGTGATCTTCTGGTCATGAACATGTGTGGGCGCGGGGACAAGGACATCTTCACGGTGGCTGAGCACCTCGGAATGAAGATGTAACCTGACGGGGCGGGATTTCTCAGAATGACTAGCAAGACACGCATCGACGACCGCTTCGCGGCACTCAAACAGGAGGGCCGGGGTGCACTGGTAACCTTTGTCACCGCGGGGGACCCCGACTACGATACGTGTGCCAAATTGCTGGCGGGCCTGCCCGCCGCGGGGGCCGACATCATTGAGTTGGGGATGCCGTTCTCGGACCCCATGGCGGATGGGCCGGCCATACAGGCGTCTTCGCAGCGCGCTCTCAAGGCCGGCCAGACCATGCGGAAGACGCTGCAGCTGGTTAGGGAATTCCGTAAGCAGGACCAGAGCACGCCCATCGTGTTGATGGGCTACTACAACCCAATTTACGTCTACCCGACGCCGAAATTCCTGAACGATGCCAAGGCGGCAGGCGTCGACGGTCTTATCATCGTCGATGTTCCGCCCGAGGCGGACGGCGAGCTTTGCTTGCCGGCGATGGAGAAGGGGCTGAACTTCATCCGGCTCGC
>PKEY01000030.1 GCA_002919265.1 Hyphomicrobiaceae bacterium | reverse complement strand
CCGAGCAGCGTCAGGTGGATGGTGAATGCCAGCGCGCACAGGCCCGAATTCGTACAGATGTTCGAGGTCGCTTTTTCGCGGCGAATGTGTTGCTCGCGCGTCGAGAGGGTGAGCACAAATCCGCGCCGGCCCTCCGCATCCACGGTTTCGCCCGCGAGGCGGCCAGGCATCTGGCGGATGAACTTCTCGCGCGTCGCAAAGAGCCCGACGTAAGGCCCGCCGAAGTTGAGGCCATTCCCGATGGATTGGCCTTCCGCCGCCACGATATCGGCACCCATCTCGCCAGGCGGCTTCAGTAGGCCGAGTGATACAATCTCGGTCACAACAGCGACCAGCAGGGCGCCCTTGGCGTGAGCGGCTTCCGCAATCGGCGTCAGATCACGGATGGTGCCGTAGAAGCTTGGATACTGGACGACGACGCACGACGTTTCGTCATCGATCTTGGAGATGATGTCCTCGACGCCCGTTGGGTCGGGATCCAGCGCCACGACTGTCGAGCCGCCCCAATGCGCCAGAGTTTCGACCACCGCGCGATAGTGGGGATGCAGGCCGCCCGACAGCAGCGCCTTCTTCCGCCGCGTCAGGCGATGAGCCATCAGCACCGCTTCGCCGCACGCTGTCGAGCCGTCGTACATGGAAGCATTGGCAACCTCCATGCCAGTCAGCAGCGCCACCTGCGTCTGGAACTCGAACAGCGCCTGAAGCGTGCCCTGGCTGATTTCGGGCTGGTACGGCGTGTAGGACGTGAGGAACTCGGAACGCTGGATCAGATGATCGACCGTCGCCGGAACATGGTGGCGGTAGGCGCCCGCACCGACGAAAAACGGCACCGAGCCTGCCGGAACGTTGCGCGCCGCCATCTTCGACAGCTCGCGCTCGACCTCCAGCTCACCCTTGGCTCTTGGCAGGTTCGGCAGCTCCTTCAGGAGCTTGTCGGCCGGCACGCTCGCGAAAAGCTCGTCCACGGACGAGACGCCGATCTTGGCGAGCATGGCCTCACGATCGGCCTGCTCGAGGGGTAGGTAACGCATCAGCACCGCTCCATCGGTACGTCGCTCGTAGGTGCCTTCGTCTCTCCCGCAGGCGAAGATCAGGAGGAATAATCTCGCTCAGAGAACGGACTATCCCGCCCACCCTTCTCCGTTCAGGAGGAGAGCGAAGGCATTCAGCTTTGCTTGACGAATTCCTCGTAGGCCGCCCGGTCCATCAGCCCGTCCAGCTGGGACTTGTCCGTGATCCGCAATTTGAAAAACCAGGCTTTTCCTTCGGCATCCTCGTTCACCAGCGCCGGGTTGGCTGCGAGCTCTGCATTCACCTCGACAACCTCGCCGGAAACCGGAGCGAAGACATCGCTGGCCGCCTTTACGGACTCGACCACAGCGACCGCGTCCTTCTGGTTCACCACGCGCCCCGCCTCGGGCAGCTCCACGAACACGACATCGCCAAGTTGCTCCTGCGCGTGGTGTGTGATGCCAACGGTGCCGATGTCGCCATCGACGCGGATGTACTCGTGATCCTCGGTAAAGCGTTCGAGCGCCATTGAAAGGTCTCCGGTTAGGTTTTGCGGAAATAACGATGCGGCACAAAAGGCAGGTCGACGATCTGCGCCGGCAGAGCCTTGCCGCGCACCATCAGCTGTACCGGCGTGCCAGGCTTGGCGAATGAGGTTTCGACGTAGCCCATGGCAATCGGGCCATTCACCGTGGGCCCAAAGCCGCCGGACGTGATGACGCCGATGCGTGCGCCGGAGGTATCCAGAATTTCCGTGCCGTCGCGCGCCGGTGCGCGCCCTTCGGGCTTGATGCCTACGCGCAGGCGTTTCGGCCCCTCGCGAAGCTCTCGCTGAATCCGTTCGGCCCCAGGAAAACCGCCCTCCTCGCGCCGACGCTTCTGAATGGACCAGACGAGCCCTGCCTCGACGGGCGTCGTCATCTCATCGAGCTCATGGCCATAGAGGCAGAGCCCGGCCTCAAGGCGGAGCGAGTCACGAGCACCAAGGCCGGCTGGCTGCACGGCTTCATCGGCCAGCAGCAGGCGCGCAAAATCCACCACCTGATCGGCCGCTACCGAAATTTCGAAACCGTCCTCGCCGGTGTAGCCGGAGCGGCTGATGTGGCACGCGAAGGGCCCCACAGAAGCGGGCCGCGCAGCCATGAACCCCAGTGCCACTGCATCGGCGCAATGCTTGGCCAGGACAGCCGCGGCCTCTGGTCCCTGCAGCGCAAGAAGCGCGCGGTCGGGCTGAGGCTCGAGCCGCACTGACGCGGGCAGTCGCCCTGAGATGTACTCGTAGTCCACCTCCTTCCGGGAGGCATTGACCACCAGCAGCAGCTTGCCGTCCTCAGCCGAATCGGCCGGGCGGGTCACCATAAGATCGTCAACGATGCCGCCCTCGGAATTCAGCAGCTGCGTGTAGCGCTGCATGCCCGGCTTCAGATTGAGGATGTCGGCAGGAACGAGGGCTTCGAGAGCCGCGGCCGTTGTCTGGTGATCGGGGCCGATCAGGTACGCCTGACCCATGTGGGAAACGTCGAAGAGCCCGGCGCGCGCCCGCGTATGCTGGTGCTCCTTCAGAATCCCGAGCTGATACTGCACCGGCATTTCATAGCCGGCGAACGGCACCATCTTGGCGCCGAGCTCACAGTGCAGATCGTAGAGGGGTGTTCGCTTCAGCGGACCAGCGGTATCGGCGCTCATTTGGCGTTCCCAGACTTGAGACGGCTCGTTGAGACGAGTGCCGAGACACCCGTCATCGAGCCCCCTCTGTCTCGGAACCTGAGAGAGTCAACCCTAGCCTCGCGGTTATGAGTTGCGAGAGCAGGGTCTTAACCCCTTCGGTGGGCCGGGTGACTGATCACCTCGACCGCTTTCCAGAGCGCCATCAACTTGCGGTCCTTTTGCCTGAGAGGTTCCGGGGCGGTTGCTCCTTCGGCGCCGGCTCACTCAATACGGCCGGACTCTCCCGCAAGTGTCGACTGGCAGTGCCTCACCTTAGGCCTGTGGATTGCGAAGTCAATCTGCATCGCAGCATCTCAACAGACCTGCAGCTTCCGCGCTGCGAAGAGGTTTCTTCAGCCGGCGTTCGGCAGGTTCCGATCGAAGCCAACTAGCACCTCATACTCGGCAGGCCGGGTTCCCTCCTGAAGCGGGAAGGAGACCGTGCGCACGACAGAGAAATAGCCAATTGGCCGATCGACCGAGACTGCCACGTCCACGGCCATGGCATCTTGCGTCAGCTTCTCACGCCGCGGGTCGTTCACGTACACGTTGACGGGCAAGCGTATGGTCCCGGCCTGTCCGCGCGGCCCCAAAAGCACGCGCCCCGAGAACCCGTACTTAACCGTAACCCGCCCGTTTTCGATATAGCACTCGCGCGCCGTCTTTGTGATCTCGCCGCGATGCATGACGGCCAGGGCGTCGCCGATGCGACCTTGCTCGTAAATCGTAACGTGGTTGCCCGTGGGTGACACAATGAAGCGCGGGCAATTGTGGGCGGCGTCGATGCCGGCCGATGCAGTAGTGTTGTAGTCAGCCTTGGCCGCAGTAAGGAGCTGGTCTTCGCTCACCGAAGCAATCTCGGTGTTCGAGCTTGAAGAACCGCCGAGCATACCACCGCCGATTCCCGAGGTGAGGCTGGACATGCCGCAGCCTGCGACCAGCGTCACCATCAACCCGGAAGCGATCACCTGAAGCGATCTGCGCGCCGCAGCTGACTTGAGTATGTTCACAGTCGTTCCGCTCGTTACTTGTTCTGGCCGGACAGCCCCGGCACTTTGCTGACTTGCCCTGTGGCGGGAAACCCCGCACACGTAGGAACACTGGTCGCATCGCCGCTGAGGGCCCCCAACACCCTCGACTCACAGCGGCCGACCGCGTAGCTACGAAAGAGGACTCGACTCATTGACCTGGACCAAAGGTATGTCCGCCTCTCCGGCCCTTGACCAGAGCCCACGCGGCGAACGGCAAAAAATCACGTTGATATTGGCGGCCCCCCGCGGGTTCTGCGCAGGGGTGGATCGCGCAATCCAGATCGTGGAACTGGCGCTGGCCAAGTACGGCCCTCCCGTCTACGTGCGGCATGAGATCGTACACAATCGATTCGTGGTCGAATCTCTTCGGGCGAAAGGTGCCATTTTTGTGGAGGAGCTGGACGAGATCCCGGATACCGACGCGCCTGTGATCTTCTCGGCACATGGCGTGCCCAAATCGGTCCCCGCGGCGGCCAGGGCGCGCAACCTGTTCCACCTGGATGCGACCTGCCCGCTGGTCTCGAAGGTCCACAAGGAAGCACATCAGCATTACGCCCAAGGTCGCGAGCTGGTGCTCATTGGACATGCCGGCCATCCCGAAATCATCGGCACCATGGGTCAGTTGCCGGAAGGTGCGGTCACGTTGATCGAGACGGTGGAAGACGCCCGCAAATTCACCCCAAAGGATCCGGAAAAGCTGGCGTACGTCACCCAGACGACCCTTTCAGTGGACGACACGGCGGAGATCGTAGCTGTACTGCAGCAGCGTTTCCCGAAGATTGTGGGCCCCCATAAGGAGGACATCTGCTACGCAACGACGAACAGGCAGGCAGCGGTGAAGGCGGTGGCGCCCAAGGTTGAGCGGTTTCTGGTGGTCGGGGCGCCGAACAGCTCGAACTCGTTGCGGCTTGTCGAGGTGGCGGAGCGCGCAGGCTGCAGCCGCGCAATGCTCGTTCAACGGGCCACGGACCTCGATTGGGCAGACTTCCAAGGCGTGCAGGCTGTCGGAATCACTGCCGGCGCGTCAGCCCCCGAGGAGCTGGTCAATGAAATCATCGACTCCTTCCGCGCGCGCTTTGATGTGACCGTCGAAACGGTCAGTACCGCCCAGGAGCACATCGCGTTCAACGTGCCCCGTGAGCTGCGCGACGTCGCCCCAGCCCGTAAGAAAATCGCGAGCGCCTGACGCCATGGCCGTCTACACCGAAGTCGCTGACGACGAGCTTGCACGGTTCATCGACCGCTACGGGCTTGGCGAGGTGATTTCCTGCAAGGGTATCGCCGAGGGGGTCGAGAACACGAACTATCTCGTCCACACAACCCAGGGCCGTTTCATCCTGACGCTCTACGAGAAGCGCGTCAGGCGCGAGGACTTGCCGTTTTTCCTTGGTCTGATGGAGCATCTGGCGAACGCCGGCATCACCTGCCCCACTCCTGTTCGCGACCGAAATGGTGAAATGCTGAACGAGCTGGCGGGGCGACCTGCTGCACTGGTGACCTTTCTCGACGGCATGTGGATTCGCCGGCCCCGACCGGAGCATTGCCAGGCCGTAGGCGCGGCATTGGCAAAGCTTCATCTCGCTGGACGGGACTTTGCGCTCACCCGAGAAAACGCATTGGGCCCGAAGGGGTGGGTGGAGCTTTTCAGCCGCTTCGAGGATCGCGCTGATGAGGTCTGTCCTGGTCTTACCGATGACATCCGCCGCGAGCTTGATGAGCTGCTGCCAATCTGGCCGAAGGGACTGCCAGCAGGCATCATCCACGCCGACCTCTTTCCCGACAATGTGTTCTTCCGCGGCGACCAGCTCTCAGGGCTGATTGATTTCTACTTCGCTTGCAACGACTACTTCGCGTACGACATCGCAATTTGTCTAAACGCCTGGTGTTTCGAGCAGGACTACTCGTTCAACATCACCAAGAGCCGTGCCTTGCTCAAAGGGTATGAACAGGAACGCGTGCTCGAACCGTCAGAACGCGAGGTTCTGCCAATATTGGCGCGAGGCGCCGCGCTTCGGTTCCTGCTCACGCGCGCCTATGACTGGCTCCACACATCGCAAAGCGCTTTGGTAAAGCCGCACAATCCGCTCGAATACCTGCGCCGCCTGCGCTTCCACCGTACGGTGCGCTCAGCCAGCGAATATGGGCTCGAGACTGTCGCATGAGCCGCGAGCGTCCGCACGTGGAAATCCATACCGATGGCGCGTGCTCCGGTAATCCGGGGCCTGGCGGCTGGGCGGCGATTCTGACTTCCGGCCCGCACCGGAAGGAGATTCGCGGCGGCGAGCCGGTCACCACCAACAATCGGATGGAGCTAATGGCAGCCATCATGGCGCTTGAGGCGCTGAAGCGGCCGTCCATCGTGGACATCTACACCGATAGCGCCTACCTGCGGAACGGCATCACGTCCTGGATACACACCTGGAAGCGCAACAACTGGCGCACGGCTGACAAGAAACCGGTCAAGAATGTCGAGCTCTGGCAGCGGTTGGACCGGGCCCTCGGCGAACACGAAATTCGCTGGCACTGGATCAAAGGCCACGCCGGCCACCCCGAAAATGAGCGCGCCGATGAACTTGCGCGTATGGCTATTCGGGAGCTGAAAGACCAATCGGTGGGCTGATTGTTGCAAATGAATGCGGCGCGCCTTTAACTGGCGCGCCGCAGATCACCCACTTCGATCCATCTCCGCGAAAACTTAAAGCGAGCAGGCCAGAAGCGTTGACGCGCTCGACTTGTCATGCTGAGGTGGAGCATCCTCGACGTTGAGTACCTTCACGACACCGTCTTCGACGATCATCGAGTAACGCTTCGAGCGGATGCCCAGGCCGCGCGCCGTGAGGTCAATGTCGAGCCCGATCTTCTTGGCGAACTCGGCGCTTCCGTCGGCCAGCATGGTGATCTTACCCTCGGCGCCGGTGTCCTTGGCCCACTGGCTCAGCACGAAGATGTCGTTCACCGCCGTGCAGGCGATCATATCAAAGCCCTTGTTCTTGAACTCCTCGGCGTTGGCGACATAGCCGGGCATGTGCTGTTTGTGGCACGTCGGAGTGTAGGCGCCGGGAACCGCAAACAGGGCCACTTTCTTGCCGCCGAAAACTTCGCTCGTCGTTACCGGCTTCGGCCCTTCTGGGCCCATGATGGTGAACGTTGCTTCGGGCAACCGATCGCCAACCTTGATCGTCATGATGCTCTCCGGAAATTGCTTACAGCGTACCTAAAACTGGCACCGCGGGAGACCCTATACGCACTCTTGGATAGCTCAAAGAGCGATTTGACCTAAATCAAGGCGCCCACTAAGGCAGCTTCCACGTTGCTTCAGCCTGGCCTCGCTCCGAGACCATCGTGATCGTCAAATTCGCGCCTCGCAGCTCATCGAGCTCCAGGCCCTCACTGAGGTCGACCTCGAACCGAACCGTGTCACCTTCAGCTCCCGTCTTCACCGGCAATGGAACGTAGGTGCTTCCTTCGGCCTCGATGAACATGTCGGCTGTGTCAGCCGACTTCGGAAACCGGGCTTCAAGAACGAGCTTGGGGGGCTGATCTTCGAGCTTGGCTTCACGCGAGATAAGCTCCGGATCTTCCGGGCGGCGCTGCGGGCGAGGCACCTGAGCCAGCGCAGCCGAGATCTCGGGACTCGCTCCCTCAATGTGCGGCGGAATGGTTAACGCGAACTCCGCCTCTGCCGGAATGCAGATCTCACGACAGATGCCATACTGGAAAGAGAGGTGAAGGACGGCAGAGGCGGCTTCGTTCTCGCGCTGGAACTTCACTGGAAACAAAACCGCGCCGGAATAACCGACGGAATCGCCGATCGCGTCCTTGAATCGTCTCGGCGCGGGATAAAGCACGGTGACGGCTTTGATGTTCTTCGACCGCGACCAGTCGAAGTGTGGCGGCAAACCGCCAGAATCGCCGGGCCTGCGCCAATAGGTCTTCCAACCCGGGTCGAGTTGAATCTCCACCCCGGCCCACAAGTCAGCTTTTCCGTTTGAGAGGCCGTCGACATGGCCTGCGATGAGCCGCGCGCGGGCACCGTGGGCTGCAACCCATGACGTGGAAAGCGGTTCAGCAGATGCAGGTGCCAACAGGCTAAACGAAATTATCACCGCCAGGTCCAGGCTGCGCACCTTACGGAAAGTCACTGCCAAGCTCCTTGCTTGTCCGGTACCAGTCCCTATGTAGCCGGGGTTGAGCCACCTGCAAGCCAGATCAACTCGACGTGACAAGCGGAAGTTCGGCGCTTCGATGCATTTCCAGCTTCACGGTGAAAGAGGCTAAGGCTACACTCAGGCCATGATTTCGAAACGGCAGCAACGAAAGCTCTCCAGCAGCAATGGCTACCTCGATGGGCAGCTGCTCATCGCGATGCCGGCGATGGCCGACAAAAGATTTGCGCGCTCGGTCATCTACATGTGCGCGCATTCCGAGGAAGGCGCCATGGGGCTGATCATCAATCAGCGGGCGCCTAATCTGCTTTTCCCGGACCTTCTTGAAAGGCTCCAAATCCTGGATCCGGAGTCGGAGATCACGCTGCCGTCTCACGTCACGAAGATGGCCATCCATGTCGGTGGTCCCGTCGAGCCGGAACGAGGCTTCGTCCTTCACAGCTCGGATTATTTCACACCCTCTTCGACTTTGCCGATCAGCGATGACATCTGCCTAACGGCAACCATCGACATCCTGAAGGCCCTGGCCGCCGGCGAAGGACCGGACCGGGCGATCCTAGCCCTTGGGTACGCGGGATGGGCTCCGGGACAGCTCGAGAGCGAAATCCAGGCGAACGGCTGGCTCAGCTGCCAGGCGGACCTAGAGCTCGTGTTCGACCTCGACGTCGAAGAAAAATACGAACGCGCCCTGTCCAAGCTTGGCATAAATCCCACGCATTTGGTGAATGCTGCCGGCCACGCGTAAAGGAGCGCCACTGCAAAGAACAAAGGGCCGGAGCTTGAGTCCCGGCCCTTCTGATTCTGGTCTTCTCTTACGCTCACTTGCTGCACGGGACCGAGATGGTCATGCCGACGTTGGCGAAATAGCGCTTGCACATGAGCGGCTGCGAATCTTCTTGCGCAACTTCGGCCTCTGAATTTGTCATAATCGCAGCGTTCGCCGCCGTCCTTAAAGTCTCCGATTTTTCCGGAAGTGGCGGGATAACCGCGACGTTGTCACCCGGCTCAACGGACTTGGGTGACTCGGAGATGGTTGCTGTTTCAGGCTGCAACGCCTTTTGGTTGGGCGCCAATGACGCGGCTGCTGCCTTTTTCTTCGTGGTCTCGCCTGCCTTGGCGGCCGGCTCAGCTGGTGCTTGTTCCTTTCGCGCCTTGGCCGCAGCAGCTGCGGCCTTTTCCCGCTTCAACTCAGCCTCGATCGCCTTGGCGCGGCGAATCTCTCTTGGCCGATACGCGTCATAGCTGTGGTAGCGAGCGCTATGGCCGCCGTACGCATAAAAGGCTCCAATCGGAAAGCCGAAATGGATGCGCATGCCCGCTTCGGCCGAGGAGGCTGACCCCAAGGTGCTGGCGACCAGAACACACGTGGCAATCGCAACGGCCTGCACGGTGATCGACTTAAGCATCGTTCGTTCCTCCATTGGAGCAATCTTTGTCTGAGCCTCGGTCCCGTGATCTGCTGTCTGTGATCATGAAGAAGGCTGGCGGGACTGACTGTTCCACCAGGCACAACTTCATCTTGGATTGACTGTGCGATTTCGCTGAAGCCGAGGCTTTTGAGATTGCCCCGGCTGAGTGTCTGATGGCAGGCGCCTCTCATACTTTTGTTCAAAGGGTTAGGCTTTCATCTCACAGTGCGGATTGTCGGTGCTTGTCGAAAGCTGCCGACTGTGCAAAGTGAGAGGGTGGAGGAGCTGCCCAACGCTTTAAGAGGTGGTCCTTAAGCAATGCGGCCTGGCCGCTTTTTCACCTAGGGAGGTGTTCAAAGATGACCGAAAAGAAACCCGCCATGACCACTCGGCGCAAATTCCTGGCGGGCGCCGCAGTGACGGGCGCAGCGACAGTTGCAATGCCCAACGTGTCGCGCGCCGAAACGGTCACGCTCAAGATGCAGGGCGCCTGGGGTGCCCAGGACATGCTGAATGAGATGGCCCAGGATTTCGTGAAAATTGTGAACGAACTGGGCGAAGGGCGGCTTAAAATCGACTATCTGAACGCTGGCGCCGTCGTTAAGCCATTCTCGGTCATGGACGGTGTCCATAGCGGCGTTCTCGACGGTGCGCACAGTGTGTCGGCATACTGGTACGGCAAGCATCGCGCCGCATCACTCTTCGGCACCGGTCCGTGCTACGGCTTTACGGCAAACCAGCTCCTTTCGTGGGTCTACTATGGTGGCGGGCTCGAACTCTTTAACGAGCTTATTCAGGACGTTCTGAAGCTCAACGTCGTCGGCTTCCTCGGCTTCGCGATGCCGGCGCAGCCACTGGGCTGGTTCAAGAGGGAGATCAACGGGCCTGAGGATCTCAAGGGTCTAAAGTATCGGACCGTCGGTCTCGCGAGCAATCTCTTCCAGGCCATGGGTCTGAGCGTCGCGCAGCTCCCGGGGCCGGAGATTCTGCCTGCCATGGACCGCGGCGTCATTGAGGCGTTCGAGTTCAATAACCCCTCGTCCGACCTCCGATTCGGTGCGCAAGACGTCGCCAAGCTCTATTATTTGGGCTCCTACCACCAGGCCGCAGAAGCATTCGAAATCCTGTTCAACAAGACGAAGTTCGAGAGCCTGGCCAAGGAGCAGCAGGCAATTATCAAGCATGCTGTACGTGCAGCTGCTGCAGATAACGAGTGGAAAGCCTGGCACGCCTACTCGGAAGACCTGCAGAAGTTGATCAATGACCACGGCGTGAAGGTCAAGCGCACGCCGAAGTCCATCTTCGAAGCACAGCTAAAGGCTTGGGATGAGGTCGAGGCTGAGCTGGTGAAAGATCCTCAGCAAGGACCGTTCATCAAGAAAGTGCTTGACAGCCAGAAGGCTTGGGCAAAGCGGGTCGGCTTCTACTACTTGAACAACGACGCCGACTGGAGGACCGCTTACGAGCATCATTTCGGTCCTCTCGAGAAGACCTGATGGCAATCAATGATTTATCGGCCGGGCTCACCTCGAGCTCGGCCGAAAATGTATGCCCGAGATAACCTTCCAAATAAAAAACAGGCGAGGGAACTCAGTGGTCGGCTTTCTTCTCTTCATCGACCGCCTAAGTGCGGCTGTCGGTAAGGCCTTTGGCTGGTGCATGATCATTCTGGTCTTCGGCACCACCTACGAAGTCTTCATGCGCTATGTTCTTCGCGCACCTACGAACTGGGCCTTCGACATAGCCTACACGATGTACGGGGCGCTCTTCTTCATGGCGGGGGCTTACACGCTCTCCCGAAATGGCCATGTGCGGGGTGACGTCGTTTATCGGCTATTGCCGGTCAAGGTGCAGGCCTCGTTGGACCTCGCCTTGTACCTTTTGTTCTTCTTCCCAGGCTTTTTGGCCTTGCTGATCTACGGTTATCCCTACGCGGTGACCTCCTTCCTGATCCGTGAAGTCACGATCTACAGCCCTGCTGGGATGCCGATTTGGCCTCTGAAAGCTCTTATTCCAATCGGCGCCCTGTTCATGCTTATTCAAGGGATCGCAGAATCCATCCGCTGCGTGATTGCGATACGTAACGGTGCCTGGCCGCAACGGCTGCAAGACGTTGAAGAGCTGGAATCTGCAATCCGCGCTGAAGAAGAAGCTCGCCGCCGTGCTGAGCAAGAAGCTGCTGTTGGAGTTGCCCGATGACCAATCCTGAAATCGGCATGCTCCAACTGGGGCTGTTTATCTTCGTTATTCTGCTGGGTTTCCCAATTGCCTTCACGCTCATCGCAATGGCCATTTTCTTCGGCTACATTGCGATGGGAACCCGCATATTCGATCTGCTCGTCACGAATACTGCGGACGTCATGCAAAATGACGTCCTGACCGCCGTCCCGCTATTCCTGTTCATGGGATACGTGATCGAGCGTTCCAATATTCTGGATCGCTTGTTCTTCTCGATTCAGCTGGCGGCTAGGAACTTGCCTGGCTCTCTGGCGGTGGCGACGCTCATCACTTGCGCTTTATTTGCGACAGCGACAGGCATTGTCGGCGCGGTCGTCACTCTCATGGGTCTTCTCGCTTTTCCCGCCATGTTAAGGGCCGGCTACGACACCCGGCTTGCAGCTGGTGTGGTGTGCGCCGGCGGCTGCCTCGGCATTATGATTCCACCGAGCGTCCTGCTCATTTTATACGGAGCAACGACGGCCACATCGGTGGTGAAGCTTTACGCAGCCGCGTTCTTGCCAGGCTTCCTGCTCGCCGGCCTTTATGTTCTGTATGTTGTCACGCGAGCGCTTATCAATCCGAAACTTGCACCGAAGCCGCCTGAGCTGGAACAGCCCCCACCTTTTGGGGAGGTTCTTTGGGCGCTTATGACGTCCTTCTTTCCGCTTTTCATCCTTATCATGGCGGTGCTCGGCGCCATTCTGTTCGGTCTAGCTACGCCGACGGAAGCTGCCGCTGTGGGGTGCGCGGGCGCGTTGCTGCTGGCCGCTTGCTATCGCGCGCTCAACTTCGAGCGCCTGAAAGAAGCGACCTACCTGACGGCCAGGACATCAGCGATGGTCTGCTACCTGTTTATCGGGTCGTGGACCTTCTCGTCGGTCTTCTCCTACCTGGGTGGCCACGAGGTCATCGAGGCGTGGGTGAAGTCGCTGGAACTTTCGCCAACGATGTTCCTCATCCTCGCTCAAATCATCATCTTCCTGCTCGGATGGCCGCTGGAATGGACGGAGATTATCATCATCTTCGTGCCGATCTTCCTGCCGCTGTTGAAGAGCTTCAACATCGACCCGATCATTTTCGGCATCCTGGTGGCATTGAACATTCAGACGTCGTTCAACACACCGCCGATGGCGATGGCCGCGTATTATCTCAAGGGAATTGCACCTCCCCACGTGAAGTTGACGGAGATATTCGCGGGCGCGTTGCCGTTCGTGTTCCTCGTCTTCATCACCATGGCCATCGTCTATATCTTCCCGGAAATCGCTCTCTGGTTGCCAAATGCGCTTTACGGGAGGTGACGCATGGCCGAATCGTTGGCCTCTCTGACTGCAACGGAGGCGCACCGCGAGATCACTCGCGGTGCGCTTTCAGCTGAAGAGTACGTCACTGCTTGCCTCGATCGGATTGAGGCGTTGGAAGGCGATGTGCGAGCATTCGCTCACATCGATCGTGCACACGCGCTGAGACAGGCACGGGATCTCGACGAGTGGCGGCGCGACGGGCGACCGACAGGGCCGCTTCACGGTATCCCGGTTGCGATCAAGGATATCATCGACACGAAGGACTACCCGACCGAATACGGCTCACCGCTCTTCAAGGGACGTCGCCCGCGAGAAGACGCAACGGTGGTGGCGAAGCTCCGCGCGGCGGGCGCGGTCATCATCGGCAAGTCGGTCACCACGGAATTTGCGTACTATCAGCCAGGTCCGACGCGTAATCCGCATGATCTGGAACGTACGCCGGGCGGTTCGTCCTCGGGCTCGGCAGCAGCCGTAGCGGCTGGTATGGTGCCCTTGGCTCTCGGCTCACAGACGAACGGCTCAGTTATTCGACCGGCATCATTTTGCGGCGTTTTCGCTGCCAAACCCACTCACGGAACGATTTCGCGGGGAGGCGTGCTGGAGCTGTCCCGCACACTCGACCACATCGGCGTATTCGCGCGCACTCTGGAGGATACTGCACTCCTGCTCGACGTCCTCGCGGGATACGACCCGAAAGACCCGGACACCAGACC
This sequence comes from Hyphomicrobiaceae bacterium, assembly GCA_002919265.1. Classification (GTDB taxonomy): domain Bacteria; phylum Pseudomonadota; class Alphaproteobacteria; order Rhizobiales; family Hyphomicrobiaceae; genus ZC4RG25. The sequence continues at coordinate 28,412 of PKEY01000030.1, read as the reverse complement.
CGTTGCCACGCCGAATTTCAGAGCCACCGCAGCGGAGCCGCCTCCGCTTCCTCCGAAGTTTGCCCTCGTCAAGACACCCGTGTGGGAGAAGGCGGAGCCGGCCACGCGTGAGATCTTTGAGGAGCTGATCAGCAGTCTCGGAGAAAACGGGGGCGTTGCCGATCTGCCGGAAGTGTTCTCCGAGGCCTGGCGCGCGCATCAAATCATCATGTCGACCGACATGGCCCACAGGCTTGGCCCTGTGGTCGACCGCGGAAACGAGGAGGCATCGAGCCAGCGCATTCGGGACCTGATCGCAGAAGGCCGCAACACCCGCGCTGTGGATTATTTGGCGGCGCTGAATTTGCGGTTCCGGCTGTTGGCCGGCCTTATGCCCCTCTTCGATTTTTATGACGCGGTCATTACGCCTGCGAGCATCGGCAGCGCACCGAAATCGCTCGATTCAACCGGCGACCCTGTTTTTTGCACGCTTTGGACGTTCCTGGGGGTACCGGCGCTGTCCCTGCCGATATTGCAGGCACCTGATGGCATGCCGCTCGGCTTACAACTCATAGGCCCGCCGAACGACGACGCACGACTGCTGCGTTCGGCGCGCGCGCTGATCGAGATGCTTTCGAAAGAATAGAAAGAAGATCAACGCCAGGAACGGCCGCCCGCGTTAGCGGCCGTTGCCATTCCGCGAGCCCCGGAGAAGCGGCGCGATTGCGTCCTGCCAGAACGCGATTGCCATCAACACAAAAGCCAAGATCGACACGATCCACACCGGCAGTTCACCAATCTTGCTGACGATCGCCACAACGAAGCCGATCATCAGCACCATTCCGATGATGGCCGAAATCGCGTCTGCCATTATACCTCCCGCGCCCATCGGGCCTTGTTCATTTTGCTTGGCACGAATGATATTGCATGGGGCTGAAGACGCAAAGCGTTTCTGGTGAACGAACGCGATCTTTGCCCTTCAGCGCGCTTCCAATGATAGACTGGCAAACAGCGTGATCCAGTAGGGGCGCCAATGATTGCTGTTATCTTCGAAGTAATGCCTGCCGAAGGGCGGCGACAAGAGTATCTCGAGCTCGCTGCAGAGCTGCGGCAAGAGCTGGAAAAGATCGACGGTTTCATCTCCGTCGAGCGCTTCCAAAGCCTGACCAATCCCGACAAGCTTCTTTCGCTGTCATTCTGGCGTGATGAAGAGGCTGTCGCGCGATGGCGTAACCATCCCGGTCACCGTAGGACCCAGGCGAAAGGCCGTGCGGGAGTGTTCGCGGGATATAGGCTCCGTGTCGCCAGCGTGATCCGGGATTACGACATGGCGGAGAGACGGGACGAGGCTCCGGCCGACAGCAAGGCGCGTTTCGATCGCTGAGAACGGTTCGCTTTCGTGCGCAAACGCGCCAGCCCGCAGCTCAGTAGAGAGGGGCGATAACTACTGGCACCTGTTATCGAACCGACGGTTTGCGACCAAGGCGATAGGCTGGCGCCATCTGGCCTTCTCTCACGGCCACGTTTCCTGTCCCGATCAACTGCGGCCCGGAAACGAGTGCGGGTGCCGGTGTTCCATTCGATCTGGCGGTCTGCGCTGCCGGCTTTCGCTTCGGAAGCGGCAACTTGCGAGCCACGGCGCGCGCATACACGCGCTCCAGATTTTGGCAACGGCTCCGCGCCGAAGGATGCGTCGGCGTTGCAGGCGCGTTGCCAAATGAGCGACAAACCTGTTTTAGGCCCGCTTCGTTGAGCCAGCCCTCGGCGACACCGCGCTCGACCGCCCAACTGTCTGCCCTGAGCTCACTTGCGCCGACGCGGTGATGGCCGCACTCGTGATAGAAAACGAAGAGCCGCACCGTGTTGGGCATGCGCGCAATCAGACGCGGGTTGATGATAAGGACGCCTGGCGCCGCAGCTCCTTCGCTGGGAAGGCGAACATCAAGCACGTTGCGCGCGTTACCGCAGCGCAGGCTCCGGCCCGCCATTTTCAGCTTGCCATCCTGTTCGAGCTTGGCCACCGAGCTGGATACCGGAGCGGCCTGAGAACCTGATGCAAAGCTAAGAAGAACGACTGCGGCACTCGCCCAACCAAACAACCGAGCTGGCAAATTCACCGGATCCCCCCAAGGCCAACATGACTGCACTGCACAAGAATAGTTGCATAGGCATTTGCGACGAAAATACGGCAGCCAAGCCCCTGAATGACTGCGGGTTGCGGGGAACGTAGCCAGCGCTTGGCGTGTTGACTGAGGTCAAGGCCGATTGTGAGCAATGCGGAATAAGTGAAATCAGCCCCAATCTCACCCCGGGAGGCCCCCATGAAGGCTCACGACATCATGACTCGGGACGTTGTTACCGTCCGTCCATCGACGCCTGTTCGCGAGGTCGCGGTGCTGATGACTGAAAGGCGGATCAGTGGTGTCCCGGTCGTGTCGGACGCCGGGACGCTCGTAGGTATCATCAGTGAAAGCGACCTGATGCGGCGGGCCGAACTCGGCACCGAGCCGCCTCGCAAATGGTGGCTGAGCTTCTTCAGCGACCCGGACGCTTTGGCGCGTCAATACACCAAAGCGCACGGCCTCACGGCCGAAGACGTCATGACGCGGAAAGTCCACACGATTGGCGAGGACGCCGAGCTTGAGGAGATCGCCAGCACGTTCGAGCGCAGAAAGGTGAAACGGCTCCCGGTACTACGAGATGGCAAGCTCGTCGGCATCATTTCCCGCGCAGACCTTGTAAGGGCGTTAAGCAAGGCGCCGGAAGTGACGAGGCCGACAGTCGACGACGCGACTCTCGAGGCGCAGCTCGTGGAGAAAATGCGGGCTCAGGATTGGCTCGACAGATCTTTCCTCAATGTCAGCGTTCGTAACGGGATCGTCGAACTGACCGGCTTCATAGGTTCGGCCGAACAGCGCCGCGCGCTCCATGTCCTCATTGAGGAAACCGACGGCGTTCACCGAATTGAGGACAATCTCACCATCGGCCTGCCCTCCCTACGGGCGACATAGCTTCAAACAAACGCAAAAAACGACGACGGAGCTGCGATAGCCGCAGCTCCCGATTTGCCCGAATTTCCGAAGGCCACTCCTCCGCGAAAGAAAAAATTTCGATCTGCTTATCCTGTGACGTACGGAACAGCCTAGTACGTCGTTTTCGGACATCCTCAGCTCATCGACGGCCGATGAAGCGGCCGCCGGAAGTTGGCAGGGAGAGACAGTCCTGCCAGGGACTGAAAAAGAGCAAAGCTGAGGAGTGGTTGAGATGATCAAGAAAGCAATGCTGGGTGTGGCTGCTGGAGTGATGGCACTAACCCTTATTCAGGCGCCTGCAGCCGAGGCCAAGGGCAAGCACTTCCATGGCCACAAGCACCACCACCATAAGCATTTCGTCTTCAAGTGGCACAAGCCGTACTACTACGTGCACAAGCCAGATTGCGGCTATTACTTCTGGAAGTGGAAGAACACTGGCAGGTACTACTGGAAATCCAAGTACTTCGCTTGCAAGGGCTTCTACTGATCAAAACTTCGCCCCGGAGTCCCCTAGACCCCTCACCGGGCCGAAGCTCTCAAGCCCCTCAGTAATGCTGAGGGGCATTTTTTTTGGCTAGGAATCAGAGACCGGAAAGGCGCTATTCTGAAGTTTGCGTCTCGATATGCGGGATCCCGACGACCTTGGTTACCGGGACAATGAACGCCAGCCCACGCCCAGGCTCGTTCAGCTCAACTTCCCGAACCACTGCGTCGAGTATGCCCTCGGCGGCCTCCTCCGGCACAAGCGTCAGTACGATTTCCTTCTCCGGCTCGATGGGGATACCAAAAATCGTATCCTTCTCATTAACCCCAATTCCCCGGCCGAAAAGAACGGTTCCGCCAGTCGCGCCCGCTTTGACCGATGCTTCGAGAACGGGCTGCCCCCATCCTTTCCGCACGATGGTGACAATGAGAGAGGGTTTGCGCATGTTCATTCCTTCCCGGACGCTTTCCACCGGATGAGAAGACCGAGCAACATCACGGATATAATCGGCGCCAACGCAATAAGTGCCACGAGGCCCAGCCCCTGCACCATCGGATCCTGTCCACCGTTGGATGCAGCTGCGCCCAGCGCAAGTGCCAGAAGAAACGTATTGGCCAGCGGCCCCGTCGCTACTCCGCCGGAATCAATGGCAATCGCAACGAATTCCCTGCGGCTCAGCCAGGTGAGCACCAACGCCAGCACATAGCCAGGCACCAGCAGGTAGAGGATGGAAATCTCGTAGACGATTCTTAGTAGCCCCAGGGCGACAGCGAGGGAAACGCCGATACAGACGGCCATTACGACGAGAGATTCCCGGATAGATCCGTTTGAAGCCTCCTCGATCTCGTGTGCAAGAATGCGAACCGCTGGTTCTCCCCACGTGGTCACGAAGCCGAGAAACAGGCCAACCAAAAGAACAATCCCGTCGTTTCCAAGCGAACCGAGCGCTTCGCCGATAGCCCGGCCGAAGGGAAGAAACCCGATTTCGACGCCCAGCAGGAAGAGAAACAATCCGGCCGCCGCGTAAAACGTTCCGATCACGATGCCCTTGATCTGCTTACGCGGCAGATTGAGCAAGAATATCTGAAATGCCCCGAAGAGCACCGCGAGCGGCAATATGGCCATGGCGACGCTCCACGCCGTATCGGCCACTTCCTGTAGCAACGATATCCCGCTCATTGCATCGCCAATCCCATGAGCATGATCGCGATGATGGCGCCGATCGATGCGAAGCCAAGCAGTCCGAAGCCATCCGAAACGGCAGATCGGCCAGCAAGAACCGATGTCAAACCAACTGCTATAGCAATGACCACCGGAGTGGTCAGAACGCCCGTCGTGACACTCCCTGCGTCGTAAGCCATCGGCACAAATTTCGCGGGGGCGATAAATGAGAGAGCGATAACGGCCGCAAGCGAGAGCGTGAGCATCACGCGGATCGAAATGTCATAGATGATCCGCGCCATGGCCAGAGCCACGAAAACACCGACCCCCAGCGCCGTGACGGTCAAGACTGTCAGACGGTCGATATTTCCTTGCGAAATTTGATCCACCTGTACAGCGAGTACAAGCACGTCGGGCTCAGCGACCGTCGTCGCAAATCCCATGGCGAAGCCGACCAGAACAATGAGCGCCACCGAGCCTTTTCGGGGCAGCTCGCCGCCGACAAAGCGGCCCATGGGAACAATGCCGTAGTCAACTCCAAGAAAGAGCAGGAACATTCCCGCGATGATCAGCGCTGAGCCGATCAGAAACTGAAGAAAGACGGCCAACGGCGCTTGCACGAGCGTCAGCTGCAGGACACAGACCACGCCGACCAACGGCGCCACGGTTTGCAGCACCTCCACAAGGCGTCTCTTCAGTTCCGACCACATGAATCCTTGCCGCGCGCGTGTTCAGCCAAGTCGCAGAATTGCGGAGGAAGCACTTCAGAAGCGGTCAGACAGGTCTAGCTGGTTCTCGGCAACGAGCGCAAGCCTGAGCCGTTGACAAGCATCGCTGCTCCATGGATTAGCGCCTTCGCGGCTTTTTTCGATATCCAGCGACACGCAATACTGTTTGTGGCTACGGCCGCCCCGGTTTGGAGAGAGGTATGGATGGGCTAATTCTGTTTGAACTCGTGCTCGCCATGCTGCTGGCGGCCGTTGCGCTCCATTATCTGGCCAACCGGCTGAGGGTGCCGCCAGCCGCAGTCCTCATCCTCGGCGGCGCGGTGTTAGCCTTCGTGCCTGGCCTGCCGCCCGTCACTCTCGAACCCGAATTGGTGCTGGTTCTGTTCCTGCCGCCGCTCTTGATGGATGGCGCGTGGGTCATCCCCCTGCGCCATTTGCGTCGCCATCTCGTCGGCATTCTCTCCCTGGCCGTCGGCGCTGTCATATTCACGACGGCTGTCGTCGCGCTCGTTACGCACATGCTGATGCCCGACTTACCTTGGGCAGCCTGCGCGGTGCTCGGCGCTATCGTATCGGCGCCGGACGCGATTTCAGCGCGCGCGGTGTTGCAGCGAGTGCAACTCCCGCCACGCCTGGCGATCCTGCTTGAGGGAGAAAGTCTGCTGAACGATGCCGCAGGGCTCGTGTTGTTCCGTTTCGCTGTAGCTGCGGCGGTGACGGGCGCCTTCAATGCCTTCGAGGCAGTTGGCAGCTTCCTGCTCATCGGCTTGGGGGGCGCTGCCGTAGGCGCTGTGATGGGAGCCCTTTGGGTCTACGTCGCGAAGCGGCTGCACGACGAGTACCTCGTCACCGCGCTCACTGCGCTCACGTGCTGGGGCACCTACCTCCTGGCGGAAAGGCTGCAAGTTTCCGGCGTTATCGCCACAGTCGTCACCGGGCTCGTTTGCGGCTGGTATCAGCATGCCGTGCTATCCGCTGCAATCCGTGTGCGCAGTCTCTCGTTCTGGCACGTGATGATTTTTTTGCTCGAGGCCAGTGTGTTCATCCTCATCGGCTTCGAGCTGCAAGAAGTCATCGAGAGAGCCGGCGGCCTCCACGTGGTGCTGCACCAGATGTTAGAGCCGACTCTCTGGATCCTCCTGGCACTGACGTTGGCACGGGTGGCGTGGGTCTTTCTCTCAGACGCCATCACTGAGCTTTGCCATCGACTCGGGCTGGCACGCATCCAGAGCCTTGGCTGGCGTGGTTCAGCAGTCCTGAGCTGGGCTGGAATGCGCGGCGTGGCAACTCTGGCAGTGGCCCTCAGCGTGCCTGACGACGTGCCGGGCCGCGACTTCATAGTCGTGGCTTCCTTCATAGTGATCCTGGTGACGGTGCTCCTCCAGGGCACCACGCTTGGTTTTGTTATTCGCCATCTGCGTCCGCCCGAGGCAGGCTCCCACGTCGCGCCACTAAACCTGGCGGATGCCCAAGCCGCGCTCGCAGAGGTACAGGCGAAACTTGTCGAGCAACGCTCTTCGGGACCAGAGGGAGTTTTCTTGGACTCCGACTTGCTCGAAGCCTACCGACACCGCTCAAACAGGATCAGGCTCTACTCGGAAGACCCTGAACAGCATCGCCAGCAGCTGCAAGCCCATCTCAGTCTCAAGCTGGAGGCGATCGCCGCGGCACGCTCTGAATTACTGCGACTGCACCGCTCCGGCCAGATCGACAATCACGTTCTTTACGAGCTGGAGCGCAATCTCGACCTGGAAGAGCTGGTGGTCCGGTCCGCAAGAAGATGACGTGTTTAACGGTTTTACCTGGTGCAGCAGATTGTCGGCGCGGTAGCCAAGCATACGCACCACGAGAAGGGAGCAACGAATTGGGACGCTCCCTGATATCTTTTCGCAATGACGCGCTTTGCGGCCACCGCTACAAAGGCTGCACGATCCAGGGAGAGACGCGGCGGCCATGCAGGCTTGAGGCAATGTTCGAAGGGTGACCGACCATGAAATTTCCCTTCCAGATGGTCGACGTATTCGGATCCGACGCGTTTTCCGGCAATCCAGTGGCGGTCGTCGTGGCGACCGACGAGATCGACACGGCGGGAATGCAGAAGCTGGCGCGCTGGTTCAATCTGTCGGAGACGACTTTCCTTCTGCCGCCGAGACATTCGGATGCCGACTATCGGGTGAGGATTTTCAGTCTGGAGAGGGAGCTGCCATTCGCCGGCCACCCGACGCTAGGCAGTTGTCACGCTTGGCTCGCGGCAGGGAATCTACCCAAGCTTCCTGGAAAGATCGTTCAGGAGTGTGAAGCAGGTTTGATCGCCATCCGGCGCATCCAGACGCGCCTCGCTTTCGCGGCACCGCCCTTGATCCGTTTCGAGCCGCCTTCTGCCGCCGAGCTGAACGAGGCCCAATGCTTTCTGGGAATCCAACCAAGCGAGATCGTCGATGCCGCATGGATCGATAACGGCCCCGGTTGGCTTGGTGTAAGACTGGCGTCTGCCGAGAGAGTGCTCTCCCTGAATCCTGCGCGAAGCTGGTCGGGCCGGATTGATATTGGTGTGGTCGGCCCACATCCGCCCGGTAGTGTCGAGGCGTTCGAGGTTCGCGCCTTTTTCAACAACCACCTCGGAATGATCGTAGAGGATCCTGTCACGGGAAGCCTCAATGCCGCTGTGGCGCAATGGCTGTTCCAGTCCGGGGCCGTGGATCACGACTACGTCGCTGCGCAGGGACGCTGCCTCGAACGGAACGGACGCATTTATGTCAGCCGCGATGACACCGGGCAGATATGGATTGGGGGCGACACCCGGACACAGGTCGAGGGAACACTGCAAGGCTTTTGAATACGATGGAGGGGAGACGTGCTCCTGTTCAGCCATGTGACGGTCGGGGTCAACGACCTTTCTCGCGCCGGCAGATTCTACGACGCCATCCTTGAGCCGCTTGGACTGCGCCGGCGGCCGGTTACGCCGGATGGCGGCCCGCCTTCCTTATGCTGGATCAGGCCCGGCGAATCATTGCCGCGCTTCTACGCTTATTCCCCATTCAACGGTCTGCCGGCGACTCCCGGAAACGGCAGCATGGTCGCGTTCCTCGCCCCAAGTGAAGCCGCCGTCATCGCCGCTCACGCAGCCGGCCTGGCAGCGGGCGGAACGGATGAAGGGGCTCCTGGCCCACGCCCCCACTACGGCGACGGCTACTTCGGTGCCTACTTACGTGACCCCGATGGGAACAAGGTACATATCGTGTATCGCGGCGATATCACGACCCAAGCCAGCACATCCGGACGTCCTGCTTCTACTTGAAATCTTGTCGATGCGCTTGACGGCACCTTCGCGACCACTCTGCGCGGTATCCAGCGATCCAACTTCGCTGTGACGAAACCGCCAGGTCCCGGTCAGCTTGAATCCCGGCAGCGCCGCTTGCTGGGCCAGCCGGTACATAGTTCTGTTCCCCGTCTAGAGGGACGCGGGCCTTACCTGTGTTCTGATGCCTGACCGTACCAGCCGGTAGCAGACCTCAAATCACTCCCACTCGATCGTGCCCGGCGGCTTGGAAGTAATGTCGTAAACAACCCGGTTGATGCCGCGGACCTCGTTGATGATGCGGGTGGCCGTGCGTCCCAAAAAATCGTGTGGGAACGGGAAATAGTCGGCCGTCATACCATCGGTCGACGTCACGGCACGTAGCGCGCATACATGATCGTACGTCCGCGCATCGCCCATGACGCCAACGGTCCGCACGGGCAGCAATACGGCAAAAGCCTGCCAGATCGTCTCATAAAGCCCAGCTTTCCGGACCTCGTCCAGAAAAATGGCATCGGCTTTCCGAAGGATGTCGAGCTTCTCTCGCGTCACCTCGCCCGGCACGCGAATGGCAAGCCCAGGCCCTGGGAATGGATGCCGAGTGATGAAGTTTTCCGGCAGCCCAAGCTCCCGCCCCAGCTGCCGCACTTCGTCCTTGAACAACTCGCGCAGCGGTTCCACCAGTTTTAGGTGCATGCGCTCAGGAAGGCCGCCAACGTTGTGGTGCGACTTGATGGTGACGGAAGGCCCGCCGGTGAAAGACACGCTTTCGATCACGTCCGGGTAAAGCGTGCCCTGGGCCAAGAACTCGGCTCCACCGATCTTCTTTGCCTCTGCCTCGAAAACATCGATGAACAGGCGACCGATCGTCTTCCGCTTTGCTTCCGGATCGGTCACCCCCTCGAGGGCTGCGAGGAAAGTGTCCTCTGCCCGCACATGGACGAGCGGAATGTTGTAGTGGCGGCGGAAAAGCTCGACCACCTCGTCCGCCTCACCCAGCCGCAGCAGCCCATGGTCAACAAAAATGCAGGTGAGCTGGTCGCCGATGGCTTGGTGGATCAAAACTGCGGCGACTGCCGAGTCGACGCCTCCGGACAGGCCGCAAATAACGCGACCGTTGCCGACTTGATCGCGAATGCGCTCGATAGCCGTTTCCCGGAATGCCCGCATGGTCCAATCGCCGCGACAGCCGGCAACCTTGCGGGCGAAGTTGGCGAGAATCGCCGCTCCCCGCGGCGTGTGCACCACCTCGGGATGGAACTGGACCCCGTAGAACCGCCGCTGCTCATCAGCAATTGCTGCGAAGGGTGCGTTCGCCGAGACGGCCACGACCTTGAACCCCGGCGGCAGCTCCTCGACGCGATCGCCGTGGCTCATCCAGACCTGGTCGCGGGTGCCCTTTGACCAAACCCCCTCGAAGAGTGCGCAGTCCTCGATAACCTCGATCTCGGCGCGGCCGAACTCGCGATGCGTGGCGGGCGATACCCGACCGCCGAGCTCCGCCACCATCGTCTGCTCGCCATAGCAGATGCCGAGCACTGGAAGGCCTGACTCGAAAACGATTGGCGGAGCGGCTGGAGTGCCCTCCTCATAAACACTCGACGGTCCGCCGGACAGGATGATGGCTTTCGGCTGAAGCCGCGCGAGCCCCTCTTCCGCCTTATTGAAGGGCACCACTTCGCAATAAACGCCTGCCTCCCGTACGCGCCGCGCAATTAGCTGCGTTACCTGGGAGCCAAAGTCGAGGATAAGGACGGAGTCTGTCATGGCGAGCCGTTACGACAATCGCTTCCTGGGCGCAACAGGCCCGCGGGTGCGACCAACAGGCGTCTGCTGCAAATTTGTGTAAATCAATACATGTATAGTCATAAGTTTGAGGGCCCAGCCGATGAGCACCGAGACCAAAACGCAGGCAGGCGCTAGCCACCACGAAGCTCATGACCATGACCATGATCATGACGCGTGCGGCTGCGGCCACGATCATCACCACCATCATCACCACCACCATCACCGGTCGATAACGCCAATCGTGCGCTCTGGCCCGAAAGTTGGCCGCAACGATCCTTGTCCCTGCGGGTCAGGCAAGAAGTACAAGAAATGCTGCCTGGCGGCTTAAGACAGCTTTCCACGAGCATGTCGCCCTGCTCGGTTAGTCGCCAGACGTCAGAATCTCGCTCCTTACCATTAACTGATGCTTGGTTAGGCCTTTGGACGAGTTAGCCAGCGCTATTTCGGCACGCCCTCATATCGAGGGCGTGTTTTCCACAACACCTCTGTAAGCTGACTTCCCAAACAGCCTGCCGCAAGGCTCGACAGCAATCGTCGCCGGCAGATGCAAAGTCTCGGCGGCGACCAATGTTTCCGACTCTTTCTAAGCGGGCAAACGAGGCGTCCAGCAGCTTGCTCTGGGGTACATCCGCCTCCTCAGCTTCCACGGACCATTCCGATTTACCTGACGCACAACAAGCACGAACTTCTCGCAGCTTGTGGTATCCCCTTTATCTCAAGGCCCAGCGCGAGAAGCGCGCCAACGTCGTCTGCATGAAGTGGGGGACGCGTTACGGGCCAGAATTCGTAAACCGGCTCTACAGCATGGTTCGACGGAACACGACCTGGAACATCCGGTTCGTGTGTTTCACTGACGATACAAACGGCATCAATCCGGAAATCGAGTGTCAGCCGCTTCCAAAATTTGATTACGACCCGCGACTTGGCGTTCACTGGCCGAAATTGGGCTTGTTCCACAAAACCCTCGGCGATCTTGAGGGCATGACGCTCTTCCTCGATCTTGACGTCGTAATCATAGGAAATATCGACCCTTTCTTCGAGTTCGAAGGCCGGTTTTGCATGATCCGCGAATGGAAGGATCCGCATCTGGGCTTCGGAAACAGCTCAGTCGTAAAGTTTTTTGTCGGTTTGGAAAACGCGGTACTTGATCGCTTCCACGCTACACCCACCGACGTCATCATTCAGGTCTACGCCTCCAAGGAGCAGAACTTCCTTACACGGGCTGTTGACGAGGTTACCTTCTGGCCGGAAGCCTGGTGCCCGGCATTTTCCCGCGTTTGCTTACCAAAAACGCGAGTTCTTCGTTTTTTCACCCGTCCGACACCGCCAGCAAATGGACGGATTCTCATATTCTACGGTTCCTTCACTCCTCAGTCCGCTCTTCGTGGCGAATGCGACCTTGCGAAACGCCCAGGTCGACGCTCCTTGCCCCGATTGATCCAACGACGCTTCCTTCCCGCAACCTGGATCGCTGATTACTGGACTGACTAAGTCGTTTTCCGCCAACATACATCTCTTGCTAGTATGGGGGTTGCATGAGTCGGCTATTCTTCGACATCACAGATCTTCTTGAGTATGCCCGAAAAAATACGACCCTAAGCGGCATCCAAAGAGTTTCCGTCGAGCTAATCTCGAATCTCCTTCAGGAGCACGGCCCGGAAAAATTAAGGCTCATTGCATTCCACCCGATATTGAAAAGACCTGTTTCCTATGATCCGGAGTATTTTGGACCGGGCTTCGAATACCAGCAGAGCGATTTCTGCGAATACTTTGGCCTCCATTCCTCCCTTCACAACCCCAACCTGGACAACTATCTCGCCAAAAAATACCAGAACAGCTGGAAGACATCCTTCCATAGGACTCGCCTACTAGCTCTCAACACTCTGACACGTGGGGAGACCCTCAGGAAACGCAAGATCCAAACATCCCCTGCCTTTTCGTCCACACCACATAACCCCAAGACCGTCGATTTTAAGTCCGGGGATCACGTTTTTATCCCGGGCGCGACTTGGAATTTTGAGCCATACCTCAATTTTCTTGCCTTTCAGAGAAAGGCCAGAGGAATAAGAATTACGCATTTCATTCACGACCTCATTCCGATTCATACGCCGGAGCATGTTGTCGATGATGTGCCGCAACAATTCCTGCGCTGGCTTGAACATCTCGCAGGGAATAGCGACTTCTTCATTACAAATTCCCACGCCACCAAGCGCGATCTCGATGCCTGGCTAGCGGCGCGAGGAATTTCGATAGGCAGTGAGGTCGTCCCCCTCGCTCATCAATTCGCCAATTATCCTCGCGGCGGCCACCAAGTTAACTTTGCGGGGAGAGGAAACGAAAAGATTCACGCGCGCATAATAAACGCGGCGCGTATCCCCTACGCCTTGTGCGTTGGCACTCTCGAGTCTCGCAAAAACATCTGGGCGTTGGCAAATGTCTGGAAGTCCCTCCTGGATAAGTTGGGTTATGACACACCACGCCTGCTCTTTGCCGGCAAACACGGATGGCTGAAGGAGGATTTTGACGACTTCATTGTGGGTACGGGTGCCTTGGGGGGCCATATTCGAATTATTGATAGGCCGAACGACGCAGAGCTGGCCTATCTGTACTCCAACTGCCTGTTTTCCATCTTTGTAAGCTTCAAGGAAGGTTGGGGGCTACCGATAGGCGAAAGTCTTTGGTTCGGTCGTCCTGTCATCTGCTCGAACGTGAGCTCGATGCCGGAAGTTGGCGGTAACCTCGCAGAATACGTGAACCCTTATTCTCTCGCTTCGATCGAAGAAGCCGTAATTAAACTGACTCTTGACAATGAATATCGGGAGCAGAAGTGCCGTCAAATTGCGCAGGCGCACCTGAGATCCTGGTCTGATGTGGCACTCGATCTCAGCCAGTTACTCACCCAGTCCATCAACTACAAGGGTCGGCGCCATGCTCACGCGGGATGAGGTTATTTGGGGCTTCCGGTATATCCTGGGCCGCAATCCGGAGTCGGAGACGGTTATTTCTGCGCATCAACACTTTCCCGACTACCAACGATTCCGAGAAGCGCTCTTCCGCTCAGAGGAGTTCCGCAATGCCCAAAAACTTATCAACTTCTCCGCGGAGAAATGGGTATGTACGGAAGTGTACAATGGCAGGTATAGACTTTGGATAGATCTCAGCGACAAGTATGTTTCATACGGCTGCCTACTTGACAATTATGAACCGATTGAGACCGAGTTCATCCGCAGGAATGTCAAGCCCGGAATGGTAGCGCTCGACGTCGGTGCGAACATCGGCTGGCACACGTTAGGTCTTGCGCAGCTGGTGACCTCCTCCGGTAAAGTCTACGCATTCGAACCACGCAAGCCCACGTATTTTTATCTCAGTCGGTCGGTCCGGGAAAACGGACTTGACCAGAGCGTGATCCTGCACGACCTGGCCCTTTGGGATACGGCCGGGGATGCCCACCTTGTCTGGCCAGATGGCACCGAGAATCCTGGCGAGAGCTTCATTTCGGATGCTCGATGTAACTACGTTGCGGCGCCAATAAAAACGGCCAAACTTGATGATGTTGTCGCCGATTCTATCGACTTCATTAAAATCGACATTGAAGGAGCTGAGCACAGGGTTCTTTCATCCAGCAAACGTGTGCGCTCCGATCGACCTATTATTGTTTCAGAAGTTCATCCCACTCAACTTCAATGCGTATCCTCAGTTTCGGCTGACGAGTATCTCGCGTTCTTTCACAGGATGGATTACAGATGTTTCTCCTTACATCCATCGAGTTATGGTGAGGAGCTGACGGGTTTTGGAGAGGGCGACAAGCTTTTCAGCGTAGCACTCGTTCCGTCTGAGAAAAGCGTTGACCTTGCGCGCGACTGAGATTTTGGCAAACACGTCATGAAAGCGGCGGAGAGCCCCAGCTCTCCGCCCAATGACTTAGCACCAGTCGGCGTTTAAGGATGCCCCTTAGTTAATAACGGAATCTACCTTTCAGGCTCGCCACAAACGAAAGAAGACTTTCTCATTTTCTTTTGATCTCTCAGCTTGCGAAGCATCATTGCCGCGTAATGTATGTTCGGTTCCGCCCATGTCAGCTTTTTCCTAGAAGAGTAAGTCCTGAGGTAATCCCTATACAAGACCTGCCTGGCGGGGATGGGAACGGCGTTCTTGTAATTAGGCATGTACTCTACCGGCGCAGACCATGCCGTTGCCAAAACAGGGAGTCCGATTTCCAAAGCCTCCGCGATATTGAGCCCGAAGCCTTCCGATCTGTGCAGAGATAAATACACGTCACCCATCTTTTGGAAGGCAGTAACTTCATTATCAGTGAAAACGTCTTCCACCAAGGAGATATTCTCGTAATCTCCAATGAGTTCCAAGAGCTCCTGCCTTACAATCTGAGTTCTTTTCTGAAACCGTACTTTCATCAGGAGCTTGCAGGTCGGATTGCGACCGAATGCGAGTTTCCACGCCTCGACGTGCGCGAGCGGATTCTTGCGGTCGGGACATGCTCTCAGATCCATGATGGCCAACCCAAGAAAATCGTCGGGTGCTACGCCGAAGCGACTTCTCTCCATCGGTGGCACATTGGGAATGATTACTGGATGGGGTCGGATTTCGTAGGGTAATCCAAGACCACCGGCGATGGCTTCCGCGCTAAACCGGGATGGAGACCAGAACTCATGCAAAAGATTACCAACAAACATCCATTCGGCCGGGCAATACTGCATTTCCCATACGAGCTGGCCGATGCGCCATGCCTGCGCGAGAAACTCAGGCTGGAAAAGAGGAAAAACAAGTTTGTAGTTATCCGGCTGAGCAAGGACAATCAGAGTGTCGGGGGGGACAAGGTCTCCCTCAGCAATCCGGCGCTGGATTGACTCTGCAGTCTCATGCCTAACATCCACAACTTGAAGGCGCGCACACTCTCTTCGCAATCGGTCGAGCTCGTAACGGGCGGCCCGCCCGAGGCCGTTGGTATCGCTGATTGGACCGACGACAAGCGTGACCCCGCCAGTTGTCCTTCTTGCAGAGGCCGATTTTTTCCAGCGCGCTGCAATCTCCTCACCCTGCCGAATGAAACGTTTGCGACGCCGGGGCAAGCGGGCGAGGTAATACAAATGAGCCGGTTTGTAGCGTCTCAAAATGCGTGGAAACCGCTCGAAGTCTCGCGCCCCTACAAGTCTGTCATCCACCTCGCGCGGGGCAAGTAGGGCATCAGTGTCGTCTTCTATCGACATCTGACTGCGATGGAAGAATGAGCCGGTCAACATTTGGCTTTCTCAAGCGCAATGCTCGCGTCGCGACTTCAGGCTGCAGACCTCCCCGCGAAGAGAAGAGGATCAGTACGAGAGCCTATTGACTTTTCCTTGCGCGGAGCGTTCTTTCTTTGTTCTGTTCTGTATTTGTTCTCGGATGCGCAGTGAAATGACGTTACTTGTCGTGCTGCCTCGCCGGTCCCATGCTGATCGCGCTACTCCGAACTCGGTGGACCTGTGTGTCCGCGATCTTATGACAAGGAGTCGACGGGGCGGGGAGGTATGCATCGTAACCGATGGGCCTCTTGGTCTCTTTAGCTCTTTCCGTACAAAAAGCTTCCCTCCATCAGTTACTACACATTCGTTTCTGAGGGCCTCTTACGTAGCGCGCTTGGCTCACTCCGAGAGAGCGGACCTCGTAATCGTCCATCAGCAATTCCAGGTCGCCGCTCGGCTTGCCCGCCTACTGCCGGGGCGCGTGGTGTTCCATGCTCATGGCTTCTACAAACGCTATCGTCCCGGACTGCTGAACTCGATCCGCCGGTTCAATCGGCGCCGCGAGCTGGCGCGATTAGCGGGTTTGGTGCACGTCAGCGAGGCTTGCAGGGCGCACTTTGCAGAGGCCTGGCCGGATGTACGGCTTCCCCAGGCTGTTGTGCCCAACGGGCTCGATTTCAGCCAATGGCGGCCTCAGCGTCAGAGGTTGCAAGAAATCATCTGCGTGGGTCGTTGCGTGCCCGAGAAGGGCGTCCTCGAAGCGGCACAGGCTGTTGCGCGCGTTCTTGTAGAGCGGCCTGAATGGCGCGCGCGCTTCATCCTGTCGGAACCGGGGAGAAAACCGGAGTACGAATGTCGCGTGCTGGTTGTCCTCTCACAACCAGCAATTTCGGATCGCGTCGTTATAGAGTTTAGTTTGTCTTGGGAATGCGTTCGCGAGCGCTATGAGCGGGCGGCAATAGCACTTGTGCCCTCCCGATGGAGGGAGCCGTTTGGCCGCACGGCGCTGGAAGCTCACGCAGGCGGCGCTGCGCTCATCTCCTCAGGGACTGGCGGATTACGCGAGGTCAGCGGCCCATTTGCGCTATTTGTTGCCCCCGACGATGTCGCCGGCTTCGCGGAAGCCATAAAGCGCCTCATCGACGATGAAGCGTTACGCTATCGTCTTGCAGAGGAAGGAGCCCGCTTTGTTCGTGAGCGATTCTCCGTCGAGACTGTGGCCGCCGTCAACGACGACTTTCTTGAGAGACTTCTCGTAAACCGTGCTACCCGACAATATCGCTGACGCGCGTCCAAGTTGGTGAATAGCGCCAGCACCTTAAATTCTACTTTGCGAGCGCCGGTGACTGATAGTCTTCGATCGCGTTCGCAAATTGTATGCGGTAGAGCTTGGCGTAGAGCCCACCGCGCTCAATCAGCTCGCGGTGGCGACCGCTTTCGATCACCTGTCCCTTATCCATTACGTGAATAACGTCTGCATTGGCCACGGTCGAAAGGCGGTGCGCGATTACGATTGTCGTGCGCCCGCGCGTCAGCTCCTGAAGAGCTTCCTGGATGGATTGTTCGGTTTCGCTATCGAGAGCCGAGGTGGGCTCGTCTAGCAGGATGATCGGCGCGTTCTTCAGGAAGGCTCTCGCCAAGGAAATCCGCTGACGTTGCCCTCCGGAGATCTGGGAGCCGAGCTCCCCCACCTGCGTATCATAGCCGTGAGGCAGCGAACGGATGAATTCGTCCGCCTGGGCTGCCTTGGCCGCCGCGATGATCTCTTCCTCCGTCGCATCCTTACGGCCCGCGGCGATATTGTCGCGAATTGTGCCCTCGAAGAGGAAAACATCCTGGCTCACAAGGGCAATCTGGCTCCGAAGCGACGCAACAGAAACCTCAGAAATCGGCTGGCCGTCGATGCGAATGACGCCTGCTGCCGGCTCCCAGAACCGCTGCAACAGGTTGAACACGGTCGTCTTGCCAGCCCCCGAAAGACCGACAAGCGCTGTCGTACGTCCAGCCGGGGCAACCAGATTGAGGCCCCGAAGAACGGGTGTATTGGAATCGTACGAAAATACGACATCCTCGAACCGCACCTCGCCCTGCGACACGGCCAAGTCTGGCCGGTTGTCGGCGTCAACCTCCGCTGCGGGCTTGTCGAGGAGTTCGTACATCATCTTCACGCCGACGGCCGCTGTGGTGAGCTGAAGCTGCAATTTCGACAGACGTCGCGCCGGGTCAGAGGCCATGAGCAAAGCGGTAACGAACGCGAAGAACTGACCGGGAGTGTCACCGAAGGTCAAGTTGCGCCAGCCGGCATAAATGACGGCAGCGGCGACAGCCATCCCGCCCAATGTCTCCATGAGCGGATCTACCCGCGCCTGAACGGCGGCAATCTTGTTCGAAAGCTTCTCAACCGCTTTAATTCCCTCGTCCATCCGATGCCTCAGCACCGGCTCGAGCTGAAAGGACTTGACGACCCGGATCCCCTGCGCACTTTCGCGCATAACCCCCACGATCGTCGATATGCTCATGACCTGGCTCGTGGCCGCCTTCTTGATGCGCTCCCTTAGGCGCTTCAGGAAGTAGACTGCAATAGGACCTCCGAGGAGAGTGATCGCCGATAGCAGCGGGTCCTGGGAAATCATCACGATGATCAGCCCGATCAACGTTAGCAGGTCGCGCCCCAACCCCATGGCTACCAGGTGGAGCATCGTCCGCGCGGCCTGAGCATTGTGGGTGATCCGGGTGATCAGATCGCTCGAAGGGTATTGCTGATAGAAGCCAACGTCCATCTTGAGCAGATGGTCGTACATGCGCTTCTGGATCTGCGCGACGATCCGGTTGCCGATGCGGCTCAACGAGACTTCCTGCAAATAGGACGCGATGCCCTTGATAACGAACAGCCCGGAGATGGTGAGCGGAATCCAGAATAGGGCAACCTTGTCCTGCTCGACGAAGATCTTGTTGACCACATCCCGCATCATCCAGGCGCTAAGGGATGTGCACCCCGCAACCACGCTCATGAAAAGAAAGGCCACGGCATAACGCGGCGCGTATTCGCGACCGTGGTCGCTCAAGAGGCGCTTCAGTGCCTGAAAGGTCGTAGCGTCTTTGAATATCATGCCGAGCTCAGCAACCTGTGCAGCGACAGGCCGGTTTCGCGTTGTTCATACCTACTCTGGTTCGCAGTCCTGACACCAGAATCAGGTTACACTTCGTGCCACTCTTCAGGTACCTGACGCAATGCTCACCGCGCGTCTAGCTCGAGCGCAACTCCGTGTTGTAGGGGTTAGGGTTGTGGCGGCATCGTGGCATTGGCTGCAATATCTTGTCTCACGATGCTGTGGTTATACTTCGGTCGACAGTACGTTGACCATCTTTGGGTGACTGCCATCATCAAAGAATGGTCCCTGGTAAACCGTTGAACCGCAATACTACCTCCCGTTGGCGGATGGTATTTCTGGCCTTTGCTGTCGTCTTTCTGCTACCCCTCGCTTTGCATGGGGTCTGGTGGCTGGGCAAGGATCATCCCGCAAGCTGGCGCGCAGCTGACTGGTCGAGTGCGGGGCTGTTGCCCCCTCCCTCGGAGGTTCGCCGAGCGCTGATCTTCGTGCTTGCCGCTCCGGCTGGCCGCTGGAAGGGCGTGTTCTCCGTCCATTCGTGGATCGTTGTAAAGGAGAAAGATGCGCCGAGATATACGCGATATGACGTGGCCGGCTGGGGGAAACCGGTCAAAATCGATAACTGGGCCCCTGACGGACGATGGTTCGGGAGCACCCCGCAGCTGATTGCCGCCGTAGAGGGCGAAGTTGCTGAACGCCTTATTCCCAAAATCAAGTCGGCAGTGGCCGACTATCCTTACAATCAGGCTGGCGACTATCGCGTCTGGCCAGGTCCCAACTCCAACACCTTCATTGCGCACGTCTTGGCGCGGGTGCCTGAAGCGGGCATCGCTTTGCCTCCCAATGCAATCGGCAAGGACTTCCGAAAGGCCGGTATCTACTTGGGGTCAAGCCCTACGCGCACCGGCATCCAGGTTTCCCTGTATGGGCTTTTCGGACTCACGCTGGCTTGGATCGAGGGGCTGGAAATAAATGTGTTCGGACTGGTCGCCGGGGTGGATTTCCGTCAGGTGGCGATCAAATTGCCGGGCTGGGGTTTGGTACGACTTCTGCCGTGGCTCAGTTCATCGGCTGACGCCGCGAAAGTGCTAGAAGGCCTTCCAGTGACACAAACGGAAAGTGGGTAGAAAGCGAGAAATAAGCGCTGCCAGGCAGGTTTTTTTAAAGAAAAAGAGAGAGTGGATTTCTCCACTCTCCATTCAAATCAGTGCACACGTCTCCTGTGGTGCCTGTCATGCCGCCGATGATGGTGACGGTGATAGTGGCCCCGCCGGTCGCGGCCGCCAAAGTACAAGTGGACGCCTGGCCTCCGATAGAGCCGTGGTCCACATCCAGCCGGCCGCCCGCTCCGCGTATGTCTGTGAACCCAGCCAGCTCCACCTCGGCAGCTTCGATGATAACCGTGCACCTTTTCCACAAGAGCATTTGCCTGGATTGGAGCTGGGCCAACCGGCGCTGCATTCGCGTTGATGGTTGCGCCGCAGAAAGTGGCGCCACCTAAGATCGCCGCTGCGATAAAGCCTTTCATCAGTCCTCCACACGAACTCTTACGTCGTCATCGGTGAACCGCCCGGGAGAGGTTACGTTCCGAAGATGCGACTCATGAGCCCAAGGAGGTGCAATAAGATAGAGAAATCAGCGGCGTGAGGCTTTCCGTGGAGTGGAGAATGAAGCGACGATGCTTAAGGGCTGCGAGATTAGAGGTTTCGGGCAAGTGCCTCAGCCATGTTCGCGGGAGTGTCAGCGAAGATAGCGCGAAGATAAGGCCCAGCTAGCCATTGACATTACGCCACCGGTCCGCGCGAAAGCTATTATTCAGTGTCCCGAAAGCTGCTCATTTCCTCCGTCTGCTGCTAATCTTCAGCTGATCCACAGACAGGAGGATCATGGCCATGCGCGGCAGGCGACGGCAACGATGCAGCGGACTAAGTGCCAAGGGCCTCCGAATCGTCCTTGCGATTTTCTGCGTTCTCGAAAGCCTGGTACTTGGAAGAGCGCTGGCAGAAGGTCGGCCACCACAAAGCTGGGAGAGTGTCTATCAAGACGCGGTGTACTTCTACCAAGTAGGCGATCTTCAGCAGGCTCTCTCGCATGCGACACGGGCCCGCCAGATCCTTGCGCAAATGGGAACCAGCCCATCCGATGAACTGGCACAGACCCTCTCGCTTGAAGGCGTGTTGCTGGACCGGCTTGGCAGACATGCTGAGTCGGAGCCACTCCATCGCCGTGCCTTGAAGCTGCGAGAGGAGAGCCTTCACCCTGAAGATCCCCGCCTCGCAGAAGCGCTCAATAACCTCGCTGTTGCAGTTGATCTTCTAGGCCGCCACGCCGAGGCCGAGACTCTACACAAGAAGGCGCTGGAAATTCGCGAGAAGGCGTTCGGCCCCACTCATCCCCAAGTCGCGCAAAGCCTGAACAATCTCGCCAAGGTTCAGCTCGCGCTCGGCCGCCCTGCTGATGCTGGACCGTTGTTGCGGCGGGCCATCGCAATCCTCTCGCAGGGACGAGGAGAAAGCCTGACACGCAGCCAGCTCGATCTGGCGGACTTTTCAAGTAATGAGCGTGAGCCCGATGAGGGCATTGCGCACGTCGGCAAGGTGGGCGCTGCGATGCCCGGCCCGGTGCCGGGCATTCGACCACGTCCAATGATATCTCCGGATACAGCGGATTCCTCGACAGCCGACAGCAGTGATCTTGCACATGAAGCCAGAGCGGGCAGCGCGGCTTTTCACGAAGCTGATATCGCCATTACCCTACTCAATCTGGGCATGATGGCGCAGACGGCCTACACCGGCCCGAAGCAGGGAGAAGCTGGTTTGCTTTACCGTCGCGCAATCGCAATCCAGGAAAAGGTACTGGGCCCGGAGCACCCGGATCTCGCGACGAGCCTCAATAATCTCGCCGAGCTCAGCCTCATTCAGTGGCACTACCGGGAGGCCGAGGCGCTGCACAAGCGCGCGCTGGCCATTCGTGAGAAGGCACTTGGCCCGGACCATCCCCTCACGGCCGCCAGCCTCACTAATCTCGCGCGGCTTTACAGCCTCACCCGCCGGCCCGAGATGGCGGAGCCATTGCTGGCCCGCGCCGTAGCGATCTCGGAGCAAGCCCTGGGGCCGGATCATCCCGACACGGCATTCGCTCTGCGCAGCCTCGCCATGACGCATGCCGCTCTCGGCAATCACGCCCTGGCGCTGGACCTTCACCGCCGTGCAAGCCGATCGATCATTGCACACGCGTTGTCCTTTAACCAAGCAGTAGCTTTAGACGACGGCGACGCACCGCAGAACAGAGGCAGGCTCAATCATCATTTCCAAAGCCACATCGCAGCGCTCCATACCTCAGTCGAAACCGGCGTGGAGGACGAAGCTGTTGCACGCGAAGAATCCTTCGAGCTGGCGCAGCGGCTTGGAGATAGCGCCGCGGCACGTGCCCTCACTCAGATGACTGCGCGTGTCGCGCGCGGCCCGGGACAACTGGCGAAGCTCGTTCGCGAGCGGCAAGATCTGGTGTTGCGCTGGAAGGATTCGGACCGGCGGCTCTTGTCAGCGCTCGGTGTCGCTGTTTCCGACCGGGACGAAAGTCTCATCCGCGCTCTTCGCGAGGAGCTTGCCGGTCTCGAAAAGCAGATCGCATCCATCTCGCAGCATATCGACAGGGCGTTCCCGGAATACGCGAGCCTTGCCAGTCCCGATCCCGTCCCGATCAAAGAGGCCCAACGGCTGCTGCAAGAAAACGAGGCTCTGGTCCAATTCCTTATCGGCAGCTACGGCAGCTACGTCTGGGTCGCAACAAAAGACGACGTGCGCTGGATCAAGCTCACAGCCGGCCGGCGCGAAATCGCTAGAAAAGTCGACGCATTGCGATGCGGTTTGGATGCCAGGGGTTGGTACGACTACGGATCGCAATGCCAAAGGCTGCTCGAGACCGGTTACAGCTTGAGCGATTACGAGAGGGGCGAGCCGCTACCCTTCGACCTCGCCAAGGCGCACGAGCTCTATCGCGACTTGTTCGGCGGCATCGAGGATCTGATCCAGGACAAGCACCTTCTGGTAGTCCCCTCGGGACCACTGACAAAGCTGCCGCTCCACGTGCTTCTCACGGCCGAGCCGCCAATGGGAGATCGAGGCGGTGCCGCTGATTACAGCACTGTTCCGTGGTTGGTACGCCGTCAACCTATCACTGTCTTGCCATCGGTTACGGCTTTGAAAGGCCTGAGAACTGCTGCCACTGCGCAGCAACCGACACGTTCGTTCATCGGCTTCGGAAATCCGCTGCTCTCCGGACCGGATGGCCAGGACCGTAGAGCCTGGCAATTCCAAACTTGCCCTCGCGAGCCCGCAACCGGCATTCGCCAGCAGCTCGCCAGCGCCATGCAGTACATCCCTGTGCTCTCGTTGCTATTCCGTAGCAGCTTGGCCGACATCCGTGAACTGCGGCGGCAAATGCCTCTGCCCGAGACCGCCGACGAGCTGTGTATGATCGCTCGTCGACTGGGGGCTCCCGAGGACGACGTCTGGCTCGGCGAGCGCGCAACCGAGCGCAATCTGAAGCACCTCAACGCGAACGGCGAGCTTGCAAAATACAAAGTCTTACATTTCGCGACCCACGGTCTCGTCGCTGGCGATCTGACAGGTTTGGCCGAGCCTGCACTCATTTTGACACCGCCTGACGAGGCGAGCGCTGAGGACGATGGATTACTCACTGCGTCCGAAGTCGCGGAGCTCGACCTCGCCGCGGAGTGGGTGGTCCTTTCCGCCTGCAATACGGCTGCGGGTCAAGGCGGCGACGCCGAGGCGCTGTCGGGTTTGGCGCGCGCCTTCTTCCATGCCGGCGCCCGCGCACTGCTGGTCTCTCACTGGGGGGTGAACTCTCACGCCGCCGTCAAGCTGGCGATAACCGCCTTCGCGGCACTTGCCGACCGCCGTGCATTCGGTCGTGCCGAAGCGATGCGCCAGGCGATGCTATCGATGATTGAGAGCGGCAACCCCATCGAGGCCCATCCTTCGAATTGGGCGCCGTTTGTTGTTGTAGGCGAGGGAAGCGGGGGATAGGTCTAGGTAGGCCTCTTGTGCTGCTCGTTTGGGATTGGCTTGCGCACAGCCTTGGCTAGCTGATCGCGTTGTCCCGACGAGACCGCCAACGCGAAGCCGCAAAAGAGGAGCTCAAAGATCGATTCCCAACCTTCTCCACGTTGGCAGCACCCTGTTTCGCGTCTCTGCCAACAATGTCGATAGTTTCTCTTGCGCGGCAGCCAGGTCGTCCACGGGCGTCCCACTGTCCTTTATCTGTTTGCCGTGTCGCTGCAAGAATTCGTAGGCTGAGAAAGCGGTTACTGGCGTCTCCAAGCTCTCGCTCAACAGCAACTGCCCGAGAAGACGCTCCGTATATGAGGCGTAAATCGCCGAGCCGAGGACCGGAGAGGCTAGGAAGCGATGTGTATCATCGCCTAGCGCCAGCTCGAACACAGCGCGGTTGAGTTTTCTTGCAGGTTCCCGGTCAAGCGAAGCATGATCGCTACGGCAGATCCGCATCACCCCTGCATTAATCAGGATCTCAAGTACGCCCGGTAAATCGACCTTGGGCACGCCCTTCTTTTCACAAAGCGGCGAGGCTCCTGAAAGAAATATTTGGCTCTCGCTCAATTATAAACTGATTTTCTATGGCTCGTCTTTTGGTTCTGATCGATGAAAGCACCCAGAACTCGAGACCCCGGAGATAATCGGGCCGTGGTCGACGCCCACCACACCGTTTTCGGCCGCCCCTCGCCGAGACCGCTTAAACCCCAAGCACGCGACAGTCATCGAGAACGAACGCCTGAGCGACCTTCTAGTCGTCATCGTCCCCCACAAATTAGCTGCGCCTTATGAGAGGCCGTCTCTGGAGAACCGCGCTTCTTCCCGCATTCGCGCGTCCGCGTCTTTTTCGAGAACGAACTCGGCTCCATAGCCGAACTCATCGACCAGTATTTCAACGAGATCTTTGGCATCAGCGGGTTCGGAGTCTTCGATAAAGTCCAGCGTCGGGGCCATCACTGCCATGCCCGCCATGCGTGCGAGCAGCAGTAACGTGTCTGCAATGGGCTGATTGTGCTGTTCTGTTTCTCTGCGGAAAGCCTCCTGGCAAGCGACGGTTAGAATGCTCAACATACGCAAGGCAGAAGCTTCTGTCGGGCTCTCAGCCGTTCGCTCGCGAGAGGCAAGCGCCTGAACCCAGCACTCAAACCCTTCAAATCGGCTCCCATCGCCAAGATATTCAGCCAGCGTCGAAATGGGGCGCTTCATAGCTCTTTTCATACTCGACACCTGAATTTCACACCATTAAGTCTTCTGCCTAGTTGCTACCTAATCGCAGGGGCAGACTGGACTAGGAAACGCGGCTAAGCTTGCGGCAAGCCTGTCGTCTAATTTGTCACGCCGATCCGAGCCGTGACGCGAAGAGAGGTGACGTCGCACCAAATCGCCTAAGAGATTCGATGACTGATCGCGTGAGGGAAATGGATGGTCTCTCTAGCCCGTCGGTGCAGTTTCGATCTGAGTTAATGGTTTTTTGCCAAACTTGCCCACCCATCCTCTCTACTTGCAACGCCATGAAACGAGATCAGATTTTGATGGAGCGAAAGCAGATCCCGACAAAGAGAATGGGTCAATTGCGCACATATATTGCCGGGTTCGTCATCAATGATGTCTTGGAGTATTGAGGCCTTGGCTTGCAACCCATGCAGATCAGTTGCTCTCAGCCTAGCAGCCGTCCAGCGAATTTCGGCCATACGTTTCTTCATGGGATCCGTGGTACGTGCACGCTGCGCCTCAACCTCTTCTGTCCAAGCTTCCCCCGGCCACAAACGATGTTCTTCCTCTTTTAGAGACTTGAGCTGGCGCAGTAGCGCCGCGTACTCAAAACCGAGTTTCCGAAGATCATCGCCGCTCATTATATTTTCCATTGGCAAGGAGGTGAGTTCCGGTTTGTCCTTAAGGGTGGCACCGTCTCCTCTGTCCTGGGATGGCATATAATCCTCCCTGCTTACCTATCCGCCGAAACTCGGCCCGATCTAGATCGCAGCACGGCGTCATTAGGTTGCGCCTGAGCAGCGCCTTCAATTGGAAAGTTACACTGCAATTTGAGCGTGGTTCGGGAACAAAAGCCGCGTATGCGCCCCCGACGCGTTCCACCGTGACGATAGCGTAAAGAAACGCGCCTAAGCTTGCGGCAAGCCTATCCGCCTGCTAGCAGTGACAGCGCCTGCTCAAAAACTGAGTGGGCTACCTTCAAGTAATAGACACTGGACAACCAGGAGCGACACTCTGAGCGCTCCTGGCCATGTTCACCCCTTACCGTGCGGCTGTGATTTAGTCAAAATTCGGCGAATTTTCTGTCGGTTGGTAACCCGCGTCACCACAGACCGACATGTCTGGCAACGCAATCAGATCTTTACAAAGAGAAAGTGTTAACCGAGACCCGACGTCTTCTGCAGTCTTGTCGACAACGTCGTGAAGGATTGCGGCCTTGGCTTTTGCCCCTGCCACGTCGGTCGCCTGTATTTTGACAACCTCCCATCGGATTTCGGCCATCCGATCACGGATAGGCTCCATCCAGCGCGACCACCGCATTTCGAGCTCCTGCGTCCAAGCCTCCCCCGGCCACAGCCGATGCTGAGTTTCTAAGAACGAATTGAGTTGTATTCGCAGCGCCGAGTATTCCGAGGCAAGTTGTAGAAGCTCGTTGCTAGTGACTGCTCCTGTTCTCGGATGTCCTGGCTTAGCACCGCTCAAGGGAGCAGTCCCAAGCACGCTAGCGTGGCTACTCATTACTCCCACCCCGCGTTAGTCCCCCTATTGACAGAGCGGAGTGTACCCATACTCCATTGATCTGCAAGGATTTTTTAGCAGCCTCTACCACAACTGAACGGTGTTCAGTCAGGGAAGCGATCACAAGCTTTCGCGGCCTCAAGTTTGCTTGGAGGAGTCAACGGTTAGCGGGGATTGACTTAGATCTAGCGTCAAATCGATCCCAGGGGCTCCTTCAAAAAACCACAGCATCGGTGCACGCAGTACGCGAGACGTTTCATACAGCCGCCTGCAGGTGACCGGTACCTCACCGCCTTCCAACATAATCAACTGCTCCAGGCTCAGGTTGAGCGCTCGCGCGAGGTCCTTTGGACTCATCCTGAGCTCAATCCGACGCTGCTTTATCCGCGCCCCAATATGCGCGTCGAGGCTGGGTACGTTGCTGTTGGCGGCGCTAAGGGGGGGCGACAGAGATTCTGCCGTCTTTGGACCCATCTCATTATCCTTGCTCGAAACTTGCGACGTACTCGGTGCGTCCTATACGCATGAAGAATCCTTACGCAAGCGCTAATGTATACATCGGCTCAAGAGGCTGATTGATGACTAATTGAAGACAATAAGAGGGCAAATTTGGATGAATACTGATCTGCACACCTATGCAGTTTCGATTTTACTTTTCGCAAGCAATTAGCTTATTCCCTTCCGGTTTGATCGGTCGCAAAAGTTCGTATGCGATTTTAAGAACGCACGATTTGTGCTAATCATGCTGCATTGTGCCAAGCAATGTGGATCGCGACGCCATCATTTTGCCTTGCACCGCTTTTAGTTTTGATAAATCGTCAATCGGAAAATCCGTACATCTGCCTATGCCTTCGCAAATTGACGGCATGCGCTCCAGTCAATCCGCAAAGCTTACCAATCGAACAACTCTTCAATACGCCACGGGCATCTGACGTCAACTTCGACGAAAATAGGACCGAACCATCGTCCGTGAAACTCACCAAGCCAGCATCGAAAGCTGCATCCCAAAGCGCTGAGAGGAGAAGGCCGTTGTGAACGTCGAGACGATGGGCATCGTTATCGCATTGAGACCACGGAACGATATGGGAAGCCCGCAAGAGCGCTGGATCGGAGATTCCGGTCATTGGGCATCGACCGCCCCAGTAGGCCAACAGAGCTTCCCGGAAGATTTCTTGACCGACACGCTGCACGACCAGGCGTTCGGCTTCCGTGGTACGCGACATGCCGGCAGTTTGCTTCTGAAATTGCTCCAGCGGTGCGTCGGGTAAGCTAACGCCAAGGCGGTATGCTTGGTCGATGGCTGCGTAGAGTTCTCCGAGGTTCTGATACGCGTAGCTAACGAGACCTGGGCCGGTGATCCTCTCGCCCTTAGCTGTGAGCTCAGCGGCGACACCGGGATGGTTCACAGACAAGAACCAAGGACCGTTGCTTGAAGCCGCGCCAATCCAGATTTCTCCTCGAGCCGTTGTCGATGAGAAGCGGAGCCAACCATTCACCTCACCTTGAGCAATTCGGAAACCGTTGTCGTATGCGGCCTTTTGTGCCTCTGTACGCACAACAAAACCGGGCGGGATTTGTATTCTAGGCGCTTCAGACTCCCGCATGTGCCCAACCTAGGAGGTTTATTACTATTCAGTAAATCGGCTCGAAACTGAAAAGAAAGGGTGCTAATGGGCTAACATCTTTATAGGATACAAATTTCAGCATCTCAGGCCGCCAACTCCCCGCTTTCCAAGCGGTCCCACGCCTGAAGCACTAGCTTGGCTGTGCGGTACTCGCCGTATTTC
>PKEY01000028.1 GCA_002919265.1 Hyphomicrobiaceae bacterium | reverse complement strand
CACGCTTGTAGTGTCGGGTACCGAGGCGCGCGGCCAGCTCGTCTCTTTCGATAACCTCGTGAGGTATGCCCAGCGCCTCCAGGTGACGCGCGAAGGTCTCAAGCCGGCCAAAGTGATGCTCCTCCGCCGCCGACTGATACTTGCCGACCTCGCGCCAATCGCAGTCGATCTGATACTTTTTGACGAGCTGCCTGAGCTGATCCTGCCCGAAACGATTAATGCGATATGCTCGCCCGTAAGTGGCCTCCGGGGAGACGACCTTCGCGTTCGGAGACGGCCCAATCTCGATGGCGAAACCCGAATTACGCCCCGCTGCGCCTTCGCCGGCGCGCTGCGCGTCGATTACGGCGATAGAATGCTCCGGAAAATGCTCCGCAAGCCGCCGCGCTGCAGCCAGCCCTGCGTAGCCCGCACCGACAACCGCCCAATCGAAAGACATGCGTCCTTCGACACGCCGTACATTTTTACGCGGCGGCAGTAGCCTCACCCATCCGCACGTATCGTCATCGTACGGCAGCAGTCCAACCTTATGTCTCAAGTGTTTTGGTCTCCCTGCAATTTGGCGGGGAGGATGGCACGGACGCGAACGCGCGTGAAGCGCATCAGAAAGACTGAGACAATTGCAGCAGCTTCACAAACAAAGCGGCTTTTCTCGCTTGATCCCCCTTTGGTCGGGAGGCAACTTCCCTGCTCTTGCAGAAAAGCAAAATCTATGGGGCGCACATGAGCAAGGTTAGCTGCAATACGATAGCACGGGAAATCTGGGGGACCGATTGCTCCGCTTGGCGCCTCCTTGCGCAGCCGGATCTCGCCGTTGCCGAAGAAGAAATGCCTCCCGGCACCACCGAGAAACGCCATGTTCATCATCGGGCGCGCCAGTTCTTTTACGTGCTCTCGGGCACACTCTCCATGGAACGGGAGGGCAGCGCAACGGTGACACTCGGCCCCGGAGAAGGGCTAGAAATGCCGCCAAACGTTCCCCATCGCGCGCACAATACCAGCGATCAGCCCGTTCGTTTTCTCGTTATTTCCGCACCGACAACAAAAGGCGACCGCGTGGATCTCGAGTAGGGCAGGGAATTTATCCCTGCCTTTAAACCGCGCCTGCTGGCTTAGTCCGTTTGAAAAGATACTGATGGGCCACGATCGGGGCCGCGATCACCAGCGCAAGCACATCCGTCCAGGGATTGGGGTGCACGGAAGCAAGGCCAGCGAAGCCAAGCAGGAAGCGTAACGGCATGCTCAGCGGCGCGTTCATAAAGCCCGTGAAGGCAATTCCAAGCAGCGCCACGCCGATCGCACAGGTCACAGCCGTATGGAAGAATTCAAGCCACGTGTACTCGGGAAGCACGAGCAGGAGCGCCGGCGAATAACAGAAAACGAACGGGACCAGAATTTTCCCGCACGAAAGCCGGAACGCCATCAGTCCGGTCCGCCACGGGTTTGCATTGGCGATGGCCGCCGCCGCATAGGCTGACGTGCAGACCGGCGGCGTCACTTCGGCAATGATCCCATAGTAGAAAACGAACAAGTGCGTCGCGAGAGGCGGCACGCCAAGAGTTGAGAAGGCTGGCTGCGCTACGGTGACCAGCATGATGTAGAGCGCCGTCGTCGGAATGCCCGCCCCCATCAGGATGCAGGCGATGCCGATGAACAGCATTGACAGGAACAATGTCAGGTTTTGCTGCGTCAGCAGCTCGATTGGCCCAAACGTCAACAGGAGATGCAATGCACTGCCAATGCTCTGCGCCGCATTGGTCACCATGAAGCCCATGCGGAAGGCTAGGCCCGTCAGCGTGATGACTGCGACGATAATGCCGACGGCAGCGCAAATCGCCCCAACTGCGAGCGCGTTTCGGCCACCTTCGTAAAAGGCATCGGCCAGATCCTTGAGGCTCATCCGGTGCATCGGATTGATGAGCCCAACCACAATACACGTCGTAATGGCCCAGAAGGCCGCCATGTAAGGCGTATAACCGCTGAACAGCACATACAGCAGCACCACCAGCGGCAGGGCCGTCGGCCAACCACGCTTGATGACGTCAACGGCGCGGGGAATGTTCTCAGCCGGCTCCCCCTGCAAACCGAGGCGTTTAGCCTCGAAATGAACGATGGTGAAGACGCCCAAATAATGCATGAAGGCCGGAGCAGCCGCTGCGATCACGATCTGCGAATAGGGGATCTGCAGGAACTCCGCCATGATGAACGCTGCTGCGCCCATAATCGGTGGCGTGATTTGACCGCCGGCGCTGGCAGCAGCTTCCACGGCGCCAGCAAAGTACCCGGGATACCCCAGGCGCTTCATGTTCGGAATTGTCAGCGCGCCCGTAGAAACGACATTGGCCACCGAGGAGCCGGAGATCGTGCCCATCAACGCTGACGACACCACGGACACTTTGGCGGGACCGCCCATAAAGCGGCCCGCGATCACCGTGGATACATCAACGAATAGCTTGCCGAGCCCCATCTTCTGGGCGACCGTCCCGAACAAAACGAAGTGAAACACAATCGTGGAAGCAACCCAGAGCGGAACACCGAATATACCTTCAGCCGGGAAGTAGGCGTTATTGATCAGCTGGCTCCAATCGACCCCCGGG
Organism: Hyphomicrobiaceae bacterium; assembly: GCA_002919265.1. Lineage (GTDB taxonomy): Bacteria > Pseudomonadota > Alphaproteobacteria > Rhizobiales > Hyphomicrobiaceae > ZC4RG25. The sequence continues at coordinate 39,481 of PKEY01000028.1, read as the reverse complement.
TGCTTGAGGATATTGAACGGCATATACGGGCCGAACAACGCGAAGCCCATGAACGCCAAAATAATGATTGGCAGCACCAGTCCAATCACGCGCCGCGTGGCTTCGAGGATGATGGCAATCAGCAGGGTCCCGAAGACGACATCAATAGGCGCGGGTGCTCCCTGGCGCAGAGCCTGCTGCTGCAGCCGAATGGGATAACCAAGGAAAGTGAAGTCAAAACCTTCCCAGGAAAAACCTATCCAAAGTGCTGTCGCGGCGCCGGTGATACCCAACACCCAATCCTGAATGGGTACGCCGCCCGGCGCGAGAAGCCCTGATCGCCGCTTCGCGACTCCACCCGAAAAGGCGGGATAAAGGATGAAAATGATCAGCAGAACACCGGCGAGGTGAATTCCCATGTGCCAGTAGTCTACCGGAATCCCTATGCCGGCTGTGATGTAATGATAAAGCGCAAACAGGATCAGGAAGACGTAGACAAACCAATTTACCCGAGGACCGAGTTGGCGAGAGAGGTGCTCGCTCGCCGGCTCTAGCGCATTTGTGCCGGTCGTCTTGCTCATCGGTCCCCCGTCGTCGATCCACCTTCCTCAAACAGAAACAAAAAGGATGGCCAACGCCCTCGCTGGCCATCCGCGTGCCGTTCTCAAGCCTGCATCACTTGATCAGGCCTTTTTCCTTGTAGAATTTCTCGGCGCCAGGGTGCAGCGGCGTGTTCACCGCCTTAAGAGCCGTTGACAGCTGGATATCCTTGCCCTTCGCGTGACCAGCATCGAACAAGGCGCGCGAGCTGTCATTCCAGAGCGCCTTCGTGATTTCGTACACGAGATCCTCCGGAACATCAGCGCTAACCACCCACTGCGCACCGACACCGACCGTGTTCACGTCTTCCGTCTGGCCCTCATACGTGCCGGCCTTGATGGCGGCATCGTAGTAGTAGGGAACGACCTTCAGGAAGGCAGCACGTTCCTCGTCGGAGAGGCTGTAGAGCTGCATGCCCTTCGTCGCAGCAAGCTGAGAAATGGCCGCAACCGGGGTGCCACCCACGATGAAGAAGGCATCTAGCTGACCATCGGCCAGACGATCCGCGCTCTGCTGCGCGTTGGTTTCCGCGGCCTGGATGTCGTTCTTGGTAATACCGTAGAGCTTGAGGAGCTCCAGCACGACGACCTGGGTTCCCGACCCGGCCGAGAAGATGCCGACGCGCTTGCCCTTCAGGTCCTTGATGCCGTCAAGCTTGGCCCCTTTCGGCAGCACAAGGTGCAGGTGCTCGGGGAAGAGGTTCGCGATGACACGCAGCTTGTCATACTTCTTCTCGAACTGGCCCTGACCGTTGTAGGCCTGATAGACGATGTCGGCCGAAGCGATGCCCGACTCCATCGTGCCGTTCTGGACACCGGTCACGTTGGCGACGGAGGCATTGGTGGACTGGGCGATAGCAACGAGCCCCGGAACACCACAAGCACCGCCTTCCGAGCACGGCCTGGAGCCTGGCGGCGCTGAGATCGCGTTGGCGATCAACCCGCCGACCGGGAAGTACGTCGCGCCCGCTGCGCCGGTCCCGATGCGGAAAAACTTCATATCTTGAGCAACGGCCATCGTCGCACCAAGCGCAACAGCCGCGCCCATGGCCAAGGCCGCGATTCGTTTGAAGGAGCTCACTTCGCCCTCCCTGATGGATGCATATCAAACGATCTTGCGATCGCGGGCACCTTTGCACGTTTCCCAGCGGGCTGCCAAGTGCTTGGTTGGGCCCTTATGATGCGGCTGCGGCTGGCGGAGGCAGCTTACAGCGCTCTGGCAGCCCCGAGTCTAGGCCAGCGGCCCGCGCGAGGCACCCAGCCGCACCAACGAGGCTCTTGCACTTCTGCGCGCCACGCATTAGTAGTGCAGCCCTACTGAATGCCGCCTGCTCGAGGCGGTCGTCCTACCTTTGGCAAGCACCGGTAGCTCAGCTGGATAGAGCACCAGACTACGAATCTGGGGGTCGTGGGTTCGAATCCTGCCCGGTGCGCCATTTCCCAACCGAGTTGTGAGCCTAAAGGCGATCTGGCGCATATCTGGCGTACCGAGCGGCGCGCGCCTTCAAGCCACTGTCGCTGGCTTGGTCATCCATCTCAGCCGCAAGTCGGCCGTAGCTAACCTCGATACCTCTGTAGGCCACTCAACGTAAATTCAGTTGCCATCCACAACGGTAGTCGAAGTTCTCGGCCGCCATCTGAGATTTGGACGGCCAATAGCCTCCTCTTCACCTTCAGTACGATCTCTCGCAAATCGCTGGGCGTGTTTCCGCTGACAATTTCAATGTACCCATACCCGCGCGGCAGAGCCCCCCAATCAGACCGGCTATCCGTCGAACATGATCGTCACGACATAATCCATAGTCCGGGTCTTGTTGTCCGGCGGAAGCAGCGTGTTGATGAGATAAGAGGTTGGCGAGTAGTTGTCGGGGATCGCCCACCGGAAAGCATTTCCAAGGAAAAATGCCTCAATCCGGCGAAACCCGCCTTCGGCTGCGGCTCGGTAGTACCTCTCGAGCGGAGCAAATTTGGGCTGCAGCGACTGGGCCAAATCGCGATGCCCCGAGGACATTTTGGCCAGTTTGACGGGATTCTCAACAAAGACATCCCGCAACAGCGAATTCCGCCCCTCTTTCGGGAGCTTCATGGCATCGATGACGAGAAGCGGTCCGTCAGCAAGACCAGCGTGTGACGATGCACTCCGACGACTGATGTAGTTGCCGGTGGCTTTCATTGGCGTCATCGCCGGGTCCACGCATGCTGGCACGCCCGCGCCGTTGAAAGCATCGGCCGTAGTCTTCGGATCACATTTGCGCAGCGCCAGAATGGACCAGACAAACTCCGAGCAGAACATATCGACCGGCTCGACATCCTTATGTCCCAGCGCCGATTTTGCGACGTTCTTCACGAAATTGAGGGGCTTGCCCGGCGAATATTTAGGAGCGTTGTAATCAGAATTGAATGAAATCTGCTTTGGGTAGATGCGCTTGGCGCCACTGCTGAACATCGTCGCCCAGGCGCGAATGTTGTTACGCTCGGCCTCGGTCAGCCCGCGCGGGCGAATGACGTGAATAAAATTCAGCGTACGATAATGATCGCCCGTGAAATCACCCTTGAGTTTGGGCCCGAGATGCTCCGCGTCCATCGGATTATCGAGATGGTAGACGGCCCCGTCTTTCACATAGGCAACGCCAGCATGGCTGACCCCCATCTGGAGATTCGGATAAGTGCCCGCGCCGCCCCATTCGGGTCGGAAGGTCAGCAGGATGTCGCCTGTTTGCAGAAGGCCGCTCTTGGCCATGCGCTTTGCGAAGCCGGAACGCTTCGCAATGACCAGTCTGAGGCCTATGCCAGCAGAATTTCCGTTGGCATCGGGATGCTTGAAGTCGATAAGACGATCTGACGTGTCAATCGTGCGCGGCAGCGGCACATGCGCACTATCGGGAACTGCAAAATAGACGGGAATACCAAGCTTTTTTGCAATCTCTTTATTTGTCGCTTCGTTGTAAGTGAACTCGGCCGCGCCGAGAGGTCCGTGCCCAGCAACCCACGTTGCTGCAGCCAGTATAGCGAACTTGATAAAACGCATCTTTCAGATCCCCCCAACGGGTGGTGGCTTGCCTCGCCAACGATATCCATTTAGCACGTCACCCCCGGCACCCGCATCCAATCAGTCGTCAGCCTGTCCACAACAAGAGCGTGAATGAGGGCCATGTCAAAAGGGAACAAGAAAAGCGCGCCGCGCAGATCGCGACGCGGCTGGCTCCTGTTCACGCTTTTTCCGTTGATTGCGCTGAGTTTCTTCTGGGGGTGGATCGCCTGGCTCGGTCGCGAAAGCGGGCCTCCGAGTCGCTGCTACGGTGGCGTCGTGGGCGGACGCCTGGAGGGCGGTCGGCGGCTACCGCTCTGGGGTGAAAATTTCAGTTCGTACAGCGTCTTGGGTTACCTCTTCGGTCGAACCTTCATGCACCGAACCGTCCGTGATGCCATTTTGGCCGCCTACGCCGACCTCAGCGAAACCCACCCAGGGTTGCGCTTTGTGTACGCAGAAAGCGGATGGCCATGGGGCGGGCCCTTCGCGCCACACCGGTCTCATATGAACGGCACCTCGGTCGATTTTCACGTCCCTGTCCGCACGCGCGATGGCGCGGTGGCGGTGCTCCCGACCTCGATTTTCAACAAGTTCGGCTATTCCATCGATTTCGATCGATCAGGGCAGTGGAACGGCTACCAAATCGATTTCGAGGCAATGGCATTGCACCTTCTCGCACTCGAACGAGCAGCGCGGGCAAACGGTATTTCAATCCGTCGGGTGATCTTTGATGTTGAGCTGCAGCCCAAACTGTTTGCAACGGAAGCCGGGGCCCAGCTCCCGAAACTCGTGAGCTTCAACCGGCGGCAGTCGTGGGTGAGGCACGACGAACATTACCACGTTGACTTCGACGTGCCTTGCCGCGGTGAGAAGCCGCCAAGATCGGTTTCCCGCTGATTTTTTTAATCGTCGCTCAAGCCCGTCGCATGGGTTCGGGGATCGGCTGAATTGACCCCCGGCCACCTGCGCACTTCACTCGCAGGTGCGAAGTCAAGACGAGCGACGAGGGAGTAGAAACGCCAGCAATCCCAATGCGGGCAACCAGGCACAGATCTTGAATACGGCGATGATGCCGATTTGATCGGCCAGCATTCCAATCGCCGCCGCTGCCAAACCTCCCAGCCCAAACGCCAAGCCGTAAAACAAGCCCCCGACGAGCCCCACGCGGTGGGGCACCAGATCGATGGCGTAGATAAGAATGGATGCGAACGCGCTGGCCATGATAAAGCTGACCACCACGCTTAACACACCGGTCCAGAAGAGGTCCGCATAGGGCAGCAGAACCGCGAAGGGCAGCGGTCCAAGAATTGAAATCAGGATGACGTAATAGCGCCCGACCCGATCCCCGATCATGCCGCCGATGATGACGCCGATCGCGCCAACGAACAGGTAGAGAAACAGCATGATCTGGGAGAATGGGATACTCACACCAAAGCGTTCAATGAGATAAAATGTGTAATATGAGGTGAAAGCGGCCGTGTAGGCATTCTTTGAAAGAAGCAGCAGCATCAGGATGGCCATGGCGAAGAGCACATGCCCCGCTGGCAAACGCTGTTCCGATTTACTTGCTGCATGAGACTGGCCGGCAGCGGCTTGCGCACGGCGCATTTGGGCATAGCGGGTACCGGTCCAGGCCATCAGGGCCATTGCGATCAAAGCCACGACCGAGATCCAGGCGAGTGCTGTCTGCCCACGCGGCACAACGATCATCGCGGCTAGCAGCGGGCCGATCGCATATCCCGCGTGTCCCCCGATCTGGAAAATTCCTTGCGCAAAACCCTGTGCGCCCGCAGCAGCGTGGCGCGCCATGCGGGTCGCCTCGGGGTGGAACACCGCCGACCCAAGCCCGACCATCGCTGCGGACATAAGCAGCACCCCGTAGCTGCCCGCGAACGCCAGCCCCAAAAGCCCGGTGAGCGTGGCGGCCATCCCCGCAACCATGGCATACGGCCAGGGCTTGTGGTCCGTGATGAAGCCCAGCAGAGGCTGCAGCAACGAAGATGTCACCTGAAAGGCCAGCGTAATCAGGCCGATCTCGACGAAGTCCAGGCTGTATGCCTCCTTGAAGAGAGGGTACATCGCCGGGATCATCGATTGGATCAGGTCATTGAGCAGGTGCGCGACGCTCAACGCCAGAAGAATTGGCAGGAACGGGCGGCGGGAGGCACTTTCGACAATGGTCGTGGTCATGCCGGAGCAATGGACTGGATCGGACGCTTTGGTCACTTGGCTTGCTTGAATACTCTTGTAACCGGTTACCCCCTATTGGAGATCACTAACCGGCAGCGGGGCATGAGGTTAAACCTCTCCGTCGCCCGTTGAGCAAGCAAAAGATTCTGCGCTGGAGCAGGGAGGCCGGACGCGGAAGTACGCTACCCAATGCTCGGCGTCGCAAGAAGTAAACGAGCCGAAGGTAGTGTGTGGAAGCGCTCTAGACCCTGGATTTCCCGAGAATGTCCGCAAGTCGTTGCGGCTTGTTTTCTGTCGGCGTCAGATCGAGCCCCGAAAAAAGGTCGGCGATATGCTTCTTCATCAGCGCTGAGGCTTCCGCACCATCACCCGCCGCAAGGGCCTCAACGATATTCCGGTGCGCATCACACTTGCAGGTCGTATCCCGACTGCGCCAGTAAAGCGCGATGATGAGCGAAGAGCGGGAGATCAAATCCCGGAGAATTTCCGTGAAAATCGAATGGTCGGCGATCCTCGCGATCTTGAGGTGAAAATGGGCTGACAATCTGATCGCCTCCCCGCTGCGGTCAGACTTCATGACATCGCGCTCGTCCTCCAAATGTTGGCGCAGGCTTCGAATGTCCTCCGGGGTTGCCAACCTGGCGGCGAGTGCCGCAATCCGAGGCTCTATCAGCTTGCGCGCATCGAAAACCTCGCGGGCCTCCTTGATCGTCGGCTGCGCGACAAAAGCGCCGCGATTCCGCTCCAATCGCACAACCCGATCGTGAGCGAGCGCTTGCAGCGCGGACCGGACAACCGTACGGCTTACCGAAAAGATGGAACCCAGCTCGTCCTCCGGTAGCTTCGTCCCCGGCGCCAACCGTCGGCTGATTATGGCCTCGTGCAAAGCATCATAGACGGGCTGCCAGCGCGCAGCCTGATCTGGTGCCTCGCTCTTGTTTGTCCTGTCCAGCATTTCAGTGGTCCGCCCTATGAGGGGGCATGGTCGACCTCCTCTGCGCTGACTGCGTTTAACGAGGAGAAAACTGGCTGAAAAGACCATCAAATTGCTTAGGGCGCGGCGTCGCGTATCCGCCAATCTTTGATGTTCTGAGACCCAGTCCGACCAGACCTTCCGCAAGCTTGACGGCCGAGGCGACGCCATCGATTACTGGCAAACCGTGCTTCGTCGAAAGCCGCTCGGCGAGATCCGCCATTCCAGCGCATCCGAGCACGATAGCCTCTGCCCCGTCCTCGGCAATGGCACGGTCGATCTCGGCGGAAATTTTCGATGACGCTTCGGAGTCAGGTTTTTCAAGATCGAGAACGGGAATCTCACTTGCGCGTACTCTGGCGCAGCGACTGGCCAGGCCGTATTTCACCAGATTATGCTCGATTGCAGGCACGGACCGACCCAGCGTGGTGATGACGGTGAATTTCCCGGCAATCAAGCTTGCGACGTGAAAAGCCGCCTCTCCGATTCCAATAACGGGAGCTGTTGTGAAGCACCGCGCAGCGTCGAGCCCGGTATCATCGAAGCAGGCAATAACATAGGCATCCATGTTCGAACCCTTTTGCATCTCCCCAATAAGGCCGGGAATGCTAAAAACCTCGTCGAAGTAACCCTCAATGCTCGGTGGCCCGTCAGACGGATTGACAGCGATAATCTCCGTTCCTGCGGCTGCCACAGCGCGCGCGGCAGCTTCAATCTTCCTGGTCATGGAAGCCGTCGTGTTGGGGTTAATTAGAAGAATGCGCATGACTTACACTTCGGCACCTAGATAGACCTTTTGGACACGCTCGTCGTTCAGAAGATCAGAAGAATCACCTGACAGCACGACGTTCCCGGTAGACAGCGCATAGGCGCGCTGCGAGATGCGCAGCGCCATCCGTGAATTCTGCTCAACCAGCAGCACGCTCACCTTGTCGTCCCGATTTATCGAGACAATTGACCGGGCGATGTCTTGCACCACCTTCGGCGCTATGCCGAGCGAGGGCTCATCCAACAGCAACAATTTCGGCTTCGACATCAACGCGCGACCAATGACGAGCATCTGCTGCTCGCCTCCACTCATTGTTCCGGCCGCTTGTGAGTATCGCTCTTTCAGGCGGGGAAAGCGGGCAAGGACCAACTCAAGTGTCCGGTTGATTTCCGCCTTGTCTGTCCGTGTGAAGGCGCCCATCAGCAGGTTGTCGCGGACTGACATATACGGGAATACGCGGCGGCCCTCCGGCACCATTGAGATACCGAGCCGTACGATTTCATCGGACGGCAGGTTATCGATCCTTTGTCCTCTATAGCGAATCTCCCCCTTGCTGATTTTTTTTAGACCCGTGATCGCACGAAGGATCGAAGATTTGCCGGCACCGTTGGCGCCAATGAGAGCGACAGTTTCACCCTCGCGAACGCTCAGAGAAACGCCTTTCAGCGCGTAGACATGGTCATAGTAGAGTTCGACGTCTGTGAGGGTCAGCAGATCGGTCATGACTAAATTCCAATCGCTGTATCCTCGACGCCCAGGTAGGCCTCGATCACTTTTGGATTCTCCTGGATTTCCTTGGGCGTCCCCTCGGCGATCTTTTCTCCAAAATTGAGCACGACGATGCGGTCCGAAATGTTCATCACCGCGGGCATATCGTGCTCCACGAGCAAAACCGTGATGCCGCGATCGCGCACACCTCGAACAATCTCGATAGCACGCTTGGTTTCCTCTTGGTTCATGCCGGCGAAGGGTTCATCGAGCAGCAAAACCTGGGGATTCGTTGCGAGGCCGATTGCGATGCCCAACGCTCGGAGATGACCATGAGGCAAGTTGCTCGCCATCTCATGCCGATACGCGCCCAGCCCCAGGAAATCGATGATCTCATCAGCGGAACGCGCAAACTCCTCTTCGTCCTGCTGGGCTGTCGAGGTTCCCAGAAAGAAGCCTGCAAGGCTCGCACGCGACCTCAGGTGATGCGCGATGACAATGTTCTCCCGCACGGTCATCGACTTGAATATCGTCGTCTCCTGGAATGTGCGAACGACGCCCATCCGCGCGACCTTGTGAGGCGCTAGTCCCGATATCCGCTGGCCACGGAAACGAACCTCCCCGCTTGTCGGATGTAGAAACGATGCGATCAGCTTGAAAAGCGTCGATTTACCCGCCCCGTTCGGCCCGATCACCGAAAGGATCTCACGCTCCTTCACCGCGAAAGAGATATTGTTGTTGGCAACCAGGCCGCCGAAGCGTTTTGTGAGGTTCGATATTTCGAGAATGTCCTTCATAAGCTAGCTCGCTTCTGAACGGGCAAGCGGATGCTCAACAGGCCATTTGGCAGGACGAGCATCAGGACGATGAGAATCGACGAATAGATGAGGAGCTGAAAATCCCCCGTTTTGAAGAGGAGATCCCAACCAAAGTAGAGAACGAACGTGCCGAGCATGGGCCCCAGCACGTACCCGAGCCCTCCGAGGAAACAATTCAGCATGAAGTTCACTGAGTCCTGAACTCCAAAGCTTGAGGGGTACATCGACTGCGCGATGGCAGCGAACATCGCTCCACCGATGCCACCCAAGAATGAGGAGACCGCAAAGGCGAGGATGCGCATGTACGTGATGTTGACGCCAATCGAGGAAGCGAGCTCCTCGTTCTGCTGGAGAGATTGGCAAATCTTGCCAACGCGCGAGTGCACCAATCTGTAAAGAAAAGCGAAGCACACCACCATCATCACCACTGAGGTGATGTAGAAAGCCAGCCTTGGATTGGTGAGCGTCGCGAAATCCGGAATGATCGTAACGCCAAACAGCGTAACAGCCCCGGGCAATGGTATGTTTACGATCCCCTTGGCGCCGTTGGTGATCGGGAGCGCAAACGCGGAAAGCCGAGCCACTTCCGTCATCGTCAAGGTGACCATGGCGAAATAGACGCCACGCAGCCTAAGGATCGGGAGCCCGATGACAATGCTCACGACCGCGCAAAAGAGACCCGCCAAGGGCAATGTCAGCCAGAACGATACACCGTATTGCGTAACGAGAATTGCCGAAACGTAGCCGCCAATCAGTGCAAAGGCCCCTTGGCCGATATTGATGCGCCCGATGTAGAACGTCAGCCAGACCCCCCCGCTGATGATGCTGAGCAGAGCAACAGTGGTCAGCGTGTAATAAAGATCGGTTCGGCCTGTCGCAGAGATCAGAAGCGGCACGCCTACCAGAAGGAAAGCCACAGAAGCGATAACCCAACCGAGTTTTTGTCGCGCGGTCATTCCATCACCCCCACGGCTTGCCCATCAGCCCGTGTGGGCGAATGCTGAGGAAAATCATGAGTAACGCGAATATGACGAGGTAGGTCACGTCGCCAAAGTTGCGCAAGAGCGTCAGGCCGACCGACTCCATCATGCCAAGAATGAATCCGCCTGCGATAGCGCCCCCGACGACTCCTGCGCCGCCAATCATGACCATGAGGAAGGCTTTGATTGAAATTGATCCACCGATCCCGGAATTCACACCGGTGATGCTGACAAGAAGTCCCCCCACGAGCCCAGCTAGCATCGCACCCAGAGCAAAGCCAATCGTAGAATACCGATCGACATTCACGCCCATCAGCTGCGCCGCGGTGCGATCCTGCGCCAGAGCGCGCATTGCCCTGCCAGGCTTGCTGTACTGCATGTAGAGCATGAACGCCACGATCATCGCCATCGCAACTACGCCAACGACGATGCGGTCGTACGGCATGACGATCGAGTCGGAGACGAACACGCCGTTGATGATCTTCGGCACGCCTCTCTGCTTCTCGCCAAAAAGAAGCAAAATGATAGCGTCCAGGAAGAATGCGACGGCCGCAGCCAGCAACATCGTGCTCTCTTCGCGAGCGCTGCGTTTGATGACAGGCGCAAAGAGAAACCGCTCAATCACCGACCCCACGGCAGCCAAAGTGAGGCCGGAGCATATAACGGCCAGTGGAAATGGGAGCCCAAGCTGCCCATAAATTACGTAGGTTATGAACCCGCCCAGAACGTACATTTGCCCGTGGGCGAAGTTCAGCACGTTCATGAGGGCAAAAATCAGTGTCAGGCCCAGGGCGATCAGCGCGTATTGCGCTCCGAGATAAAGGCCGTTGATGATGACCTGTTCCATGCTGCCGTCCGCAAGCAGGCGGGCCCGGGTTTACACCCCGGACCCGTTCGCAAACACCAATCTCAGTCTACTTCGCCGACAAACAGCGTCCTGAACTCACCATTCCAATATTCGACAACGACCATTGGCACAGAGAGCTGGCGCTTCTGGCCGAACGAGGTCATGCCGACATATTTTAGCGTGCCATCCTTCACGAACGGGTTTGGCGCGGAGAATGTGTCGATCGTCTTCTTGAACTCCTCGACGTCGTCGATCGCTTTCGGATTCGCCTTGAGGGTTTCAAGGATATATTCGAGCGCGTAAACCTTCGTGTTCGACTCGTCGTTATATTCGCCGTATTTCTTTATGTAGCGCTCGATGAACTCCTCCATCTCCGGCGTACGAATCTCCGGGGTTGAAGCTCCGCCAACCGAAATGAAGCCGTTTGCGAGATCGCCCGCGCCTTCCTGGAGAACTTTCGCGTCGTGCGCGGTTTCCGTGGAGATAATTCCCTGATAACCGAGTTCGCGAGCCGCACGGATCAACAGAGGCGCGTTCCCTGGAGATACACCGGACAGAACAAGCAGGTCCGGCCTCAACTTCACAATGGGCGTTAGGACCGGCGTGAAATCGCGGGTATCGTTCTGATAAGTGTCGTTCTGCGCAACGACCTCAAGACCCAAAGCCTTCGCGGCAGCAACGCCCGCATCCCGCTGACTGAGCGGATCCGATTCATTTGCCGCAACGAAAGCGACTGTCTTTACGCCCTTATTTTCTTTCAAATACTTGTAGATGGCCGGCGCCGACTGATAACTGGCCACCATGCCGAGAATCGCATTCGATGCAGGGGGCGTATAGAGCTCTTTTGGAAACGAATAAGGGATATAGATAATCCCCTTGGATTCTGCGACCGGCCGCACAGCCGCTGCACCATCATCGACGTTCGGCCCGACAACATAGCGAATGCCTTCCTGCGCCATCTTCTCCATGCCGGCAATGGCGCGCCTCGGGTCCTTTTGGTCGTCGAAGGTAACGATTGTGATCTTGTACGTAGTGTCGCCGATCTTCACGCCACCTTTTTCATTGAGCCAGTCGGCGCGCGTTTGCATCGAGCGAACGTTCGAAATGCCCCAGGCGGCTGCGGGACCGCTTGTGACACCTACAAATCCGATCTTGAGCTCTTTTTCCTGCGCTTGCGCGGAAAGCGGTCCGGCTGCAAAAGCTAAACCCGCGAGAGCGGCGCAGAGCGCCACCCTAATCGTCGGCATTCCCATCTTTGTGTCTCCTCCACTAGCATCGCGTATTGTTGTCATGTTCTGCCTGGGGCACGCGACCTCTCCATCGAAATACGTGCACACCAGATTGTCAACATTGACCAGCAGAACTGTATACAATACGGTCTGCAAACTGACACGACAGCGTATGCAGCTGCCGGATTTCGTTGAGGCAAAATCCGTGCCGGACGTATTCGAAAGCGCATAGTGCTGTGGCTACGAGCCGCCCAAACGGTTGAGGACAGGAATGACGAAAATTCGCGTAGTCGCCGGACCGTACGAATTCGAAGCCACTCTCGAAACACAGCTCGCTCCAAAAACATGCGATGTTTTCAAGAAGTTATTACCGTATCGTCAGAAGCTAATTCATGTTCGTTGGAGCGGTGAAGGCTGCTGGATTCCCCTCGGCGAAACGGATTTCGGTATCGGTCTTGAGAACGCTACGAGTTACCCGGCGCCCGGCCAGTTTCTGCTTTACCCCGGGGGCTACAGCGAAACGGAGATATTGTTAGCCTACGGAAGTGTCTGTTTTGCGAGCAAGATGGGTCAATTAGCAGGCAATCACTTCCTGACGATTACCAAGGGGCACGAGAACCTTGTTGCTCTTGGAAAAAAGACCCTTTGGGAGGGCGCGCAGGACATCATCTTTGAGCAGCTGTGAGTAGGCCACTGGAGCAATGCCAGAATTTTCCGACCTGCGCGTGAATGGCGACCGCCTCTGGTCCACCCTGATGGAAACCGCTGCGTTTGGGGGGACGCGAAATGGGGGCATCTGCCGGCTTGCGCTGTCCGAGGAAGATCGGATGGCGCGTGACTGGCTTATCGCGCAAGCCAAAAAGGCGGGCTGGCAAACGGCAGTCGATGATATCGGAAATATCTATATCCTGCGGAGCGGTCGCGATCCTTCGCGCTTGCCGGTTGCGATGGGCTCTCACCTCGATACTCAGCCGACCGGTGGCAAGTTCGACGGCGTATTGGGCGTGCTCGCAGGCCTCGAGGTGCTGCGAACACTCGACGATAAGGGCATCGAAACACAGGCGTCCATCTGCCTGATCAACTGGACAAACGAGGAAGGCGCGCGTTTTGCTCCGGGGCTGATGGGCTCCGAGGTGTTTACCGGAGACATGCCGTCAGAGACGGCGAGGAGTCGGAAAGACAATAATGGCATCAGCGTCGGCGAAGCGTTGAAGGCAATCGGCTATGCCGGAGAGGAAAAGGCTGGCGATCGCCGATTTGGCGCGATGATCGAGCTGCATATCGAGCAGGGCCCGATCCTTGAGGCCCGTAACATCCCGATTGGGATTGTCGAGGCCGCCAAAGGTCAGCTCTGGTTCGATGGATGCGTGCGAGGGCGCGAAAGCCATGCGGGCACGACACCGATGGACCTCCGGCACGATGCTTTAACCGCATTTGCCGCCTTTGCCCTCGAAATCGAGCGTATTGCCCGCGCCGAGGCCCCGGCCGGAGTGGGAACGATTGGCGTAGCGCATGTTGGTCCCGGATCACGAAACACAATTCCGGGCAACGTTCGATTCACATTGGAATTTCGTCACTCGGACGCTGAGCGGCTGGCGGCAATGCGCGCGGCTGCCGAAACCGCAGCACAGCAAATCTCGGCCGATCGCGGCGTGCATATTGAGCTTGATTGCATTTGGCAAAAGGCACCGGTGACATTTGATCCAAATGTCGTTGCTGCGATTGCCAAAGCCGCGGAAAGGTGCGGTTTCGACTTCATCCACATGACATCTGGCGCCGGTCATGACGCTGTGGCCGTAGCCAAGGTCATGCCAACAGCGATGATCTTCATCCCCTGCAAGGACGGCATCAGCCACAACGAAGCCGAAAGCGCGACGCCGCAGGATTGCGCCGCGGGCGCCAACGTCTTGCTGCACAGCGTATTGGAACTAGCCGGTGTGTCTGTCTAATGACTGATCAAACATATCCTCGCGATCTTCTCGGCTACGGACGAAATCCGCCTGATCCCCGTTGGCCAGGCGGTGCCCGCATCGCCGTCCAGTTCGTGGTGAACTACGAGGAAGGCGGCGAAAACTGCATTCTCCACGGCGATACGGCGTCAGAAGCTTTCTTGTCAGACGTTCTCGGAGCCCATCCCTGGCCAGGCCGCCGACATATGAATGTCGAGAGCATGTACGAGTACGGCTCTCGCGCTGGCTTCTGGCGCTTGTGGCGCATATTCACGAGCCGCGGCCTCCCGGTCACGGTTTACGGAGTGGCGACAGCCCTGGCGCGCAGCCCGGAACAGGTCGCCGCCATGAAGGAAGCGGACTGGGAAATCGCCAGCCATGGTCTGAAGTGGATTGAATACCGCGATATTCCCGAAGCGGTTGAAAGGGAACACTTGAAGGAAGCTATCCGCATTCATCGGGAGGCTACGGGGGACCGCCCGTACGGTTGGTACACAGGCCGGTGCTCGGCTAACACATTGAAACTTGTGATGGAGGAAGGAGGGTTTCTCTACTCCTCAGATTCCTACGCTGATGATCTTCCCTATTGGGTCAAATCCGAGCGCGGGCCGCATCTCATTATTCCCTACACGCTTGACGCTAACGACATGCGGTTCATCAACGCGCAGGGGTTCGCCCATGGAGAGGATTTCTTCCAATACTTAAAAGATTGCTTTGACGTGCTCTACGCCGAAGGAGCGGATGCTCCGAAGATGATGTCGGTCGGATTGCACTGCCGCTTGGCAGGGCGGCCGGGCCGTGCAGCCGGACTGCAGCGGTTCCTGGATTACGTGCAGGGCCACTCCGGGGTCTGGATCACACGGCGCATCGATATCGCCCGCCATTGGCACGAGCACCATCCGCCGCTGCAATAAATCAGACTAACCCATTATAGTTCTTGGACGTTGAACCGCGCGGCGCTCCCTTCGCGCCTCATGGCCTTCTCGTCGTTCCTCCGCAAGGGCGATTGATTGTCCCGTGCCCAAAAACAAAGCTTGCGAAACGGAACCAATCTCGTTGTTCTACGGCCGGAAAGGTTGCAGATAGGGGAGAACGACAGTGAACCGACGCAAGTTCCTGAAAACGGCCGCCATCGGCTCCGCCGCGACAGCAACGCTGGCGACCCCCGCCATCTCTCAAGGCCGGATGGAGTGGCGGATGGTGACGGCATGGCCACCGAACCTGCCCGGACCGGGAACGAGTGCGAACTGGCTCGCCGACAAGATCACCAAGATGAGCGAAGGCAAGCTCACCGTGAAGGTTTACGGCGCGGGCGAGCTTGTGCCGGCGACAGGCGTGTTCGACGCCGTCTCAAGGGGCGCCGCCGAAATGTATCACGCCGTTCCGACCTACTGGCGCGGCAAGTCCCCCGGCATCGTCCTGTTCGGTAACTTCCCATTCGGCATGTTGGCTGGCGAGCAGCACGCTTGGATGCTGCACGGCGGCGGCCAGGAGCTCTACGATGAGATGTATGCGCGCTTCAACCTGAAGCCGTTCTTGTGCGGTAACACGGGCGTCCAGTGGATGGGCTGGTTCAAGCGCGAGATCAAATCGGCCGAGGACTTCAAAGGCTTGCGCTTCCGCAGCCCCGGTCTCAGCGGCGAGATGTACCGCCGGATGGGCGCCGCCGTTGTTCAGCTGCCGGGTGGCGAAATCTTCCAGGCTCTCCAGGCCGGCACGATCGACGCCGCCGAGTTCATCGGGCCCTGGTCCGACAGCGCCCTCGGCTTCCATCAGGTGGCGAAGTATTACTACTGGCCGGGCGTTCAGGAACCCGCGTCGGCGGAGGAGTGCGTCATCAACAAGGAGAAGTGGGACGCGCTTTCGCCCGAGCTCAAGCAGGTCATCGAAGTGGCCTGCGCCGCGACATACGCCTATTCGACTGCTGAGTATGTGGTCCGCAATCCGATTGCGCTGCGCAACCTGGTTGAGAAGCACGGCGTCCAGGTCAAGCAGGCGCCGGAGGATGTTCTGATCGCGGCAGGCAATGCTGCTGGCGAGATCATGGCGGAATTGCTCGAGGACAGCGACCCACTCGTAAAGAAGATCGCGAACGCCTACGTCGAGTTCCGCAAAACGGCGATGGAGAACGCGCGTTACAGCGAAACGGCAATGGCCAACGCGCGCGAGCTGCCGTACAAGTTCGGCAAATAACAGGAAACCTTCATCCGCCGGGCAAATGCCCGGCGGATCGTTTTCGGGGATGACCGGGGAATGCTCAACGCGCTTCGCGCATTCGCCGCTTTTGTCGACGGCCTGAACGAGAAGATCGGCCGTAGTCTCTCAGTTCTTGTGTGGCTGGTCGCGCTCGTCTGCGCCATCGTGGTTGTTCTGCGCTACGCCTTCCATGTGAGCTTCACATGGATGCAGGAGCTTTACGTGTGGATCCACGCCGTGGTGTTCCTCGCGGCGTCCAGCTACGCGATGCTTCTTAATGCTCATGTTCGCGTGGACATCCTCTATTCGAAATGGTCTCTGCGGACCCGAGCCATCGTGGAGATCATCGGTGCGCTGATCTTCACCCTGCCCTGGATGGTTGTGCTGGCGTGGCTTGCCTGGCCCTTCGTCGTCGACTCGTGGTCGATTTGGGAGGGCTCATCGCAGCCTAACGGCATGCCTGGGGTCTTTCTGCTGCGCACTATGTTGCTCGTTTTCTGTGCGCTTATGGCCCTGCAGTGCCTTGCTATCATGGCCCGCGGCCTCCTTGTACTCGCCGGCGATCGCACCGCCGCACAAACAGCGCCTTTCGCGCCGACTTCAAGCTCCCTCGACCACACCGCTTAGAGCCGGAAAGTTCTAGATGCTGACGACTGGCGACGTCATTTCGATCGTCTTTTTTCTCTCGACGCTGCTGGTGCTGTTGAGCGGACTGCCCATCGCATTTTCGCTGGCGGGACTGTCCTTGATCTTCGCCGGCATCGGATGGCTCTTTGGCGTTTTCGATTTTTCGACCCTTTTCAATTTGCCGCTCCGCTATTTCGGCACCATGACCAACGAGGTTCTGGTTGCTGTGCCGCTCTTCATCCTGATGGGCAACGTCCTTGAGCGTTCGGGTATCGCCGAGGCACTGCTCATAACGACGGGCAAACTCTTCGGAGCTCTGCGCGGCGGCTTGGGCTATTCTGTCATTCTTGTCGGTGCGCTCCTCGCAGCTTCAACAGGCGTGGTAGGGGCGACGGTCGCAGCGATGACCGTCATTGCGCTCCCGGCCATGTTGCGCGCCGGCTATCAACCAAGGCTTGCTACAGGCATTATCTGCTCGTCAGCGACGCTGGCACAGATCATTCCGCCGTCGACGGTGCTAATTTTTACGGCCGACATTCTTTCCGCCGTCAATCAGATGGCGCAGATGCGGCTTGGCAATTACACCGCATCAACGCTCTCCGCAGGCGAACTGTTTGCTGGAGCACTGTTGCCGGGCTTGGTTCTTGTGGCCCTTTACCTGATCTTCGTCTTCGCGAAGTCAATTTTCCAGCCCAGCACCTGCCCAGCAATGGTCATCAGCGACGAGGAGCGTCGAGACTTACTGCGCGACGTTGTCATTTCGCTTCTGCCGCCGCTCCTGCTGATCGTAGCCGTTCTTGGCTCAATTCTCGTGGGCATTGCCACGCCTACCGAGTCCGCCTCAATTGGTGTGTTTGGCGCCACGCTGCTCGCCATCCTTAATCGGAAACTATCCTGGCGCTCAGCTCTGGAAGCAGGTCGCAACACCATTGTCACCACGGCGATGATCTTCGCGATCGTGCTGGCAGCCTCTCTCTTTGCGCTGACGTTCCGTGGCCTCGGCGGCGAGCACATGGTTGAGCAGGCATTGAGGAACATGCCCGGCGGCGTCACCGGCGCGATTCTCACCGTCATGGCCGTGATGTTTGTTCTCGGCTTCTTTCTCGATACCTTCGAGATCATACTGATTATGCTGCCGATCTGCGGCGGGCCGCTGATTTTGCTGGGTGTCGACCCGATCTGGCTCGGCGTCCTGGTGGCTATGAACCTGCAGACCAGCTTTCTGACACCGCCCTTTGGCTACGCGTTATTCTATATGCGCGGCCTCGCGCCCGAATCCGTGAAAACAACGGAGATATGGGCAGGCGCGATCCCGTTCGTAGCTCTGCAGATTACTGGCCTGGGGATGTTGTGGATGTTTCCGAGCCTCGCAACGTGGTTGCCAAGCGTGTTGTTGCACTGAGGCCCGTGTTGGTCTGAGATAGGTATCTCGCCCCTACAGGGTTCCTCTCATCACCCAAGCACTATGAGATGGCTGGCCATCGAAGGCAGTCGGACTATCAGCTCTCCCGCTTACCCCGTTTCACAAGCTGGTAGATGGGGAGCTTGGGACCGTTCCAAATTTCCATCAACGCCCCACAAACATCACAGCGCTTTTCGCCGCTGTCGCGCGACGAGATCCACACAGTCCTACGTTCATAAACCGACTGGCACACCCGGCACGTAACGATACTCGCGGTAATCATCGCGCTCTGCCTGATAGCCCCTCCCGAAGCGGACCTGGTCCGTGTTCATCACGTTGCGCAAATGCCTACCTAGCCCTACCGGCTGGGTAAGGATCACGTGTTAATTCGAACTGTCAAATCTCGAATCGCGCCGCTTCCTGATTTTCCTTGACGACCATACCGACTGGTTGGTATGTTCAATTTGTGACATGGAAATCTCGGGCATGAGCACAATTGCGTCTGCAAAAACCAAGATTCTGGAGGCAGCGTTGTCCCTCTTCCGAGCAAAGGGATACGCAGCAACGAGCGTCGATGATCTGTGTCGCCAGGCGGGCGTGACGAAAGGGGCGTTCTTTCATCATTTTCGCAGCAAGGAGGAACTAGCGGTAGCCGCCGCTCAGTTCTGGTCAGAGACAACAAGCGCCCTTTTCGCTTCCGCGCCGTATCATCAATACCCTGATCCACGTGATCGCATCATGGGCTATCTCGACTTCCGGCGTGCGATCATGGATGGGGAGCTGCCGGAGATTACATGCCTTGCCGGCACAATGGTCCAGGAATGTTACGCCACGCATCCAGCCATTCGCCTAGCGTGTGACGCGAGTATCAGCGCGCATGCGAATACGCTTGCCGCAGATATCGCAGAAGCGATGAAGGCGCGCGGTTCCCAGTTTGATTTCGATCCCGCCTCTCTCGCCTTGTTCACCCAAGCAGTGCTGCAAGGTGCCTTTATTTTGGCGAAGGCAAAAAACAGCCCGGAAATGGCTGCCCAATGCATTGACCATCTTCGACGGTACTTCGAATTCCTTTTCGCCAATGGCCGAAAGAGAAAGCCCCAGTCATCAGCTTCGCTATGAGCCATCCTTGGATGACAGCAAAGGAGGAAGCTACGATGTCAAATGAAGCTGTGAAATCCGCAAGGCATGAGCTGGTGCTCACCCGGATTTTGAATGCCCCCCGCGAAAAAGTTTACCGCTGCTGGGTTGAACCTGACCTTCTCAAGGAGTGGTTTGCTCCAAAGCCCTGGACGACGTCGCGCGCTGAACTTGACGTTCGCCCTGGTGGAACTAGCCTGGTCGTCATGCGGAGTCCGGAAGGTCAAGATTTCCCCAACCGCGGCATTTATCTGGAAGTTATACCAAACGAGAAAATCGTATTTACCGATGCCTATACGCATGCGTGGGAACCTTCAGACAAACCCTTCTTCACCGGCATCGTGACCTTCGAGGATGCTGGCACCGGCAAGACGAAATACACCGCCCGCGCACGCCATTGGACGGCCGAGGCTCGCGAACAGCACGAGAAGATGGGCTTCTACGAGGGATGGGGAAAATGCGCCGACCAGCTAGAACAACTTGCAAGCACCCTTTAAGGAGGTCAGGCCATGTCTGCGAAGGTGCGCACGTGTTTATGGTACGATGGGAAGGCCGAAGAGGCAGCGGAGTTTTACGTCTCGCTCCTGCCCAATTCGCGGATTGAGAACATTTTTCGGCCTCAACCCAACGGTTCCGCGCTCGTGGTCGACTTCAATCTAGCCGGCACGCCCTATCAAGGGCTCAATGGCGGCCCTCAATTCCGGCACTCGGAAGCCGCATCGATCTCGGTTCTTACCAAAGATCAGGAAGAAACGGACCGCCTGTGGGCAGCGCTCATAGCAAACGGTGGCTCTGAGAGTATGTGCGGATGGCTCGTCGATCGCTTCGGCGTTTCCTGGCAAATCGTTCCGGAGGCCCTGCCGCGTCTACTCATGGATTCTGATCGAGAGGCCGCCAGTCGCGCAATGCGGGCCATGATGGGCATGCGGAAGATCGACATCGCGGGCCTCGAAGCCGCCTTCCGAGGCGCGTAAGCGGCGAGGAACCTGATGCTGATCCTAGCGTTCGGCAAAGGGTCAACCTAATGCCCCAATACGAGCGACTGCGGCCGGTATTCTTCAACGCAATTCCGGCCGCACTTGTAAGATGATCTTTCCCTGCGCCTGGCCGGCCTGCAGCGCCGAAAGCGCCGATTTGAAGTCCACGAGGGGCACGATGCGGCTGATCACAGGATCAATCAACCCACGAGAGTAGAGATCGAATAGCTCCTTCTGAGCCTGCGTGACGCGGTCCGGGGTTCGATCACGATAGTCCGACCACTGTAGTCCAGTGACGGCGATATTCTTGACCAACAGATAATTCGCCTTGATCGTCGGAATTTCTCCACTTGCGAAGCCGATGATGACAAGGCGTCCACACCATGCCAAGGCGCGGAAAGCGGCTGCGTTAGCAGCTCCGCCCACGGGGTCGATCACGACATCCACTCCGTGACCGTTAGTCAAAGCGAAGACGTCCGTCTTCAGCTGATCCCGCAGGTTAGGCACTCCCAGATCGACAACGTGGTCGGCCCCAGCCTGACGCGCCACTTCGGCATTGCTCGCGCCAAGCACTCCGCCTATCACGGTGCTTGCGCCGAAAGCCTTTGCGAGTTGAATGCTGGCGACGCCGATACCACCTGATGCGCCCAGCACCAAAACTCGTTCTCCGGGCTTGAAGTTTGCCCGCTCCTTCAGTGCGAACCACGCCGTCTGATAGACAAGCCCCAGAGCAGCCGCCTTTTCGAACGGCACGCCATCAGGCATGCGGAAACAGCTTTCGGCACGTGCCCGCACCTTTTCGGCATAGGCGCCATATTCCACCTGAACCGCAACCGCATCGCCAATTGAAAATCCCTTAACGCCGGATCCTACAGCCGAAATCCGTCCCGCCGCCGCTTTCCCGGGAGAAAATGGTAGTGGAGGTTTGACCTGGTATTTTCCTTCGATAACAAGAATGTCCGGATAATTCGCCTCCGCCGCCACAACATCGACGACGACCTCTCCCGATCCTGGTACCGGGTCGTCCACCTCGGCAATATCGATCTGCTCGAAAGGCGCGAAATTGCGGACGTAAACAGCTCTCATAGATATTCCTCGTTGTGCGCGCCCAGGGCAGGGGCGGAAAGCGGTTCACCCGGCACTGAACGGAAAGCAGGAGCAATGGGAACAGGAAGAGCAGGAAGCGTTCGACCGTCGTCGCTACTCAAGACGTGATCGAACAGGCCACGCGACCGGAAGTGGGAATCGGCGAGCGCTTCCTCGACCGTGGCCACTATTGTGCAACAACAGTCCCGGCCCGCAAATCTCTGCTTCCAGGTTTCGCTGGTTTCAGCGGCAATCAGTTCGGCAACACGCGCGATTGTTGCATCGGGGTCTTTTGAATCATCGCGCAATTCAGGCTCAAGATTGATCATTTCGCAGAAGTTTTCCCAAAACTTCTGCTCAAGCGGCGCTGCGGCCACCATTCGCCCGTCGGCAGTTGGGTAGAGGTGATAGCGCGGACTGCCTCCCGTAACGAGCTCACGTCCGTTCTCTGGCCATTTATTCGCCGCCAGCCCATTCCCAATCGCCCAATACATGAACGGAAAAACGTTTTCCGCCATGGAGACATCGAGAAACCGCCCGCGCCCTGTCCGTGCCCGTTCCTGCAATGCAAGCAGAATGTTGATGACAGCGGGATAGGCGCCTCCAGCTATATCCGCAATCAACGCCGGCGGCACGACCGGTCTGTCACGCAGTCCCATGGACAGCGAAAGAAGGCCAGCATCGCCAATGTAGTTGAGGTCGTGGCCAGCCACATCGCGCTTCGGTCCGTTTTGACCGTAACCGGTGATTGAACAGTAGATGAGCCGGGGATTGATCTTGGAAACGGTTTCGTAGTCCAGCCCGAGCCGTGCCATCACTCCTGGGCGAAACTGCTCGACGAGGACATCCGCCCGCGCAATCAGCGGATCAAGTTTTGCGCGCTGTTCCGGGTTCTTGAGATCGATAGCAATGCTCTTCTTGCCGCGATTGAGTAACGCGAAATTCACGCTGTCCCGCCCCCATCGCGGCTGGTAGTGCCGCATTTCTTCGCCGAAGCCGGGCCGCTCGATTTTGACGACCTCCGCCCCGGCTTCCGCAAGTAGAAGCGTCGCCATAGGCCCGGGAAGCAACGTGGAGAAATCGAGAACGAGCAGTCCGTCCAGCGGCCTCATTTCCCATTCCTTTTCCGAAGAGCGGCCACAACAGCCTGCCTTGGGGGCGCGTACGCTGGCGTTCCATACGTTTCGAAGAGGGCCTGGGTTACCTCGAAATGATAGGCCAGGCCGCCGCGCTTCACGCGTTCGATCGGGCCATCCGGATAGCCAAGTCCCAATCGGCAAGTGAGGTCCATATCCGCCTGCGTCGCAAGCTTCTCATCGAGCAGTCGCAGCGCCGCGTTGTATTTCGGCCGAACGAGACGATCGATAATCCGCCCTGGCTGATCTGCACACACCACGACTTCGAGACCAGCGGCTTCGAATACCTTTCGCGCGGCCTCCACTGCGCCGTCCTTTGTCCAAGGCCGGCGCACAAGCTCCACAAGCCGCGACGGAGGATCATCTCCATTACGATAGCGCGCAAATCCGACGACGTTTGCAAACGCCTCGTCCGCGTCTTCTCCAGTGTGCACAGCGAGACTTTCAGTACCGAGCTCGACGAGGACGGCGGATTTTGCCTGATCGGAAACGATGGCCGCGCCGAGATAAATCACCACCTCCGCATTCTCAATGGCAACCGCGGACGATAGAAATGAATCGCCTTCGGGGAATGACCGGCTCTTGCCGTTGCGGACAATTGCGTATTGCATTCGTCAGGCTCCAAACATCGTGGCGCCGTCATAGGTGTAGAAACCGCGGCCCGTCTTGCGTCCGAGAAGGCCTGCTGCAACCATCCGGCGGAGCAGCGGCGGCGCAGCGGCGCGAGGATCCAGGGTGATCGGATAGAACGCCTCGCAAAGCCGCACTTGCGTGTCGAGGCCAACGAGATCAATGAGCTCCAATGGCCCCATCTTGTATCCGAGGGCCGTCTTGATCGCCTTATCTATGTCTGCCGGCGTAGCAACGCCCGCCTCGACGGCGCGAATGGCGTCATTGTTGAACGGCACAAGCAAAGCGTTGAGAATAAACCCTGGCCGATCCTGCGTCTTCACCGGCGTTTGACCGCATTGCTCCGTCCATCTCCATGCCGCCTTGAAAGTCTCTTCAGACGTCAACAGACCCGGCGACATTTCGATCAGCTTCATGAGCTGCGCAGGCAGACAGAAATGCATCCCCACGACTTTGTCGGGTCGAGAGCAGCCCGAGGCAATCTCGGTGATGGACAATGTTGATGTGTTTGAAGCGAAAATCGTATGAGTGGGGCAAACGCGATCGAGTTCGCGGAGCAAATTCTGCTTGATCTCGAGATCCTCGAACACCGCTTCGATCACGAGATCGCAGGCTGCAAGATCATCAATCTTCGTGGTGTGCTCCATACGCGCGAGAATGGCATCCCGCTCATCGGAGGTGAGCTTTCCCCGCTCGACGGACTTGGCAAAAAAGTTTGCCGTCTGTTTCGCCGCCCGTTCCAGACTCTCGGCACTTACATCATAGCTTATGGTGCGGAAGCCTCCGCGCGCGGCGACAATGGCAATTCCTGCCCCCATCGTGCCGCCGGCGCCGCACACTCCTACAGTCCGGATCGTCGTCATTTCGCTGCGAAGCTCCGTCCAATCAGCTGGCGATGGATCTGGTTGGTCCCTTCCCAGATCTGGGTGATTTTGGCGTCACGCATCAGCCGCTCGACGCGGAAATCGCGGCAGTAGCCATACCCGCCGTGCATCTGGACAGCCTCGGTGGCGATGCGCATCGCGAGATCGGAAGCCCGCATTTTCGCCATCGACGCCTCGAGGCCAAAATCCGTTTCTCCATCCTCGAAAAGACCAGCAACATAATCCAGCCAGACCTCGCCCATTGCTAGGTCCGTAGCCAGATCAGCCAATAGAAACTGATTGCCCTGAAAATCCACAACGCGCCGGCCCGACTGGCGCCGGTCGTTCATGTAGCGCACCATGTCGTTGAATGCCGCTCGCGCGATGCCCAGTGCGTGGGCCGCGATGCTCGGGCGAGACTTGTTGAGGGAAGATAGAAGGATGCTCAACCCCTCACCCGGCTGACCGATCAAATTCCCGCGGGGGACGCGGCACCCATTGAATGATAGCGTAGCAGTCGACGACGCCCTGTGCCCCATCTTGTCTTCCAAACGCACGACCTCAAATCCCGGTGTGCCCTTCTCGAAGACAAGAACGGAAATCGCGCGCTTTGGATCGTCGATCTCGCTCCACTTCCCGAACAATAGAATGAGATCAGCCACATCGCCGTTGGTGATGAAAATCTTGGTTCCGTCAACAATGATCTCATCGCCGTTGGGCGTAAAGCGTGTCCGCATCCCCGTTGCGTCAGACCCCGCGGTGGGCTCCGTAATAGCCAGCGCGCCGAGCCCGCCTGCGGCGATACGAGGAAGTAAGCGAGCTTTCTGCTCCTCTGTTCCTAGATCGATCAGAGGCTTCATGCCGTGGAACGTCGTGGCGTAGATAATGGCAGTCGACGCACACGCTTCCGCAAGCGTTTTCACCACTGCCAGGTAAAGCCGATACGACATCGGCGAGCCACCATAGGCCTCGGGAACGAATAGTCCGTTCAGCCCGAGCTCGTTGATGGCTTCTATGTTCTTCCAGGGAAACTCGCCGGTTCGATCGTAGTATTCGGCATTGGGCGCGATAACCTCGTCTGCGAGTCTACGCACCTGCTCCAGAATGAGCGCTTCGTCTTCACTCCAACGGCGGCGACGCTCTATCTGCTCGAAAATTTTCATCAGTGGTTCATCCCTTGCCCGCCGTCGATATAAATCGTTTCGCCGGTAAGAAAATCTATCCGCTCGGAGAAAAGAACACCGACAAGACGGGCGACCTCGTCCGTTCGACCTGGCCGGCCGACAGGTATGCGTTTGCTTAGCCAACCACGAATTTTTTCGCTGGCTAGAAACTCCTTATTGAGATCGGTTTCGATATATCCGGGCGCGATATCAATGACGGAGATATTGTCGCGCGCCCACTCGATTGCGAGGCAGCGTGTCATAGCGCCAATCGCTGCTTTTGACGCACAGTACGCGAGGTTCCGAGATACGCCTAACTTATCGAAAAACGAGCCGACATTCACAATCAAACCACCGCCTGCTGCTTTCAGATGCGGATAGACCTCCCGACTCGCGACGAGGACTGACGTCGCGTTCAGGCGCATGGTCGCTTCGAATTCCGCAGCGGAAAGCTCAGCGCTCGGAGTTGCCTTTTGCGCGCCCGCGTTGTTGACCAAACCGACGATAGGACCGCGCTCCGCAACAGACCGAATGGCAGCTGCCACGGCAGCCTCATCGGTCATATCGCAGACGATGCCGTAACCCTGTGCGGCTTCCCCCGAACGGGAGAGGGCGGCGACAGTAAAACCTCGCCTGGAAAGCTCGGCAGTAATGGCGGCACCAATGCCGCGGCTGCCGCCTGTGACGATGATCTGCCCCTCAGGCATCCTTGAACTCCGCCTTCCGCTTTTCGGCAAAGGCTGCCATGCCTTCTTCTGCGTCCGCGGTTCGGAATGCCAAGGTTGAAAGGTCCGCTTCGATTTTCAGCCCCTCGTGAATGGGCAGGTCCAACGCGCGACGGACGGCATCACGGGCAAATCCCAGAACCGGCAAGCTGTAACAGGTGAATGTGCGCGCAAACGCAATCGCGCCCTCGACTGCATCGCCTTCGACAACCTTGTTGACCAATCCGATCCGCTCAGCCTCCTCGGCCCCGACCGTACGGCCAGTCATGATCATCTCGAGTGCACGCGCTTCCCCCACGAGACGCGGTAGTCGCTGCGTGCCGCCATAGCCGGGAATGAGACCCAATTTGATCTCAGGCAACCCCATCTTCGCGTTCGGTGTGGCCACACGGAATGTGCAAGCCATTGCAAGTTCAAGCCCGCCGCCAAAAGCGTAGCCATTGATCGCAGCTACAGATGGGATCGGAAGCTTATCCAGCTTCGCGAATACAGCCTGACCAAATTCAGCACCGCGTTTGGTCGCCATCATGTCGCGACCGCGGAGCTCCTTGATGTCAGCGCCGGCACAAAACGCTTTCTCGCCTGCTCCGGTTACAATTAAAGCGCGTGCTGGCGATTTCGCGACTTCATCGAAGGCTTGCGAAATTTGCTCCAGAACCGCGAACGAAAGAGCATTGAGTGCTTCCGGCCGATCGAGCGTAAGGATCGCGAACTCCTCGCGTTGCGTGAGTCTAACGTTCATGCGCGTGTCTCCTAACGGCCGCGATAGCGGATAGGAATTGGTGACAACTCGCCCTTGCGCACCATTTCAACGAGCGTTCGCTTCAATATCTTGCCGCTTGCCGTGAGTGGAAACGCGCCAAGCCGCAGGAAGTACTCCGGCATGTCATATTTCGAAAGTCCTTCCTGTGCGAGGTGTTCCAGCAGAACCTCTGCTTCGATCTCTCCGATCACCGCAATGCAGACGCGCTCACCGAGTCGCTCATCAGCGACTGGGAAACAGGCCACCTTGGCCACCTGCTCATGACGTAATGCCAACGCTTCGATGTGAGCAGGATAAATATTATGACCCCCACGTATAATGAGATCTTTGAGGCGCCCTTCGATTCTCAGGTTACCCTCGGCATCGAGCACACCGAGATCCCCGGACAAGAACCAACCGTCGCGGTTGAAACTTGATTCCGTGGCAGCCTGATTATCGAAGTAGCCGAGCATTAGAGCAGCGCCGCGGCCGGCAATCTGCCCCACTTCCCCTATACCGACGGGGCGGTCCGGATCATTCGGATCGAACAAACGTATTTCGTAGGCCCGACCACCGCGACCGCAGGTCTCGATGATCACACCCGTATCATCCGCAGGATGCGTGTATTGGTGAGACGAGTTCTCCGTCATTCCATAGACGTTCTGGGGCTTGATCGATTGTGCGACAAACGCCTGAGCTACAGAGGGTGGAATCGGAGCGCCCGCCATGTAGAAGACGCGCACCTCGCCTAAACGCTCCATCCCACGCGCACGCTGTTCCGCGAGAATATCCATCGCGTGTGTCGGAACGCCCATGACGTACGTAGCGCGCGTCGAGACAACCCAATCCAGCGCGCTCATTCCCTCAGGCGGATCGTTTGTCACGAGCCGGCAGCCACACAGCACCCATTGCGCGACAGCAACCCAGGCAATGTGATGAGAAAGCGGAGAGAGAGATAGCAGAACCGTATCTGGCCCGTGCCCCCAATCCCGCACAAGATCCCGCGCATTGGCAAGCAGCGTATTGTCCGAATGCATCACGCATTTCGGGTTTCCGGTGGTGCCGGAGGTAAATGCGAGATACGTCACCTTGTCCGGATCGGGAACCGGCGGCGTTTTGTTCGGCGCAGGCTCGGGAAAATCGTCCGGTGTGTAGACGACCTTGAGTGTAGGCACCTCCGCCAAAACGGCATCGAAATCCGCTGTCGCGCGATCGGCTCCCCAACCGGGCTCGGTGATCAACGCTCGCGCTGAAAGCCGATTGAGCAACTGGCCAATTTCCGCGCACGTATAGGTCCGATGTAGCGAGGGATTGCACGCAAATCCCTCCCGCGAGCACGCAAGAAATGTAACGATGGCCTCGATGCGGTTCGACATCCAAATGGAAACGCGATCGCCGCCTACGAGGCCATACGTCCGCAGATCTGCTGCAACGCCATCCACCCAACGAATGAGTTCGCGCCAGGACAGTGCACGACGCCCATCCTGCACTGCGATGGCATCTGGACGGCCTTGCGCGTGACGTGCCGCCAGAGCGTAGAACGTCTCTGAGCGCCACAAGCCCTGCTCGTAATAGCGTGCAGCAGCCGCGGGATGGTGAAGTGTTAGAAACGGGCGCACGGCTCACCTGCCGAATTTGCTCGGATCCGGTTTACGACGCTCACTAAATGCCGTGGAAAGCTCATGGCTTTCCTCGCTCTCGAGATAGGCGCGGAGCAGCAGGTCATGTGCCACACGCGCAAGTCCTGAGACACCGCCGTGCCGTGCATTGAATGCGGCTTTAATAGAGGCAAGGGCAAAGGATCCACGCTCTGCAATTTCCAATGCCCATGCGCGGGTTTCCTCTCTGAGCTTTTCGTCGGGGACAACCCTGTTGATCAGGCCCATTTCCAAGGCCTCGCGGGCCGTGATTTTCGGATTCGTGTACCAGATTTCCTTCGCCTTTTTCTTGCCGACGAGGTCTTCCAGGTACCAAGTGCCGTATCCAGCGTCGAATGAACCCATCATTGGACCAACTTGCCGGAATATCGCGCTTTCCTTTGCGATAGTTAAATCGCAGACGATCTGCAGGACATTTCCTCCGCCGACCGCATAGCCGTTTACGCTCGCGATAACGGGCTTTTGTAGACGGTCGATGGCCTCATACATTTCCAGCGTCGGCAGGGTGCCGGCATAGAGCATCGTATCTTCCATGCCTTCCTTACGGCCGCCGATGCAGAAGAACTTGTCGCCAGCCCCGGTGATCACGACGACGCGAGTCCGCGTTTCTCGGCGGATGGCATTTATGCAATCGCGAATCTCATGACACATTTGGGGGGTGAACATATTCCCATCATGCGGCCGATTGAGCGTGATGGTTCCGATGGGACCGTCCTCTTCATAGATAATCGTTTCGTAGCTCATTCTGCGGCTCCCGCGATTATGCCAGCCGCACTCAAAGCAGCCAGGCTGGCGTGATCCAATCCGAGCAATTCCTGCAGCACAGCATATGTATGCTCGCCCAGCCTTGGCGGTGGTGTGCGAGGAACATTGGCCTGCCCGTCCAGGCAAATGGCCGTTCCCACTTGCGGAATTTTTCGGCCATTGGCATCGAGGCAATATAACACTCGGCGCCGCTGCAATTCCGGATCTTCGGCCACCTCATCGATCCGATTGATTGGACCTGCCGGCACCCGGGCGTTCCGAAGTAGCGATAACCAGTGGGCGCGAGGCTTCGTCAGCAGCAACCCCTGTATCTTCGCGACGATCTCCGCGCGCCGCGCGCGCCGGTCTGCATTTGTTGCAAAACGCGGATCGGCACCATACTCGGGCTCGCCGACAGCCTCCCAAAATCGCCGCCAGATATTGTCGTTGCCGAGCCCAAGCGTGATAGGCTCATCGGCCGTGTGAAAAGCTTGATAGATGGCGATGACGCTATCTCTGCCCCCTGATCGGCGCGGGAGCTCGCCGGATCCCAGGTAGGGCACAATTCGGCAGTTCAGGAACCGCGTCATGGAATCGACCAACGAGATATCGATGGCGCGTCCTTTGCCGGTCCGAGTACGTGCGAACAACGCTGCGATAACGGCCAAAGCTGCGTCCTGACCGGCCAGCATATCGGCGGCTGGAGTGCCGATTTTCTGCGGTTCACCCTCGGCCTCTCCGGTGAGGTCCATGACGCCGGAATATCCTTCGGCAATGAGATCGTAGCACGTCCAATCCGCGCGCTCTCCATCAACGCCAAAGCCAGTAATGGAAACGTGGATGAGATCGTCACGGCCGGCACCAATCGAAGCAGCATCAACACCCAGCTTTTTCGCGACACGCGCCGGCTGATTGATGAGGACAACGTCGCAGCGATCGGCCAGCTCTCTGAGAAGTTTCGCACCTTCCGGACTTGAGTAATCGAGCGCAACACTTTGCTTATTCCGGTTTACACTCAAGAACCAAAGAGACTCACCGTCGAGAAATGGTGGGCCCCAGGCGCGCGCGTCATCTCCCGTCCCCGGTCGCTCGACCTTGATCACATGAGCCCCGAGATCGCCGAGGAGCATGGTCGCGAACGGACCAGCGATCGAAGTGGAAAGGTCAAGAATTCGGATGCCCTGCAGCAGGTCGAAACCGGCTCCGGGCATCACCACAGGGAGCCGCGATAAAGGCAAATCAGTCGGATCGCTTGAGTTGCTGGGAAGCATTAATCCTCACGATATTCTTTGCCTGGTTCCCAGCAACGCGCGTGCCATCCGCTGCTATCGCGCGTGAGCTCCGAAAAATGCTTGGATTAGCTGCTCACCATGAGCTGTGAGTGTCCGTGTATGATGCATTGACCTCAGAGAATGTCCGCAACGACGACACTGCCTGCGCGGCATTCATCGCGCAAAAAAAGGTGCGCCCGCACTGGCGCACCTTTAATTGATATCCCCATTGTTCGGCGGGTATTGATCACCCAACAGCTGCCTTCGACAGAGCCCCAGCCTCCGCCATCACACGGCCCCGCTCGATGCGGAAAGTCCGCACAAGCAAATCACGGACGTGCGCTTCGTTGGATTCAGCGATCAAGACCGAAACCCTTTCGGCCTTCAGATTGGCCATCACCTCACCCAAACGCCGCGCTAGCGCCGGCGCCAGGCCTTCGAAAGGCTCATCGAGAAGCAAGAGACGCCGGCCAGCCATGAGCGCGCGTGCGAGCGCAACCATCTTTTGCTGACCACCAGAAAGTTCCAATGCGCGGCGCGACCGAAAGCGTTCGACTTCCGGCATAATGCCGAAAATCCATTTCAGCCGCTCAGGCGCATCCCCCATGGAAGCTGCCCAGGCTGGCAGCATGATATTTTCTTCAACCGTGAATTCCGGCACGAGGCGGCGATCTTCCGGCATATAGCCGACGCCTTTATCAACGCGCCTGTAGCTCGGCAGCGAAATGAGATCGGTGCCATCCAGGACGGCGCGCCCCTTAGCCGGTAACGCCCCCATGAGCGCTCGCAAAAGCGTTGTTTTGCCAGCGCCGTTCCTGCCGATGAGGCCACAAAACTCGCCCTCGCCGACAAAGAAATTCGCATCATGCACGATGGGGACCGTTCCGATCGAAACATTGAGCCCAGCAACCTCAAGCATGAGCGACACTCCCCGACCGCGCAATCGCATGGCCAGTAATCAGTTCCTGGACGCGCGGGTCACCGAGCACTTCGGCGGGCGACCCGTCGGAAATGACTGTCCCATCGTAGAATGCGAGCACGCGCTCGGCAAAGCGCTCCACCAGCTCCATGTCGTGCTCGACGAACAGAACTGTTACCTTCCGGCTTTTCAGGGCACCCATGACGATCTCCATGAGATCGTACTTTTCTTCGACTGATATGCCGCTGGTGGGCTCGTCGAGGAGCAGCACTTGCGGCCGTCCGGCGACCGCCATCGCGATGTCGAGCAGTTTTCTCACGCCCTGCGGAAGCGTCGCCGCTTGCGCGTTGCGGTACTTGCTCAGCTGAAAGAGCTTGATCGCCTCCTCGGTCTCCGCGATCGCGGCCTCATTCAGCAAAGGCATAAGCGCATAGCGCACCACGCTTGCATTTGTGCGAGCAATGGCTGCGGCTGCGCACATGTTCTCGTAGACTGTCAGAGACGGGAAAATTTGCGCGACCTGGAACGAGCGGGAAATTCCCATTCGGCAAATCGTCCGAGAGGGAAGGCCCGTCACGTCCTTGCCAGCGAAGAAAATTGACCCGCTGCTCGGCCTGATGTGGCCGGTGATCATATTGACGAAAGTCGTTTTGCCCGCGCCGTTTGCGCCAATGATGCCGACCGTCTGAAGGGCGGGGATATCAACATTGATGTCCCGCGCCGCTACCACCGACCCGAAGGTTTTCTGCAGATCGCGAACCGAAATGACAGGGGTCATTGAGCACCCTCCCCGGCAACCTTGCGCCGGCGTACGAAGAGCGAGGCCAATCCCCCGGGCACGAACAGGATCGTAAGAAGCAGAACCGTTCCAAGGATGAGCTGCCAGGTGCCCGGCATCAGCGCCACGGATGCCGTACGGACCAGCTCGAACAGGATCGAGCCGATAAAGGCTGCCGCAACAGATCCGGCGCCAGCCAGAATGGTAATGAAGACAAAGCCGCCAGATGTCGTCCAATAGGACATGGCGGGGTCCACGTGCGAAATTGACATGGCCGCAACGGCGCCACCAACCCCGGCCAGCGTTCCCGCGATCACCAGCTTGAGATGGATGAGCTTCGTCACGGACACGCCGAGATATTCAACGCGGATCTCGTTGTCGCGCACGGGAACAGCCAAAGCGCCGGCAACCGATTGCATGTACGCTGAAACGCACATTGCGGCGACGGCACCGAGAGCGAGCGCGAACCAGTACAGCGCAATGGTCAACGCGAAGCCATGCGGTGCGTACCCAAGGAATGTTGGCGTTGACACGTTGAAGCCATCCGTGGAGCCCAGCGCCTCTGTCTTGACGAGCACGCCATAGAGGATCATCGAAAGCGCGAGGCTCAACATGGCGAAGAAAATCTCGCGATAGCGCGCGAGAAGAAAACCGACGAGATAGGCCGTCAGCGCAGCAGCCAAAGCCGCAACGATCACAGCCACGAAAGCGTCGTGAATGCCTGTCCAGCGCATCATCAACGCGACGGCGTAGGCACCTATCGCGTAGTAGAGTGCCTGTCCGAAGGACACGAGCCCGGCCCGCCACAGCAAAATCAACCCCAGCACCACGAGGGCGCTCGCGAGAGAAATCGTGAGCAGCGAAATGAGCCATGCCGGCAAGAATGGCCCCACCGCCGCAGCCACGATGAAAAGCAGACCGCCGAGGAGGTATTTGCCACCAGCCATGTCAGATCTTCCTCGGTTGCGCGCGCGTGAAGAGGCCGTGTGGGCGGAACACCAGCACCAGGGCCATCACGGCGTAGATCACGAACAATTCGACCTGCGGGAGCAGATGGACCGCAGCCGCACGGCATAGCCCCACGATCAGTGCGCCGACGAGCGCACCTTCCATAGAGCCCATGCCACCAACAGCCACCACGGCAAACGCCAGCACGATAACTTCGACGCCAATGCCAAGTGTGACCGAAATTTTCGGCGCCATGGCCGCACCACCAAGTGCACCCAACATTGCGCCTATGAGGAACGTGACCGTGAAGAAGCGGGTGACGTTGACGCCGAAGGCCGCAGCCGTCTCGCGATCGAAAATCACCGCAGTCAGGAGCCGTCCGTAGCGCGTGTAACGTAAGCCGTAGAAACCGCCCACCGCGAGGACAACAGCAAGCAGCACCAGCCCTAGATCATAACCGGAAAGGACGAGCGGCCCGATCATGAAATTTCCGGCAATCACGAGCGGTTGGTAAGCAAAGAGCGATGACGGCCCCCAAATCAGGAGGATCACATCCTCGAGAATAAGAAAGGCTGCGTAAGTCACGAGGACGATGATGACCTCATCCTTCCCATAGACGAGGCGGAGAATTGTCCGCTCCAGTATGAGGCCCAGGACGAGCCCCACCGCGAGCGCGGCCAATGCCATGATGAGAAAACCGCCCGCGTCCGGTAGCCCTCGATCGAAGTACATCCCGGCAGCGGTCGCGGCGCAGTAAGCGCCGAACGCGTAGAAGGCTCCGTGCGCGACGTTCAGAATCTTCATCACGCCG
The DNA here is from genome assembly GCA_002919265.1 of Hyphomicrobiaceae bacterium. Taxonomy (GTDB): domain Bacteria; phylum Pseudomonadota; class Alphaproteobacteria; order Rhizobiales; family Hyphomicrobiaceae; genus ZC4RG25. The sequence continues at coordinate 5,596 of PKEY01000028.1, read as the reverse complement.
AAAATCAGGCTGAGACCGACGGCAACGATGAAGAGGTACGCGGCGTAAACGAGCCCGTCCGTGAGAATGGCGAGACCCAGCAGCACGTATCAATTCTCCGACTCGAGATTTCAGTGGAGGCGAATCCGCGTCTCGCCACTGGGAGCGAGACGCGGATCCGGGTTGGGCTAAGCGCTTTCCGAATGGTCCGACGAGGACGCCGGCACTGACATCAGTCGCACTTCGCGCCCTTCATGCCGCCCTCGAGCCACTCCTGAGACGTGACACCATCCGGCGGGTTCACGCAGTCCGCGGGATAACGAACGATGTCGACCACCTCTGGCTTGTTGGTCTCCTTGTTGAACTTGAAGGTTCCGTAAGCCGTCTCGGAGATGCCTTGGTGGCCCTTGGCCCGCGCCATCTGAATGCGGGTGCTCGGACCGTCAAACTCCAGTCCCTCGAAAGCCTTGGCAACCTCTTCCGGCGTCGGCTTTCCACCCTTTGCCGCAGCAGCCTTATCCCAGGCCGCCTTCAGGCCAAGGAGGGACTGGGCCATGTGGTAGGACGGATAGGTTGGAGGCGTGCCGTACCGTTCGGTGTAAGCCTTCTGGAACCACGTATTGAGTTCCGACTCGCGCGCCAGCACGCCGTGCGGACCACGAGCGCCGATGATCGTGCCGTCCGGCATCCGATTGCCCAGGCGGAACATCGCCGACTCTCCGCACGACATGACCATCGTCTTGCGGCTGAAAAGCCCACGACCTGTGGCTTGTCCAACGAAGCTCTCGAGGTCGCCGCCGTAGAAGCTGGTATGGATGATTTCGGCCTGAGAGGTGAGCAGCGACGTGATCTCGGCACCGTACTCGCCGGCGAGGAATTTCGGAAAAAGCTCGCGATCGATGGTCGCATTCGGCGCCAGCGTCTTCATTGCCAGCACGAAGTCACGCCACGAGTCCTGCCCCCACGCGTAGTTCTGGTTGATACCCGAGAAGTTCGGAATCTGCCCTTTCTTATCAATCACGTAGCGCGCAGCACCGACGCTATCCATCGTCGCCGTCGGCGTCACGCGGAACACGTAGGTATAATCGCGCTCTTCGAAGATCCGCGGCGTGCCACAGTCATAAAGGACCGTGAGGGTCTTCATCTCCTCCGCCACGGGGGCCACTGCGAGGCAGTTGCCGGACGACACATAACCCACGACAGCGCTCACGCCATCGCGCTGCACCAGATTGCGGTACTCGGTAACCTGGTTTGCAACCGAACCCGCCTCGTCCACATAGCGCGCCTCAATGGTCGCGCCACCAAGGCCCTTGCTATTGTACGGTGCAGGCAGCGAGCCTTCGTTGATAGCGTCGATGATAAGCTCAGCCGCGTTCTTGCCCGGAATGCCGAATGGCACGGCCGCAGGCCCGGTCAGGAACGAAACAATGCCGACCCGAACGGTATCTTGAGCCGCTACCGGACCGGTCAGGGCCAGGGAAAGCGCCGCGCTCGCCCCGAGAAAGCCGGCCAACCTGCTAATACTTTTTCGCCCCATGGCGAGTCTCCCTAGTTGTTGAGTGCTTATAGGCCAAGCAAGCAATGCTCATGCCACGAGCAGCTTATAGCAACTGGATGGAATAGTCTGTAAGCCGAATTGCAGCCCGATAGGGGAAGGCACTGCAGTTGGCTGTCCGCGTCAAAGACACGGGCGGCCGTTTGTGTGTCTTTCGGCTACAGCGCGCTTTCGAACGCGGTGCCCTTCGGATGACGTCTGAGGCGCAGCCCGCACGTCCTTGAAAAAGGCAGCGGTTTGTTGTTTTCTACGCTCACCCTTGAAAGGCCTGTCACCAATAAGGACACGAGTAGGGAGGAAACGATGGGCACAGCTTCGCCCGTGCAGGGCGTGCTTGTTGCCGAGCACTCCGGAAGAATTCTTTTTGCAAGCGGTATCGCCACGGATTCTCGGGTGAAGGCGCTGGTTGGCGAGCCGTCGTGGATGGCGGAACTTCGCAAGCGCCGCCTTCAACCGCTCACACTCGACCGACAGTCCTTTGTCATTCTGAATACGCCCATCCCGGACGGCGATCTTCTTGTCATTAGCCAACCCGAAGGCAGTGCGCTGCTGGAATTTATTGGCTCCGTAGACTTTGCCCACGACATCCTGGAGCACCTTCTGACGAACCCATTCGAGGCGATGACCATCGTGGATGATCAGGCGCGGGTCGTTTACATCTCGCCTGTGCACGAGAAGTTCTTCGGGCTTTCGCGGGGTGAAGCCAATGGTCGTCCGGTAAAAGAAATCATCGAAAACACGCGCCTTGATCGCGTTGTCACGACAGGAAAAGCCGAGGTTGGAGAAATCCAGCGTATGCGTGGCCTCGAGCGCGTCGTCAGCCGTGTGCCGATCAAGAAGAACGGAACGACGATCGGCGCAGTCGGCCGCGTGATGTTCAAGGGACCTCAGCAGGTGGAAGAACTGAGCCGGCGCGTCCGGGCTCTTGAGAGCGAGGTTGAATTCTACAAGCGAGAGACCGCAGCTCTACGCCGCCGGAGCTATGGCATCGAGCAGCTTATTGGCGACAGCCCGGCAATGCGGCGGCTTCGCGATGAAATCATTAAAGTCGCGCCCCTCGAAATCCCGGTCCTCATCCGTGGTGAAAGCGGTACCGGCAAAGAACTCGTCGCCCAAGCATTGCACCGGCTGAGCCCGCGGCGCGATGCGGCAATGGTCATGGTCAACGCTGCGGCTCTCCCGGCCACCCTGGTTGAATCGGAGCTTTTTGGCTACGAACCGGGTGCGTTCACAGGCGCCGCGCGCAAGGGACGGAAGGGGAAATTCGAGCAGGCTGCCGGAGGCACTATCTTTCTGGACGAGATCGGCGACATGCCGATCGAGGTTCAGGCGAAACTGCTGCGTGTTATACAAGATCGGATGATCGAGCGCATCGGCGGCGATCGGCCGCTTCAGGTCGATTTCCGGCTCGTAACCGCCACCAATCACGACCTGCAGAAGCTCGTCCAGGAAGGGAAATTCCGGCTCGATCTCTATTATCGCATCTCGCCGATCACGATCGAAGTGCCTCCGCTGAGAAAGCGGCTCGAAGATATCCCAGCTCTCGTGGCACACTTTATTGAAGACTTTTCAACGCGCCATCGCCGGCCGCCGCCGGAAGTATCGGAATGCGCGATCGCCTATCTCATGGAGCAAAGCTGGCCTGGGAATGTTCGCCAGCTCCGACATGAGGTTGAGCGTGCCATCGTATTTGCAGAAGATGGCAGAATCACATCTGCCTCCTTTGGCAAAGCGCCGATGGAGTCGCCTAAGCCGATCCATTCAACCAATGGCCGCGCCAGACTGCGCGACCATCTCGAGCAAGTCGAGGCCGATTTGGTCAGAAAGGCCTTGGAACGTCACAACGGGAACAAGAAGCGCGTCGCGCAGGAGTTGGGAATCTCAAGGTCGTACCTTTACAAGGTGCTCAACACGATCGCCCATTGAACCGACTGCCGCCCGAGCCGTCAGATCACATGCCGCGCAGCTCGACGTAGAAATAGGGGCCTTTGTAGGTGGGCAAATATTTGCGCGCGGTCTCGGTAAGGCGTTCTGCATCGACAGAATTGATGTCGAGATCCTCGACGGCGCATCCGTTAATCACGCGATCTACCAAGGTCTGCAACAACGAGTCGGCGCTCTCTGCGACTTTCAAACGTTGCAGCTCCCAGCGTTCGCGATAGAGCTCCAGCTCTGTTGGATCGACACCACCTTTGATGGCCTCCAAAATCGCGCAAATCCGTCGCTCAATTGTTTCCGGCCGCTTGCTCGTCTTGACACTTAGACCCAGGATGCCGCTACAGTCATCCGGTTCAAAGTAGGCTTCGGGCGAATAGGAGGCTCCGTCCCTCTCACGGAGCTCCCGAAACAGCATCTCATTGACGTAGTCACTTAACGCGAGAAGCGCGCACGCATCCGGGTGGGTTATAGTGCTTCCGGTGTTCCACGCCAACCTGACTTCAGAAAGCGGCCGAGAGAGCTCGCGACTGTAACCAGAAATTTTGGTGTATTTTCTTGTTGGTTGCGCCGCCGGCATTTCCGGCATGGGTCCAGAGGCGGCCGGATATTTCCCGAAATAGCGCTCGGCCAAATCACCGAGCCACGACGGCTCTACATCACCGACAACGAATAAATCCATGTTGCCGGGCAATCTTATCAAGTTGGCGTACTCCAGGAGCTTTGACACGAGCTTCCGCATTGGAAGCTTCGCAAGCGCTATTTCCTTGTCGACCGTATCTACCCCTCGAGGATGGTCAGGACCGAAGACAAGGCGATTAAACTTTCGCCGGATTTCGCCCTCGCTACTGTATTTTTCGAGGAGCAGCTCCTGCAGGACGATACGCGCTTCGCTTCTGACCGTTTCGGCGTCAAATTTTTGGTCAAGACTTGTGACCGCCAGAAGTTGGAGTGCATCAGGCGCATACTTTGGCAAAAAGGAAGCATACCACTCCAGCCGCCCTGGACTGGTGGTCGCATTGCCATCCTGAATGAGACGACGCTGACGATACTTGACCTCTTCCGCTGAAAGATCCCCGGCAGCGCCGGTAAATGATGTGTGTTCAAGTATATGTGCCAGCCCGCTGTGGCTCATGATTTCCCGGCTACGCAGCACGAGGGCTGTGCTTACATATTTCGAGCGACTGCGAAGATGATGAAGCCGGAGTCCGTTCGATAAAGTGAATTGCGTGTACGACCCTTCGTGGGGAATGGAAGGAGAGGCGAATATTGAGGGAGCGAAGAAGGGGACGAAACCACCAGCGAGAACAAGCTTTATGAACCCCCGGCGCGAGGCCTCCATAATTCCCCCTCAAATATCGACTAAAAAATTTCCTAGAAGAGTCTACATTCCCCTGTGGCACGACAATGGCGACAGTCCGACTACTGAACACAAACACTGTTCAGTCGTCAACGGCGTTCTTTAGGCAATTCGCGTCAGTAGTTGTGCGGCATTGGCCAGGAAAACGTTCAGTTCAAGAATTTGTGAGCTGAGATCGTACTTATAATGTAAGTTCAAGTCCTGTTTTCGAGAAATGCTGGAAGTAACGCCACTATAATGTAAAATCAAAACCGACCGCCTGTTTTCCACTCCCCTCCGCCTGTGGGTATATCGTCGTCATCATCATCGTCGCGCTGATAGCGCTTCCAACTCCAGGCATCATCTCCCGGAGACCATCCGCCGCCGGTTTCCGCTCGACGCCAATCGCCGCCGCGCGTGTCCTGCCGCTGGCCCGGCATTGGCACCGGGAAAGGAAATGGAAACGAGAGATCTCTCGATTGCCGGCCGCGCGGAACACGCACTCCGAATCCGCCGCGCAGCACATCCCAGAGGACGCCGCTCGTCACAACACCTCCGAGGACCTGCTTGAGGATCCGTTCGAGATCGACGTCGTTTTGGAAGATTGCGTCAGGGTGGTCATAGCCGGACTTTCGAAAGCGGTCACGCGTCCGCTCCATTTCTATCCGGCGTTCAGCAATCGTGCGGGCAGAGCCGCGCAACTCGGCAATCTCACGGTCGATTTGCTCGATCTTGTCGTTGAGCTCTCCAATCCTTCGAACGATGGCATCGTCGGCCGGGGTAGCGGT
>PKEY01000029.1 GCA_002919265.1 Hyphomicrobiaceae bacterium | reverse complement strand
ATTGGCTGACCTTCGCGGACGAGCCAGATCCGACGCGTCTCCTGTGCCGGATCGGGGTCAAGGAACAGGCCCTTTGGGATGAGATCTTCAGTCATTCGCTCGTTCCATCATCGCGTCGCTGGCAACCCAATCGATGTGTGCTGAAGCCGCAACATCGGCCGTGGAAGCGGTAAATGTCACCTGCGACATAGCACATCACATCCGTCGTTGCCTGCAGGGAACGGAAGCCTCTTTTGGCGGGATTAGACGTTGCCCACAGGGGCTAAAGGGGCCATCCGCCATGTTTCATGCAAGAGGCCGTGCTTCATTGCTCACCAACAAGGTCGTTGAAATTCACAAGAACTGGGGGGAAGCCATGATTTTTCAGGTTGCGCTTGCGTCCGCCTTCAGAGCCGCTGCCGTTGCCCTACTTCTGCTGGCCATCTCACCAACGGCCTTGTTCGCCGAAAGCGCGGGGTCCACGCAAAGCTCGAACCGCCTCCCCCCGGACTCTGTCACCGAGCATGTCCTCGAGCTTCCCGGCCGGACTCTTCAGTTCAAAGCAACCGCCGGCTCGATCCCGATCACGAACTCCAAGGGCAAGGTTCTCGCCGAAATGGGCTACGTTGCCTACACACTCGACGGCATTCCGGCGGAGGATCGGCCCGTCACCTTTGCGCTCAATGGTGGGCCGGGGGCAGCCTCGGCCTGGTTGCAGATCGGCGCGCTCGGCCCCTGGCGCATCAACATGGAAGAAGCCGCTGGTGCGCCGTCCGCCCCGGTGCGCTTGATCCCCAACGCCGAGACCTGGCTCGACTTCACCGATCTCGTTTTTATCGATCCGGTTGGCACCGGCTACAGCCGCTTTGTGTCGGACGAGCCGAGTGACAGCGACCAGGACAGGAACCGGCGGCGCTCAGCCCGTGCCGGCTCTCGCGAAGAAGGCGGGCCGGCCTATTTTTGGTCCCTCGAAGGCGACATCGAATCCATCGCCGAGCTGATCCAAGCCTGGGTTTACAAGAACAATCGCGTGGCTTCTCCAAAACTGCTTGTCGGTGAAAGCTACGGCGGCTTTAGGGGGCCCAAAATTGCGCGTGAGCTGCAAGAGAAGCACGGCATTGCCCTCAACGCGCTTGTTCTTGTCTCGCCCGTGCTCGACTTCGGCATTCGGCGTCAGAGTAATCCCCCAATCGCTTACGCTGCTTTGCTGCCCTCGCTGGCCGCCGCCGAAATGGAGCGGCATGGCGAGGAAGTCACCCGCGAGGCGCTGAAAGACATCGAGGAGTATGCACGCACAAGTTACCTCGAAGATCTTATGCGCGGCCCTCGTGACACCGCCGCGTTGGATCGCGTGGTGAAAAAAGTTGCTGAGATTACCGGTCTCGATCAGCAGACGGTACGCCGCCACGGCGGCCGCATCACTGGCCGGATCTATACGGAACACGTGCATGGCCCGGCGGGCCGAGTCGCCAGCATGTACGATGCAAGTATCACAGGATTCGATCCCGACCCGACGTCAGACCGCTCGCCTTATCGCGACCCATTCACGGCGGCGCTCGGGGCTCCGTTGACGAGCGCGATGCAGGAAATCTACGCCTCACGGCTCAATTACCGAACCGAGCGCTCCTACGAAAAGCTGAGCCGCGAGGTGAACCGCAACTGGATCTGGGGCAACTCCCCAACGCCACCGGAATCCGTCAGCGACTTACAGGAATCTCTCGCGCTCGACCCGCGTTTCCGTGTGCTCGTCGTCCATGGATTTACAGATCTCGTGACGCCCTATTTCGCGAGCGAGCTCGTGCTCGACCAGATCCCATCGTATGGCGACCGTCAGCGAGTTAATAGCATCGTCTATCCCGGCGGGCACATGTTCTACAGCCGCGATGCCTCGCGAAAGGCCTTCCGCGAGGACGTCTTCAATCTCGTGGAACGGATCATTGTCGAGGCAAATACGATCAAGCTGGAAAACGCTGACCAGCCCCAACGCGACGAAACGAGGTCGCCTGAACCAACCCCGGATCCAATCCCGACCCCAAACCCGAGCCAGCCGGAATCGCCAGCGAAGCTGGATCAGTTAGGGACAAACAAATCTTGAAAAGAAGCTTGTATTGTGGGCGGACCAAAACTGCGAGCATACCGCAGAACCCGCCCCGTTACGTCGCGATTCATCACGTAGCTGGATCGGGCGCACTTTATTGAAAGCTCGCGGTTCGGAGTTGGGCCGTTCTATTGACTTAGCACATTTAGCCTCTCTTGAGCGCAATCCTTGTGCGCACCGCAATCACCCCCGGTTCTTGTTAATTATGAATACTGATGCTCAGGTTGCATCTTGACTTCGATGCAACCATACGTTCACTTATCAAATCGTCAGCATCGCAACATTCAGTCAGGGTTTGGCCTTCCGCGTATCTTCAACATCAGGTGACATGGATGATTCTCACTCAAGAAATCGAATGTCCGGGGTGCGGTAGCCAATATGATCGCGCTCAGCTTATTTACCCTTCCCCGGCTATCGGAGAGCAGCGTTGCGAAATCTGCGGGGCTCATCTTGAGACGTGGGCCGGGCACCGTCAGCCAACGTACACCCTTGTAGCTCCGGGACGCAGGCCTGTAAAAATTCGTGCCGGGGTCATTTAGCTCTCAAAGTCTGTCGGCGAGCCAAGCGAATAACCAAGCGACAAATCAATACTTTCTCGACCCACATAGATCCAAAATGTTTAGTTTCGAAAATAAAAGCCCCCATACTATTCTCGATGTTTAGATTCTTTTCATCCGAATTTCGCCGACCGGCCTTTAATATCTTCAATAATTCGAAAATAGGAAATGTTCTTACGCTTTCACTGTTTCGATAAGCTGTTTGCTTGCGTTACCGAGGCACGACATATTTTTGATTGCTTATGAATTCCTCTTGTGAGGAACTGGCAATTTCTCACCAGGCCGGCTCGTCAATTTAACCGATACGGAAGCACCGATGACGTGGCCATATTCCGTCGATAGGAGCGCAAAGAAGGCTAGTCACCCCTGAAAAGCCCGCGCTTCCGCTCCACAAAAAGCACAGTGCCGAGCGCAGCACACCCCAGCACAGCGAAACCCGTAGCGAGAGGCAGCACTGTGCCATCGAAATGCGCACCGATCGCCCAACCAAGAATTGCTCCCGCGGCGGTGGTATAAAAACCGATGAAGGATGAGGCGGTCCCCGCAACCGGCCCGACAGGCTGCATGGCGATGGCATTAAAGTTCGGCATGAGAAGTCCGAACGCGAAAAAGACGACCGCAAGCAAGCCGGCAAAAATCACCAAGGGCGGTTCAAAAAATGCTGCGGCGACTAGCCCCAATGAACCCGCACAGAACACCAACAATGCCGCATGCGAGACGCGACGCATCCCATGCTTCTCGACCAGCCTGGAATTGGTGAACGCCGCGAGCGCCTGCACACTGGCAAGAAGAGCGAATACGAGCGGGAAAGCGGCGCCGAGCCCGTAGACCTCAACGAAAATCTGTTGTGCACTGTTGATGTAGGCCATCAGGCAACCGAAGACAAAGCCGGTTGCGATGGCATAGCCGACGGTCTCAGGCGATGTGAGCGTCCACGTTAAGGCCCTCGAAAACTTAATTCGCCCGCCGCCCTGCTCCGCCGGACGCGTCTCAGGCAGCCGCAATCCAGACCAGATGATAGCCGCGATCCCGACAACTAATAGAAATTCGAAGATAAGCGACCAGTCGCCGATATAGAGCAGCCCCTGCCCCAAGCTGGGCGCAATCATCGGAACTGTGATGAAAACGATCATCACAAGGGACGTCACGCGTGCCATGCGCCACCCGCTGAACAAATCACGGACGACGGCAACCGAAATCACGCGCGATGATGCGGCTCCGAAGCCCTGGATGGTGCGGGCTAGAAACAGGTGGTCGAAATCCTCGACAATAATGGCGCCCAGCGATCCGACAACATAGATGCCAAGCCCCAGCATCAGCATGGATTTTCGGCCGAAACGGTCTGATAGCGGCCCGAAGATGAGCTGCCCCACAGCAAAGCCAATCATGTAGCTCGTCACGACGAGCTGGCGATCGTTCGGCTCAGTCAACCGAAAGAACTCGCCAATCTGGGGCAGCGCGGGCAGCATGATGTCAATCGACAGCGCGGTGAGCGCCATCAACAGCGCCATCAGGCCCACGAATTCAACGAAAGACGTCGGTATCGCTGGGTCTTCCGATCTCCGCGGGGACGAATCGGAATTGCGGCCGGAGTTGTCCATGTTTTCTTTGTAGCTTCTTGAGCGTCAGCCCGCTCACAACCACCCCAGTGTCTCAAATCACGGAGCAGCTAACCGAATCGCGTTTACGAGCGGCCGAAACGTTGAGAACGTGTCGTTCGAAGTTTGACGGCGAGGATGACCCCTGCCTGACCATTTGTGAAGCTCCCCCGGTCAGCCTGCCGCGCCCCGCGATGCCCCTCTGGCAGGCAACCACTAGTGCAAGAAGTACACACCCTCGCCGAAAACGCGAGCGTCGCTTGTCGCAATAGAGAAACAGTTAGTAGACTCCCGATTCAGTCGGAAAGGTCCAGTTAACCATTCGGCGTCAAAAGCTCTGAACCAGAAGCATTCTTTCGGAGGATCTCAGTTGTTCCGGACAATTCGAAACCACATCCTGGGATGTGGGGTGTTGGTCGTTGCGGCTTCAGGTGCTGCTCACGCCGCCGATCTGAATAGGTCCTATGAGGCCGATGCGTCCTCCTCCTCGGCGAAGTCAATCGTGACGTTTTCTGGCGCCGACTGGGCGAAAGACGCTTCGTACTTCTACTCGGGCGCAATCCTTGCACTTAATCGCGATATCTCACGCGACGGCTTTCGTCTGAGAGGCTTCGCCGGGGTGCCGCTTTATGAGTACCGTGGCGATGATTGGACCAAGTTCGATGGCGATGGCGTCCAGGCCGACGTGATGATCGGCTACTCATGGATCCGGCCATTCGTGACCTTTAGCGCCTACATCGGCGTTGATTATCAGGATTACGATATAACCCCGCACGATCCGCATAGCAAAGTGACGGGGAGCGAAACGGGGTTCAAGGTTTCTGCGGATCTTACGTCGGCTTACGACTCGCCGTTCTACTTCAATTTCATCGGCAGTTACTCAACGGCGTTCGACTCCTACTGGACTCGCGGCCGTATCGGCTACAACAGCGGACGATTCGTCATTGGCCCTGAAGCCATCGCCATGGGCAACGACGGTTTCCGCGCACACCGGTTCGGTGGCTTCGCCAGCATTCGGATGGAGCTCACGTCCGGCGTGCACAGCGAGATTTCCGCGCACGTCGGCCATCAGTGGGTCGATGAAGACAAGGGCGGCGGGAACTACCAAGGCGGCGAAGGTACCTACGGGGGCGTAGGCTTCAGCTTGGTGTTCTAAGCTTCGGCACGGTGTTGATGAATGTGATTGCAGCTAGCCGGAGGGCTAGCTGCAATTTTTTATGAACGCTCAACCCGGACCGGAGATGGAGCCGGCAATCGCAGCTGAATCGGGAGCTGTGGTGGAGAGCGGTTGGCGTCAAGATGCTTCAAGCCACGCCGCTGCAGCTTGCCCCAGCCCATAATGCCGCCGCGAATGGCAGCTGCCGCGGCCTTCAACGCAACCCAGTAGAGCAGCTGACGATAGCAGAACCGTTGCAGCACGATCAATGGCAGCAACAACCATGGAGCCCCTCGCCGGTCGAGGCTGAAAGCCAGCACACCGACCAGCACCTCTACAGTCTGCAAGATGAGCCAGTAGGTCAGGACGCTCCATGTCCGATCAGATAGCTCCAGCGTGAATCGCGTGTAGTAGTCCCACAGGTCGGCTGCGATGCTCAGCACCAGAACAAGATCGACCACAGGGGCAATGAGCGCGAACAGGAACTGGAAAATGAGCACGTTGGGCAGCGTGACGTATTTCAGTCCTGCCGGCTGCCGGCGGAACATCATCAGGTTTTTGAAAGCGACCTGAAGGGTGCCGTACATCCACCGGAAGCGCTGCTTGAGGAACGGTCCGATACCATCAGGCGCCTCGGTGAGAGCGAAGGCCCGCGACTCATGTATGACTCGCCAGCCCACCCGCTCGATCTTCAATGTGAGATCAGCATCCTCGGCGAGCGTATCGGTGTCGTAGCCGTCAACAGCAAGGACTGCCTCACGCCGCCACGCACCAATAGCCCCAGGGACGACCGTGATGCCGTTCACGATCTCCAGTGCCCGCCTGTCGAGATTCTGGCTGCTGATGTACTCGATCGCCTGGAACTGCGTAAGAAGCCGGTTCGCATTTCCGACGTAGACCGCGCCTGCCACCGCGCCCACCTTCGGATCTTCGAAGTGGCGGACCAGTTCGGAAATGGCATTCGGATCGAGCCGTGTGTCGGCATCGATGGCCACGATGATTTCGGCTTGCGTGCGAGCGATACCCCAATTGAGTGCGCTCGCCTTACCGCCGTTTGGCTTGCGACAAAGCTTCACGCGCGGGTTATCGCGGAAGGCTTCGCGGACCGCTTTCGCAGTGCCGTCCGTCGAGCCGTCGTCGACAACGATGATGTCGAAGTCCGGATACCGACTTTGCAGCAGCGAAGAGACGCAATCGCAAATGACATTCTCTTCATTGTAGGCGGGAACGATCACCGCCACTGATTGCGGTCTCCAGGATCGGCCTCTGCGCCGCTTTTCGTGTCTTGTCTGAACGCATGCAGCGACCGCCACGAGGCAAAGACGAGACAAGCCAAGCACGAGACCCAGGATGAAGACAACGCCAAGCGCGTTGGTGAAATGCCGGGCCAGCGAGAAGCCAAGGTCGTTGACCCAGCTCATCATCCGCCCCTCTTGCGGCAGCGGTGGCATCACCTCGGCCCGTGACAACCCTAGCAGCTCGCTCACGGTGACGAAGCGGAAGCCGCGAGCCCGCAGCTCATCGATGATCATGGGCAGAGCTTCGACGGTCTGCGATCGGTCGCCCCCAGCATCGTGAAGGAGCACAATGTTTCCGCGCTGTGCCATCGCATAGTTGATGGTGCGGTTGACGATCTCGAGCGCCCCCGGCCGCTCCCAATCGAGCGGGTCGATTTTAAGACCGATCGTGATGTACCCCATGGCTGCGGATGACACGAGCGTCCGGGCCTGATCGCGCGTTTCCGGCTCGATGTCCTTCACGAAAGGTGGGCGGAACAGCGTCGTACGCACGCCGAGCTTTGATTCGAGTACGCGCTGGGTGGCGTTGAGCTCCAGGTCAAGTTGCGCCGCCGGGATTTCCGACAAGTTCGGATGTGTGAAAGTATGGTTCCCAATGTCATGCCCGTCGGCGTAGATTGCCCGCAGAATTCCGGGCTCTAGAGCAGCGTTCGCACCGACGACGAAAAAGGTGGCCTTCACGTCCTTTTCACGCAGGATCCTGAGGATCTGGGGCGTGAACTCGCGAGACGGGCCGTCGTCAAACGTCAAGGCGATGAGCTTCTCGTCTGTATGTCCCAGGCGCGTGATGGTCAGAGAGCGCGGGAGCTCCGCCATCCTCTGGTCCGTGATCAGGTTGTACCGATCATCGTAAGAGATGATCCGGCGACCAGCGCTGACACGGTCGGTCGCCTTCAGGACCTCACCCTCGCCTTTGTAGACGACGCTTCGGCTCGGCTCGACGTTCTCCAGGAGCTTGGCCGTGTTCGCATCCGGCTTTTTGCCGCGCGCAAACACCTGCCAGACGCTGGGATCTTCTGTACCGAGCCTTGCCAGCGCGATGCCGGCAGGCGACATGACGAATGCAGCATCGATCTGGTTGAACATGGTCGTGCCGTCGAGCATCCAGACCACGTGCCGGGCGCCAGTTTCGTCGTGATAGGCAAAGGTCGGATTGAGGGCCGTGCTATGGAAGCGGACCTCGATACCGGCATCGGCCGCCAGATCCCAGGCCGCCGACACGGGAAGGCGTTTGGCGCGACCTCCCTCTTGCCAGTCCACGGCATACGATCCGATGGCTACAACGATCTTCGAGCCATCGACGAGCTTGAAGCGCTCTTCGAGCTGCTTTTCAAACCAGGCTTGGGCCGCCAGCGGGCCAGCCACTCCCCCTTCCCAGTGCTCATCATAGGCCAACAGGATGATACGGTCGGTCACCGCAGCGAGCTCGGCCGTTTCGAACCGCGTCTCGTAAGCGGGAAGAACGACGTAAACCTCTAACCCCTCGGCCGAGAAAGCGCTTTTCAGCTCCTTGATGAAGTGGAGATAGGGCCCTGTCGCCTCATCGGGGATGGACTTGAAGTCGATGGTGATCCCCGCAAACCCACCTTCCTGCGCATAGCCGAGAAGATTGCGCGTGAGTGTGGCCTTTGCCTCCGCAGAGGCCAGCAATGCTCCGACGCTCGCTCCATCCCAGAGCCTTCGTGTCGGATCGTAATTGTTGATGAGGGGCAGAACCTTCAGGTTCGGCGCAGACTTCTTGAGCCACAGCCGCACATGGTTTTCCCGGCGGCTGTCGTCGTGAGTAATCTCTCCTGCAGCGCCAGCGAGGTGAAGCCACTCCGGGACGAGAACGTCGATATCGCCAGCATGCTCCCGCAGAGAGGCAAAGCTGTTCTCGTCCCAATGGTTGAAGAAGGCGTATCGATCAACAGACTGCGCATTGCCCGACTGCGACGTGCGCCTCTGTTTCAGATCGAGAACGGCGCCTGTCGACAACGGTCCGGCAAGAATAGCAGCCGGGCGCAACTTGGTCTCGTGAGAGATTCGCAGCTCAGGCAGGCTCGGCGTTTCAAGAATACTAAGAAAAAAGCACGACGCGATGACTGCCGCCAGAACCCCGGAAGAGCCAGTAATAATCCTGAAGATGGTCCATCTACGGCCCTTCGGATCGTAGAAGATCGGAGTTTTGCCTCCGTTTGTCATTGCCCCCTCACTCCAGCCAAGAAGCGCCCAGCTCCGGTCGCAGCCGGCAGCAACATGCCGGCTAACAGACGCGTCGGGTTTTAGGATTCCCCCCGGAGCGAGCGCTATTTATCTGTTTTGGACTACTGCGGCGTGATGAAGGCAAATATTGGGCCAATGAAAAAGGGCCTTAACCGACCTTCTTATCTTGGTTAATACTCGCTTGTCGGATCAAACTACGCAATTTTTCTGAGATTTTATATATCAGTGGACGGACAAAATAGTCTTACTACTGATTATGAGGTTCAAGAATGCCAGGATGCAGGTAGCCGCGGGGGCCAAAAAGGCGCTCGGCAAGGCTGCAACCGCCAGCCTCGCTGGTCTGCTGCAGCCGATGAAATTCCGCAAAGCCAGCCTTCAGCTCTTCAGGCACGACACCTTGGCCATTGCGCTCTATGAGAGCCGAAAACTCATCCAGTGAGCGGCCTGCCTTGAATCGGCAGCCGGAGAGGGCCGCATGAATGAAGCCGAAGTGGTAAGCTTTGCTCCGGCTAGCGAGGCTAGCTTGGCTTGAGTACGCGCGATGAATCGCCGCGCCGGACTTGTGGTTGACAAAATAATAGCCCACTCCGCCCGCTACGGTCGCAGCGATGATGCCGCCAATAATGAGATACCCCTGTCTCATTTTGAAACTGAGGTACGAGTCGAACTCGCGTGTTTGCAGTTGAACCCCCTTGGTCTCTGCCCTGCTCACCTAGAACTAACGCGCGCCGTTAGGGATAGTTCACAGTTGAGCTGGAACAAATCCGAAAGTTTGAGCCAGAGGTATTGCAGCCACGGTCAATCTCCCGAATCGAGACACGCACAAAAAATACATGCTTTTCTTCAGAACTCCTAAACGAAGATGCGTGAGCCCGGCATCGCCGGAACAATGCTTGCATTGAGCTTCAGCCCGAGTGTTGGGACCCGATCAAAGTAAAGGACAGTCGAATGCGTCTCACCCGTCGTGAGTTATTGAAGTATGGGTTGGTTTTGCCACCAGCTGTTATGACTTGGGCGAAAGCGGGCGGCCCCGCCCACGCCGCAAATTTGACGGATCAACAGCGTGAGCAGCTGCTCGAGGATGCCCGCACCGCCTGGCAGTTCTTCGAGCAACCGGGACGACAGCACACGGGACTGGTTCCAGCGAACATCTGGCAGGAGGGGCCCAATCAGTTCGGTAGCTACCGAATTGTCACAATGTGGGACGTGGGGTCCATTCTCCTCGCGACCATCTCCGCTCACGCCCTGGGCATCATCAATGACGGTGAGTTCTCGAAGAGGATCGCGGGCATCAACTCCTTCCTCCGCAAGGCGATCTACACCTACCGCGGGGCGCGCTTGCCGAACTTCCGAACCGACATCGACACGCTCAAGTCGGTCGAGTCCGGTTACGACGCAACGGATACGGCGCGCCTGTTCGTGGCCATGTACGTTGCCAGCCAGCGCAAGGTGCCGGGGCTGAATGCCCGCCAGATCGTTGCCTCGTGGAACCTCGACAAGACAATCCGAAAGGGCGAGATCTGCAGCATCAAGCAGGGCAAGCTGTCCCCGGCTGAGTTCTACGTCTATCGCTACTATGTCTCGCGCGCCTACGATCTTTGGGGTCTGAAGCACAACCCCGTCACAAAGGTCCAATCCCCGAAGGCAGGCGAAGGGCCTCGCCAGGCGTTCATCGAGGAGCTGAAGCAGATCGGGCCGATCTCGTCTGAGCCTAGCCTCTCGCAAGTGGTCGAGCTTGGCTCTTCACCTCATGCCGAAGTCATCCTCGATATTCTCGATAAGGCCCAGCAACGGCGTTACGAAGAGACAGGCCGCCTAACGTGCGTCTCAGAGTCTCCCGTCGACGCCGAGCCCTGGTTCACCTACCAAGGTTACGATCTGGCCCGGGATGGCGAGACCGCCTGGACCGTCTACTCGTGGAAGACGGATAAGCGGTGGGACACGCCGGAGTTCGCGAAGAAATTCCGCATGGTCAGCACCAAGGCCGCCTTCCTGTGGTTCGCGGCCTATCCCAGCCCGTATACCGAGAAGCTGTGGCAGCACGTCCGCGAGCATGCCCGTGCGTGGCGTTACGGCTTCCATCCGGGGGTCTATGAAAGTTCAGGCAAGCCGGCGCAGAACGTCGACGTGAACACCAACGCGACCATTCTCGAGGCGGTGGCCTACGCCCTTAATGGGAGAAAGCCCTTGCTCTCCTGACGGCAGGCGCCAGAATCTCGGCGCAACTGCCAAGGAGATTTCCGAGAATGCCGGTCACCTACGATTTTTCGGGACGTGTGGCTGTCGTCACTGGCGGCGCCAACGGCATTGGACGTGAGGTGGCCCGGCGTCTGAGCCACGCGAATTGCCGCGTGGCGGTCTGGGACCTCGTGGCCCCAGACCTACCGGATGTGACCGGGTATCGAGTCGACGTCACCAGGCCGGAGACAATTTCTACGGCGCTCGAAGCGACGCTCGCTACGTATGGCGGGGTCGACATTCTGGTCCAGAGCGCCGGCTACGCGGGGCCGACTGTCCCGGTCGAAGCCTACGACCCGGCGGAATGGCGCCGCCTGGTCGAGGTGAACCTAATTGGCGTGTACGAAGTCGCGCGCCTCGTCGTCCCCCATATGCGGAAGCGGCCGTTCGCCCGGATCATCAACATCGCCTCGCTGGCCGGCAAGGAAGGTACGCCGAACTCATCTGCCTACAGCGCCGCCAAGGCTGGCGTCATCGCCTTCACCAAAGCGCTCGGTAAAGAGCTTGCCGACACCAACATCCGCGTGAATTGCATCGCTCCGGCTGCAATCGAGACCGATCTTCTCAAGCAGATGGCGCCGGAACACGTGGAGATCATGATTGCCAAGAGCCCCATGAAGCGGCTGGGCACAGTTGCGGAATGCGCCGAGCTGGTCCTGTGGCTCGCTTCTGAAGCCTGCACGTTCAACACAGGCGCCGTATTTGACTTGTCGGGTGGTCGCGCGACCTACTAAGGCCGCAGTCATCACCGTTTTCGGGTGGTTAGCCGTTCGATTTTGAGTCATGGACCGGCAGCCCTCCGCCGGGAGGGTGCGGTTCACCAAACGCTGACGCGATCCATCCTCACCGCAGGCCGAGCATGTCGCTTTCCCAGTGGGGTCTCCTTGTCTTTCTGTCCCTCCTTTGGGGCGGATCGTTTCTGTTCGTTGGCATGGCAGTCCACGATCTACCGCCACTTACGCTTGTTCTCGCACGCGTAGGCTTAGCAGCGCTCGCCTTGCTGCCCGTCGTCTACGCGATCGGATTGCGCCTCCCAACCGAACTGCGCGCGTGGCAGCCCTTCCTGGTAATGTCCCTTCTCAACAACATCATCCCATTCCTGCTCATCGTGCGGGGCCAGCGGGAAATCGCGAGCGGCCTGGCCTCGGTGCTCAATGCAACCACTCCCCTCTTCGCGGTTATTATCGCCCACGTCTTCACGACGGACGAGAAACTGACCGCCCCCAAACTCGCGGGTGTGCTTACAGGCATCGCTGGCGTGTCCATTCTCGTCGGCCCGGAGGCGATGTTTGGCCAACCTGCAAATTTGTTTGGGATGGTGCTTATCCTGGGTGCGGCCTGCTCTTATGGCTTCTCGGCTCTATGGGGGCGGCGCTTCAAGGAAACACCGCCGCTTGTCACCGCCACCAGCCAGCTAATCTGCTCGACGGCTATTCTGCTTCCGCTCGCACTCGTTATCGACAGGCCTTGGGCGCTCCTCGCGCTTCCGAAAACCTCGGCCATACTTGCGGTGATTGGCCTGGCGTTCCTGTCGACGGCGCTGGCCTACATCGTCTTTTTCCGCATCATGGCTATCTCCGGGCCCACCAACACCATGCTCGTCACGCTCCTCATCCCGGTGAGCGCCATTGCGTTCGGAACGGTCTTCCTTGGTGAAGTTCTATTGCCACGGCACATCGCGGGCGCGCTCGTGATCGCAACAGCGCTCGTCATTCTCGACGGTCGCGTCTTTAACCTGCTGGCGCGCCGCTCAGCACCGCCAGCGTAGTTCATGCGCTGGCGGCTGCGCGAATATCCGCAAGGAATTGATCGACAGTTTCGGGGGCGGTGTCCCAGGCACACATGAGCCGGCAGCCCGTTTCGCCGAAGAAGGTATAGAATTGCCAGCCCTTGGCCCTGAGCGCGCTCTGGATCTCTTGAGGGATGTCAGCGAACACGCCATTGGCCTCGACAGGCGCGATCAGCTTGACGCCGGGAATTCCTACGAGGCCCGCCGCCAGCCGGTCCGCCATGGTGTTGGCGTGGCGTGCATTGGAAAGCCAGACATCATTCTCCAGCAATCCCAGCCAGGCAGCCGAAACCAGGCGCATCTTGGAATTGAGCTGTCCGCCCTGTTTCACGCGCCACCCGAATTCGTGCGCAAGCGCGCGGTCAAAGAACACGATGGCATCGCCGACGGCCAGGCCGTTCTTCACCCCACCGAAACACAGCACATCGACACCGCTGCGCCACGTGAGATCAGCCGGTGAGCATCCGAGTCGCGCAATCGCGTTCGCAAACCGCGCGCCATCCATGTGCACCTTCAGGCCATGGCGGCGCGCCACTTCCGTGAGCGGGCGCAGTTCAGAAGTTGCATAGACAGTGCCGAGCTCCGTCGCCTGCGTGAGCGACAAGACTGCCGGTTTGACATGATGAGTCCCGGAATAACGCGTCGCCAGCTCCTCGACGGCCTTGGGCGTCAATTTGGCGAGCGGCGTATCCGCCGTCATGATCTTGCCGCCGCCCATGAAGAACTCGGGCGCCCCGGCCTCGTCCGTATCGATATGGGACAGCGCGTGTGCAATGACGGCATTGTACGGTCGACAAAGCTGGGCAAGCGACAGTGCATTGGCGGCCGTCCCGTTGAAGACGAAGAACACCTCGCAGTCGGTTTCGAACAACTCGGCGATGCGCGCCTTGGCCTCAGCCGTCCACGGATCCCCGCCGTAGCCGAGCGCATGACCGGCCTTGTTCGCTTCAAGAAATCGCTCGAGTGCCTGCGGGCACATGCCCGCGTTGTTGTCGGAGGCGAATTGCTGGCGCATGTTCAGTATAGAACCTTCTTGAACCGTTCGACCATCTCGTGCTGAGGCTCAACCGGCCCCGCGCCGCCAATCTGATCGCGGATCATCTCATTCATGCTGGGCAGCACGCTCCGTTCGACGCGGGAGGCGGGGTCCCAAAGTCGTGAGCGCATCAGAGCCTTCGCGCAGTGAAGATAGGCCTCCTTCACCCGAACCAGGATCGCAAGCCGCGGAAACTTGCCCGACCGTTCGAACGCACGACGAAGCTCTTCGTCGTCGCGCAGCTCGGCAAGGCCGTTCACACGCAACACCTCGTCGACCCCAGGCACCAGGAAGAGAAGCCCGACGGCAGGGTTGGCAAGGATGTTGGTGAGCGTGTCGAGCCGGTTATTGCCCGGCCAGTCCGGAATGGCGATGGTCGTGTCGTCCAACACTTTCACGAAGCCGGGCAGATCTCCGCGCGGAGACGCATCGGCAAGTCCGTCCGACCCCACCGAGGAGATGACGAGAAACGGCGAGAGCGCGATAAAGCTCCGGCAGTGCTTGTCGAGTCGGTCGAGCTGCTTCTTCAGGGCCCGCTCAGTCGGCGGCGGATAGACGGCGCGGAGCGCTTCAAGCGAGGTGATGGCTGCCATGTAAGCTTCGCTCTTGCCTTTTTCTCGGCGAGAAGGTTGGTCGGACGCGGGAACACTAGGCGAGCGCAGATGAGGAATCCAGCGCTCCAAGAAAAATCATTGAGACCGCGGCAGGCCCAAGGAAATGAACGATGGTCGTGACATGCTTGCGAGGCCGCGCGGAGGAGAAAGGGTTGTGGCGTGACTGATGCCGCAATGATCAGAGTGCAGCCTCATGTGCTGCGAGCTTTGGGGTGGATGCTGGTGGCCCTCGCCTCGTTCTCGGGCGTTGCGATCGCCGGACGCGAAGCTGCCCGGGGCGCCACCGTGCTCGAGATGATGTTTTACCGCTGCCTGATCTCGCTCGCGGTGGTAGCGATCGTCGTGCACTTTGGACCGGGGCTCAGGGACATGCGCACGACCCGCCTTCCGCTGCATCTCGTGCGCGGCAGTGTGCACTTCATTGCCCAGTACGCCTGGCTCAGCGCGCTGACGATGATCCCGCTGGCGCAGCTTTTTGCGCTCGAATTTACAGCACCCATCTGGGTTGCAGTCCTTGCACCACTTTTGCTTCGGGAAAAACTGACAAAGCTTCGCCTGGCGGCCGCAGTCCTCGGCTTCACCGGAACGATCATTGTCGCGCAGCCCGGAAGCATGTCGATCGGACCGGGAGTCGGCCTGGCCCTCATCAGCGCGATTGGTTTCGCGCTTTCCATGTTGGCGACGAAAACCCTCACCAAGAGCGAAAGCCCGCTTCGCATTCTGTTCTACATGTTCGTCGTTCAGGCGGTGATGTGCACGGTGTTGCTCTTTGGCGGCGTCCGGTGGCCAGATGCGGTGACGATGTTTTGGATCACCATGATCGCACTGGCCGGGCTTTCCGCTCACTACAGCCTCGTGCGCGCGTTTTCGTTGGCAGACGCCATTCTCGTCGCGCCGATGGATTTCCTGCGCTTGCCCTTAATCGCCGTGGTGGGCGCGCTCATCTATGCGGAGCCACTTGACCCCATCGTATTGATCGGTGGCGCAGTGGTGATCGCCGGCAACGTGCTTAATCTCTGGGGTGAACGGCGCGCGAAAGCTGCCCAGGCCGATTAGTTCTTGCGTGGGATGCCGATCCGCCGGCCTGCCCGCTCGGGCATTCCGAGATGGGCGCCTGCATTGCGGATGGCGTCGAGCCGCTCGAAAATTTCGCGCGGCCACGGCGCTGCACGGCGCGCGTTGGCATCGACGTGAAGGAACATCCACTCGGACGTCGCGGCTAGCCAATCGTCGTCCGCGTGGCGCATCTCGCAATAGAGATGCATGCGCTTGGCGTCGACATCGAGCACACGCAAGCTAACTCGCACGACGTCTGAACGGAAAACTTCGCGCAGGTAGCAGATGTGCGCCTCGACGGCCATGTACGTGCAGCCGGTTTCCTGAAGGTAATCCGGCCCCAGCCCTACCGGCTGCAACATCTCATCGAGCGCGCGATCGAAGATGACGTTATAATAGGCCATGTTGAGATGGCCGTTATAGTCGATCCACGCGGGATCGATCGCCATCGGCGAAGACCTGAGCAGCCCTGGCACCGGCATCGTCATGGAGCGGACTACGCCGCCTTAAGCGGGAAATAACGCCGGTAGATCGCGACCGACGCCGGCAGGATGAAAAGCTGCGCGAGGAGCGACGCGAACAGGCATACCGCAGCCAGCCGTCCGAACAGCCTGAGCGACGGCAGATGCGAGAGGACCGTTACCCCAAGCCCCATCGCCAGCACGATGGTGGTGAGCACAATCACCGGACCAATATGGCGCATGGTGGCGATGAGCGCCTGCGTTGCGTTCGTGGGGCCAGGCGGCAGACGCGTTTCCTCAAGGCGGAAGCGGTTGAGGAAGTGGATCGTCGAGTCGATGGCCAGGGAGAACGCCACCGTGATGGCAATGATCGACGCGAATTGCAGCCCCTCGCTCGTGAGCCAAAGCAAGGCCCCTGTGGCGAAGATCGGAAAAAGCGACGGAAGAATACTTGTTACACTGGCCAACACGGTTCGAAGCGCAATCCCCAGAAAGATGAATATCACGAACATGTCGCCGACAAGCCCGATATTCAGCTCCCAGATGAGCTTCGCGGAGTTGCGCGCCGCAATGGCAGGCAGACCGGTGACGGAAATCTCGTAGCCTTTGAATTCCTGGCGAACCGGCTCCAGCGCCTTGTCAATTTTCTCGACCACCGGCAGGATTTCGCTGGCATCGACATCAGGCAGGCGCCCCGTCACAAGCACGGCCTGCTCGTCCTTGTCGATGAACCGGCGCACGAGATGCTCCGGCAGCAGATTGACGTACGTCTTGACGGTTTCGATGCGATCGTCACCCGCCTCTGCAAGCCAGCGGCGCAGGCTGTCCACGGACCACACGTTGCCGAGGCCGGCGACCTCCTCCAACACCTTGTGCGCCCGCGCGATGACGTCAAAAGTTGCCGGATCGTACAGCGATTGGCCTTCCTTCATCTCGATCATCACGTGGACGGGGTTGGCGCCCGTCAGCTTCTGATCGAGGCGGCTGGTAGCGGCGAGAGCGTGCTCCTGATCCGGCACCTGATCCGCCAGCCGATAATGCGGCTCGAGTTGAATGTAGGCGAGTCCGCAGAGCACGACGGCAATCAGCCCCGCCAGGAAATAGGGCGCAGGGTAACGAACCACCTGCCGCACGAGCCAGCCAGTGAGGCGAGTGAGGAAACCGACGCCGTCGTCCCGCGCCTCGGCAGGGAGAGGTGTGGGCGCCTTCTCGCGGCGGATCAGCAATGCAGCCAGCGTCGGCACAACCACGGCGACGGCGATGTAAGACGTTCCGACAGCCAGCAGCGCCGCCTTACCGAACGTGCGGATGAGAGCCGACTCCGCCCATTGAAACGAGATCAGTGCCAGGGCTGCGTTCATTGCCGTCAGTAAGCAGGCCGGCGCAACATCGCGCACGGCATTTCGCGCCGCCGTGACCCGGTCCACGCCCGCCATGATGTCCCGGCGGATCGAGAACACCAGATGCATGGAGTCCGAGAACCCTGACACCAGAATGAGCGGCGTCAGCACGTTGATGAAAAGGTTGAGGCGGTAATCCAGGCCCCCGACAATACCGAGGGTCCAGAGAATGGCGATCGTCGGCCCAAGAACTGCGATCAAGGTCAACGAAAGCCGCCGGAAGAAGAAGTAGGCGATGCCGGCGCCGACCAGAAATCCGAGCCCGTTGTAGACAAGCCGGTCGCGTTCAACAGCGTTGCGGATCTCAAGCTGCATGACCGGCGCGCCGGTCAGCTTCACCGTGAGACCGGAGCCTTCCAGCGCCTCCTCGGCGGTCCTGAGGATATTGCCGATGACAGCCTTTGCACCCTGCTCCTCGACCACCTCCCGGTCGAGAGACATGACGATGAGCGCAAGCTGACCATCGTTCGACAGAAACTTGCCGGCGACGATGTCATTGGTCCGCAGCGCCTCAATGATCGCGTCGTATTCGGGGCCGTCCGGCAGCTCGTCCGGCACGATGGGCGGCGCATATCCGCTGGCATCGGGCTTTCCGCGGGCCGAAAGCATGGACACAAGTCCATTGACGCCATCGACGAGTTGCAGGTCAATGACCGCGTTCGAGAAAGCCTCGAGCTGCGGCTTCTCCAGCAGATTTGGCCCTTCGACAACGGCCAGGACGTCGTACTCGCTGGAGGGGAAGCGGCGATCGATCTCCTCGTACTGGCGGAACTCCTTCGTGTCCGTGCGGAACAGCTCGGAGAGCGAATCATCGACCTTGAGCCGCATGACGCCGAGAACGGCCAGCGCGCTCAAAATCACTATGATGATCGCCGAAACGACCGGCGCTTTCAGGGCGAGGAGGCCCAGGCGCTCGAGGCCGAAGCTCAGCGCAAACGACCGATGCGGCGTGCCATGGTCGGGTGGCATCGCAGACGTACCCGCTTCCCCGGGGTCTAGCTGGGATCTCTGATCGTTCATCGAGCTGTTAAGGCCCCGACTCGCATTGGCGCCGGAGGGATGCTTGCCATTCGCGTCCCCCGAGGGCAAGCCTGCCCGTCCCCGCCCTTACGAAAAGGCAAGACAAGCCGAGCGGCCTATTCCGTCTCTGTTGCCAAACTGTGACATTTGCCTGGATCCATCGCCGCATTCGGGCGAAGCTGCCGGTGTTCCCGGCGCCTCCGCCATAACTCGACGCGCCCCGCCCCCTCGCGTATACGAACAGTGAAATGTTCCTAATCGCCCGGAAATCTTCGGAGAAAGCGATGGCTGACAAGACTCTTGATACCAGAGGCTTGAACTGCCCCTTTCCAATCCTGAAGACCAGAAAGGCGATTTCCGAGCTGCCCAAGGGCGCCACGCTCGAAGTGCTCGCAACAGACCCAGGTTCGGCTGAAGACTTCCAGGCCTTCTGCGCGACCACCGGCAACGAGCTTGTCGAGCAATCCGAAGAGAATGGCGTCTTTCGCTTCGTTCTCAGGCGCAGGTGAGTGGCGGGCGAATTTCGTTCGCACTAGGCTGGATCGACTGCAGGCCGCGTTCGGCAGGACCACACACGGGAGGAAATGAATGGCGGAGATGCGTTACCGGGTTCTGGGCCGGTCAGGAATCAGCGTCAGCGAGCTGTGCCTTGGAACGATGAACTTCGGTGGGCCCACGGATGAGGCCGAGGCGCGGCGGATTATCGATCATGCGCTGGAAAACGGCGTCAACTTCATTGACACCGCCAATGTCTACACGGAAGGCCGGTCTGAGGAGATCGTGGGGCGCGCGCTCGAGGGCCGCCGGGATCGCGTCATCCTTGCGACGAAGGTGGCAAACCCCGTCGGGCACAAGGGACTGAACGACCGCGGATTGTCGCGCGTTCACGTCATGCAGGCGGTTGAGGGAAGCCTCAGACGACTGAAGACCGACTACATCGATCTCTACTACGTCCATCGCCCGGACCCCAAAACGCCGTGGGAGGACGTCGTCCGCACGTTCGGCAATCTCGTTCGCCAGGGCAAAATCCGGCACTGGGCACTGTCAAACGTGCGCGGCTGGCAAATCGCGCACATCTGCCACCTTTGCCGCCAGCTCAACGAACCCGAGCCGGTGGCGCTGCAGCCCTACTACAACCTCATGAACCGGCAGCCTGAAGTGGAAGTGCTGCCCGCTGCGCGCGCATACGGCCTTGGCGTCGTGCCGTATAGCCCCGTCGCGCGCGGCGTGCTGACGGGCAAATACCGCCTCAACGAGGCGCCGGAGCCAGGCAGCCGCGTGGCCCGCCAGGACAAGCGCATCATGGAGACGGAGTGGCGACCGGAATCGCTGCAAATTGCCGAAGAGCTCAAGGCACACGCCGAGGCCCGCGGAATGACCCTGATCGCGTTCGCCGTGGCGTGGGTGCTCAATAACAGCGCCGTTTCCTCCGTCATCGCCGGCCCGCGGACCCTCGAGCAGTGGAAGCCCTATCTCGGCGCACTCGAAGTTACCTGGACGCCCGAGGACGAGGCGATTGTCGATCGCTTCGTCGTGACTGGACACCCATCCACACCGGGTTACAACGATCCGAACTATCCCATTGAAGGACGTTTCCCGACGGTCAAGGCTTAGGCCTCGCGCTGGGAACCACTGCCCAACCGCTTGCATCGGCCTTTGAGATAAAGGCCACGCAGGCCATTGCGGATGGAGGGCCGGATGAGGGACTGGACACGGGGCGCAATGCAAAGGCTCGTCTCTCCGGTGGTAAGCCTCTTTGTGACCTCGGCCATCCTCCTCTGCACCGCTGGGGCCAGCACCAGCGCCGCAGACCCTGCCCAGGCCCCTGGGAGCCGGGTCGTCCTCGACCTGCCGGAAGGGTTTGCGGCCTCGCCGAACTTCTCCGGTTTCATGCACGTTTCGAACGGCACGACCATCGTTCTCTTGGAAGTGCCTGCCGCTGCCTTTCGTGAGATGGCGCTAGGACTCGAGCCTGAAGTGCTTTCCAAGAAGGGAATCCAGAACGCCAAGGCGGGTACGCTGAATCGCCAGGGCGAGTATCGCTATGTCACGGGGGAGCAGCCTTCTAGCGTCGGCCCCTATGCCAAGCATATTCTGCTGTTCCAGCAGGATCCGGTAACGGCGCTGGTCAGCATCAATGTGCCCAAGGCCGTGATCGAGAGCGGCAGTGCTGATCACCAGACGTTCGAGCGCATCCTTGAGTCGGCGCGCATCGATTCCAACGCCAGCGAAAAGCCCTTCACGCTCGGCTACATCGGCCCCTTCCGCGATACGGGCTCGTTCATCGGCCAGTCCCACTTTTACGCGTACGGGGACGACCCGGCGACGCCGGACCCCAACCAGCGGCCGACTCTCACCATCGCGGCTTCGCTCGACTCGCCCCGTATCGAAAACCTCGATGCGACCGGCCGCGATGGCCTCGCGGCGCTTGCCGGCGGCAAGGCTCCCGAGACGATCGAAAGTCTGCCGATTGAAATCGCGGGCCTCGAAGGCGTCGAGCAGGTGGCGCCACCCTCAGAAAACGGTCGCCCCGGGTTGTATCAGGTCATCCTGCAAGGGAAGGACAACGGCTATTACCGCATCGTCGGCAGCGCCCCGGCCATCTACTGGTCCGCGTTGCTGCCAGAGTTCCGCAAGATCAGCGCGAGCTTTGCGCCGCGGCGTTGAGAGCTTGACAGGTCAGGCGGCCTCTCCCATAAGTCCGCTTCACTTCCTCTGACTTCGGGCGGTTAGCTCAGCGGGAGAGCACACGCTTCACACGCGTGGGGTCGCTGGTTCGATCCCAGCACCGCCCACCATCGATCTCCCGATCTCGTAGTGAATTTGCGCGGACTCGACTCGCTCGCTCTTGGTCAGCAGCCCCGCGCGCAGCTTACGGCCCTAGCTATCAAGCCGCCGCTTTTTCGGTCCAAGCTGACTCAGAAACAACCCAAAGCGCATGAGACCCTCCGGCCAAGGGCCGTGGCCAGAATCGGCGTCGATGTGGCCGGCGTCGCCGGCGGGCACAAACGCCGCGCCCCAGGCCTCCGCAAAGGCACGCGCCCGCTCCAGAGAGCAGAACGGGTCTGACGAGGAAGCGACCACGACCGCGGGAAACGGCAGGCGCTCGAGTGGCAGCGGAAGGAAGCCGAAATGCTTCTCCGGCAGAGCGTTCGGATCCTCAAGGTCCGCCGGAGCGACAAGGTAGGCGCCGATCACATTGAGCCCTGCGAGCGCCGGCGCAGCGTGCACGGCGGCTGCCACGCCCGAGCCGTGCGCAACGAGCACCACCGGCCGCGTCGCCCGCCGAGCGGCCTCCACGATCCGGCTCACCCACGAGTCCTTTTCCGGACGATACCAGTCCTCCTGAACGACGATTCGCGCGGTCTTCAGACTTCGCTCCCAACGCGATTGCCAGTGGTCCGGGCCTGAGCCGGCCCAGCCAGGAAGCAAAAGGATATCGACATCGGAGGTGCGCATGGCGCTCACCTCAGCATTCGCCAAACACTCGCTTGAAAATGGTGTCGACGTGCTTGGTGTGGTAGCCGAGGTCGAACAGGTTTTCGAGTTCTTCCCGCGACAGCTTGGCGCTGACCTCCGGATCGGCGGCAAGCAGACTCAGGAAATCCCCCTCCCCGCGCCAAACCGGCATGGCATTCCGCTGGACGAGCCGATAGGCGTCCTCGCGCGACACACCCTTTTGCGTCAGCGCCAGCAGAACGCGCTGCGAGTGGATGAGGCCGCCCAGCCGGTCCAGGTTTTTCTGCATGTTCTCGGGATAGACGACGAGGTTCTCGATCACCCCCGCCAGCCGATTGAGAGCGAAGTCGAGCGTTACCGTCGCGTCTGGCCCGATCATGCGCTCGACGGACGAGTGCGAGATGTCCCGCTCGTGCCAGAGCGCCACATTCTCCATAGCGGGCAGCGCGTAGGCGCGAACCATGCGCGCAAGGCCAGTCAGGTTTTCCGTCAGAACAGGGTTGCGCTTGTGCGGCATGGCGGAGGAGCCCTTCTGGCCCTCCGAGAAGTACTCCTCGGCCTCCAGCACCTCGGTGCGCTGCAGGTGGCGGATTTCGATGGCTAGCCGCTCAATGGAGGATGCGATCACCGCGAGCGTCGCGAAATACATGGCATGGCGGTCGCGCGGAATGACCTGCGTCGACACCGGCTCCGGCCGCAGTCCAAGTTGCTTGGCCACGTATTCCTCGACCCTCGGGTCCACGTTGGCGAACGTGCCAACGGCACCGGAAATGGCGCACGTGGCCACTTCATTCCGCGCATTTTCCATCCGCTGGCGCGCGCGTGAAAACTCCGCGTAGGCGTAGGCTAGCTTCACACCAAAGGTCGTCGGCTCGGCATGGATGCCATGGCTGCGTCCGATCGTCACCGTATTCTTATGCTCGAAGGCCCGCTTCTTTAGCGCCGCGAGCACGCGGTCGATATCGGCGAGCAGTATGTCCGCCGCGCGCACCAGCTGAACGTTGAAGCAGGTGTCCAGCACGTCGGAGGATGTCATGCCCTGGTGGACGAAGCGTGCCTCCGGCCCCACATGTTCGGCGAGATGAGTGAGAAACGCGATCACATCGTGTTTCGTGACCCGCTCAATCTCGTCGATGCGGGCAACGTCGAATTCGGCGGCTGAGCCCTTCTCCCAGATGACGTCGGCGGCCTCCTTGGGAATGATCCCCAGGTCGGCCATGGCGCGCGCAGCATGGGCCTCGATCTCGAACCAGATGCGGAAGCGCGTCTGAGGATCCCAGATGCGCGTCATCTCCGGGCGGCTATAGCGGGGAATCATGCGGCTCAACCTCCTATTGACAGGCGCTGCCCTAGCAGACGACACCGTGGGCATCAATGCAGCCCAATGCGCACAGTACTTGCCAACTCAACCGGTTACTTAGCTCCATGACCTCCGATGTACTCGTCCTAGGCGCCGGCATGGTCGGCGTATCGGCGGCTTTGCACTTGCAAAAGCGCGGTCGCTCTGTCGTGCTCGTCGACCGCCGGGGTGCGGCCGAGGAAACCTCTTATGGCAACGCCGGCCTGATCCAACGCGAAGCGATCGTACCCTACGGCTTCCCCCGCGAGTTCAAGAAGCTGTGGAAGTACGCCTTCAACATGTTGCCAGAGGCCCACCACCAGTGGAGCTCCTTCTTCGGTAACGCCGTCTGGCTGTTCAAGTACTGGCGCAACTCCTCGCCTGAGCGCATCGCGGCCTCAGCCCGCGCAGCGCGTCCCCTCGTGGAGCGTTGCATCATCGAGCATCGTGCTTTGATGGAGGAAGCCGGGATCGTGGATATGATCCGCGAGACGGGCTACCTGAAGATTTTCCGCACCCGGGAGCGCTACGACCAATATCTCCGGCAACAGGAGGAGATACGGCGCGAATTCGGCGTTGGCTTCGAAGAGCTCGATCAGGCGGCCCTGCGCAAGCGCGAGCCTCACCTTTCTGCCGGCCAGTTTGTTGGCGGGCTGCTGATGCCTGACCCGGTCAGTGTGACTGATCCCAGCGCTGTCGGTAAGGCATATGCCGACCTCTTCGTGCGGCGCGGCGGCAAGTTTATCACGGCTGATGCGCGGACCCTGGAAGCCACCACGGATGGCTGGCAGGTGCACACGGTCGATGGCCCCGTGAAGGCGCGCGAGGTGGTCGTCGCGCTTGGCCCGTGGTCCGATGAAGTACTGAAGCGGCTTGGCGTGCGCGTTCCCCTTTGGGTGAAGCGCGGCTATCACGTCCACTTCCGCCCGCGCGGCGATGCAGTGCTCAACGGGCCGATCTTCGACATTGAAAGCGGTTTCGTGCTGGCGCCGATGACTCGCGGCATCCGCCTGACGACAGGCGCGGAGTTTGCGCACCGCGACGCACCGAAAACCCCCGTCCAGCTCGACAGGCTCGAGCCGGTCGCGCGTTCCATGTTCCCTCTTGGCGATCGCGTGGAAGACAAGCCGTGGATGGGCGCCCGCCCCTGCTTGCCCGACATGCTGCCGATGATCGGCCAGGTCCCAGGTCATCGCGGTCTGTGGGCAGACTTTGGTCACCACCATCTCGGCTTTACGCTTGGCCCCGCAACGGGCCGCCTGCTGGCCGAAATGATGACCGGCGAGCCTCCGTACACCGATCCGTACCCTTATCGCGTCGACCGCTTCCGGTAAGCCTCGCGGTGCTGAAAACCGCTTGACGAATTGATAACTAAAAAGTTATGAACGACCCATAACCGAAAAGTTATGGGTCATTCATGCACGTTGAGCCGGATCGCCTTTTCGCCGCCCTCGCCGATCCCACCAGACGCAGATTGTTCGAGCGATTGAGTCGCGAGGGCGAGCAATCGGTTCACGCCCTTACTGCCGGCACCACGATTTCGCAGCCGGCTGTCTCCAAACATCTGAACGTGCTGAAGCAGTCTGGCCTCGTACGCGATCGACGCGTCGGCCGGGAAACGCGCTACAGCGCCAATCCGAAAGCCTTGCGGCCGATCGTGGACTGGCTCGGTGTTTACGCCGCGTTCTGGAGCCAGAAGCTCGACAAGCTCGAAGACCTGCTCGACCGCATGGATCAATAAGGGGAGGCCCCATGAGCAACGGCGAAGCCACGCGGTCGCTCATCTTCGAGCGGCAGATGAAGCACCCACCCGAGAAAGTCTGGCGTGCACTGACCGAGAGCCATTTGATCGCGGAATGGCTGATGGAAAATGACTTCGTTCCCAAAGTCGGCCACCGCTTCACTATGCGTGCCGTTCCCCTTCCCGGTTGGTCCGGCATTGTCAATTGCGAGGTTCTGGCGGTCGAGCCGCCGCATCGTCTGAGCTACCGCTGGGGCGATGGCACGGAATCCGACAGCGGCCTCGTCACGGTTGTGACGTGGACACTTACGCCGCGAAATGGCGGCACCCTTGTGCGCATGGAGCAGTCAGGTTTCCGCGCGCCAGATGAACTCGCATTCAAGCGCATGGGTAAAGGTTGGCCACGTGTGCTCGAAATGCTTGATGACGTCGCTGGCCGCACGAATTGACCAGTAATCGGAGGCTCGCATGCCATTCGCCCGTATCGCCATCGTGTTTCACAGCGGCTGGGGTCACACGGCTCGACTGGCCGAAGCTGTAGGCACCGGTGTTGGCGAAGTTGAAGGCGCGGAAGCCCTGCTTATGACAGTCGAAGAAGCGCAAACTCGATGGGATGATCTGGCTTCTGCGGATGCAATCATCTTCGGCTCGCCAACCTACATGGGCAATGTCTCTGCGGCGTTCAAAGCTTTTCAGGAAGCAAGTTCGAAAGCCGTTATGGCAAAAGGATTTGCCTGGAAAAACAAAATTGCTGCCGGTTTCACAAATTCAGGCGCTCGGGCCGGAGACAAGCTGGCCACGCTGGTGCAAATCGCGCTTTTCGCAGCCCAACACGGCATGCACTGGGTCAATCTCGATTTGCCGCCGGCCAACAATTCCACAAAAGGATCTGAGGACGACTTAAATCGGCTGGGATTTTGGCTGGGCGCGGCAGCCCAGTCGAACACCGATCAAGGCCCGGACCTTACGCCACCGGAATCCGATCTCCTGACGGCTCGGCATCTCGGGCGACGTGTGGCTCAAGTGACATTGCAGTTCGTCCGTGGACGGCTTTCGGATGAAAGCGCACCAATCGCCGTAGCGCGCTGAAGTCAGACACGCTGGAGATCTCTTTGCAGGATCGGGCGCCCCGGATCAGGAATGCAGCGGGAATTGGGCCCGTCCCACATTCCGCCGGCATCGAGGCAGCGTTGAACCTCACGTTGGCGCAGCTGCTGCCAAGCCAGTAACGCAACAAGAAGCGCCGTCACGGCGATCACAATGGCCCAACGGGCGCGTGTCACGGATAAAGATCCCTGTAAGCCGGAGGGCCAACCCAAGCCTCGCTCGGCACTGCCGCTTCGTACACGCCCCGGGCAATGGCGCGGGCCAGGCAATCGGCTGCGGTGTGGCCAATTTCGGTGAGATCGATCGTCCGATTTTTGAGAGGCTTGTCCTGAATTGAAACTGCGATCACCGTGTCGCCATCCATCGGTGCGTGCGCTGGCCGTATCGCGCGCGCCAACCCGTCGTTGGCCATGATCGAAAGCCGCTTCGTCTCAGCCTTTGTCAGCTGTGCATTGGTCGCTACGAGCGCGATTGTCGTAGACGGTGCTGCTCGCTTGATTTTGAATTTCTGCGCCTCTAGCGGCACTTGAGGCGGTAAGCCGTGGCCTCCGAATTCGCGGCCGATTTCGTAGGCGCCGGCCCAGAAATGTGGCCCGTCACCGATCGTCACGGAGCCGACGGCATTCACGACAGCGATGGCACCGACGATGAACCCGGAGGCCGTCACCGCGCTCGCCGAACCAAGCCCGCCTTTGAAGTTGACCGTGCTTGTTCCGTACCCACCGCCAACGGTGCCGAGTGGGAAATCTCCGCCCGTTGCCTTTTCGGCCGCCTTCCAGCCGAGCTCCCAGTATGGCGGCATGCGCCCCCAGTTCTTGTCCCCACCATTAAGAAGATCGAAGACGATGGCCTGAGCCACGATGGGAACGTTTATCGGGCCGATATGGACGCCCCGCCCTTGCTGGCGCAGATAGGAGACCACGCCTCCTGCCGCATCGAGGCCGAACAGCGAGCCACCGGAAAGGACGACGGCGTCGAGGCTTTGGACCGTCATTTCCGGCTCAAGCAGCGCAGTGTCCCGGCTGCCCGGCGCGCCGCCCAGGGTTACACCGGACGCAACATTCGGCTTGTCAAAGACAATGACCGTGACGCCGCTCAGCACGCGGTCGTCATGGGCGTTGCCAACTCTCACGCCCGGAACATCAGTGATCAGGTTATGTGCCAAGCGGAAAGCCCTCACGAGTCGAGTATGGCTGCAAGGACCGTCCCCTCGGTTACCTGCTGGCCTTCTCGCGCAGTCAAACGGCCCACGGTGCCGCCGCGCGGTGCCACGAGAACGTGCTCCATCTTCATCGCCTCGATAACGACGATACGCTGACCTTTATCCACGACAGCGCCTTCCTCGACGAAAACCTTCGCGACCCGTCCGTTGATTGGCGCACGCAGCTGGCCTTCGCCATCGGTCTCGTCCGCCGCTGCGGCGTCGTAAGTTGGCCAGCAAACTTCTGTCTGCCGAAGATTATGCAGCACGAAGACGCGATCGCCATCATCAACGGTTGTAACACGATCGCGCTGGAGTTGTATGACCTGCCCCTCCACCTCGACCGTTGGCTCGCCCCCTACCCAGCTGACCTCGACCGTCGTCTTGTTGCCCTCAACCAGAATGTCCAGGGAATGCTTGCGCGATGGGCCAAGCTGAAAGCCATCGAGTGCCGCCCACGGCGAGCGTGCCTCGTCCGAAATCCGGCGCCGCTGCTCTTCGAGCTTCCGCTGCTGCTGTCTGATCAGAGCGATGACTCCATGCGCAACCGCGACGGGATCGCTCCCCTTCGCATTCAGCCGGTCGAGCTCTCGGGCAATCAAACCGGTGTCCATCTCGCCGCTTTCAAACGCGGGCAGAGACAGCAGCCCATGAAGAAATGCGGCGTTCGTCTTCACGCCTGCGACGACTGTTTCCTGGAGCGCGTGCTTCAGTCGTTCGAGCGCGACGGCGCGATTTGGTCCCTTCGCGATCAGCTTGGCGATCATGGAGTCATAGAAGGGCGAGACAGTCGAGCCCGCTTCGACGCCCGCATCGACGCGCAGCCCTTCCGCCGTAGGCGTTCTAAAGGCCACGATCCGGCCAATCGACGGCAAGAACTCGCGCGCAGCATCCTCCGCGCAGAGCCGTGCTTCGATGGCGTGACCGTTACAAGTGATCTGGTGTTGCTCCAATGGCAGCGGCTCGCCCGCCGCAACCCGAAATTGCCATTCGACAAGGTCGAGCCCGGTGATTTCCTCCGTCACCGGATGCTCGACCTGAAGGCGCGTGTTCATCTCGATCAAGTACCAGGGAGCCTTGGCGCCAAGAGCGCCGCCCTCGACCAGGAACTCCACCGTTCCAGCCCCTCGGTAGCCCACGGCCTTCGCCAGCTTTACGGCAGCCGAGGTCATCTTTTCCCGAAGCTCCGGTGACATTCCCGGAGCGGGCGCCTCCTCGATCACCTTCTGATTGCGCCGCTGTAGTGAGCAATCACGCTCGAACAGATGGACGACGTTGCCGTGGCTGTCGCCAAACACCTGCACTTCGACGTGCCGCGGTGCCGTCACCACCTTCTCGATAAGCACCCGCGGATCGCCGAATGCCGCCTCCGCCTCACGCTGTGCGCTGGCGAGCAGTGCAGCGAAATCTTCCTCCCGCTCCACAAGGCGCATGCCGCGGCCGCCCCCACCGGCGACGGCTTTGATCATGACAGGAAATCCGATCCCACGAGCCGCCTCGGCCAGGATCTCGGGCCGCTGATCCTCGCCTTGATATCCAGGCACGACGGGTACACCCGCTGCAATGGCGATCGCCTTGGCCTCGGCCTTGCCACCAAGCTTACGCATGGAGTCTGCTGTCGGGCCTATAAAGATGAGGCCGGCGTCAGTGACCGCTTGGGCAAAGTCGGCATTCTCGGCGAGGAAGCCGTAGCCTGGGTGGATGGCATCGGCTCCGGTCCGCTTGGCCGCGCTGATAATCTTGTCGAAGACGAGATAGCTTTCGTTGGCCGGCCCGGGACCGATCGGCACGACCGCATCGGCCGCGCGCGTGTAAGGCATTCCCAGATCAGGCTCCGACGCCACCGCAACGGTTTCGATGCCGAGCTTGCGCGCTGTTCTGATGATCCGGAGCGCGATCTCACCGCGGTTGGCGATCAGAACCCGTTTCAACATGGCCAATGCAGTTCTCCCTCGGGCGCGACTGGGCGAGCGCTTCTGGCGTCGTGAACTACCACCAGATCCTGGCACTTCATGGCCTCGCTCCAGCCCAGTCTACTTCTCCGTGCAGAAGCCGTAATACTGCGCGATGATCGGTTCGCCCAGCAGGCCCAGATGGCGGGAATGAACCGCGGGATGCGCCTTCCGGTCCGCGTCGTAGTCGTAGACCGTCGTCATATTGAGGAAGCCCTCGTTGACGACCTCGAGGAAGTGATTGGCGTTGACCGCCCGCACGATCTTGACCTCGCCCTTGCCGCCCTTCTCCGTGTGTAACTCCGCCCGCTGCCCATCCAGGTCAATGGCCTCGATGCGGAACGTGAGCCGGTGCGCCGGAGAAGCCTTGTACTCACCCCCCGCGTAGGCGACGTTGTTTCCCACTTCGAATACGCAATCGAGCGCCTTGGGCTGTTCCTGCGCGGCCGCTTGCCCAGCGAAACCCAGAGCCACAGCGAGGATCGACGCAGCACGGGCGTTGGTAGACCGAACTTTCATAAGCGAGCCTTCCCCTTCTCTAAGAGCGCTGCATTCAAGCCGCAGGGGAAGGCGGGGGCAATGGGCTATTGAGGCGCGCCAGGCCTCGAAGCTCATCTGCTATCAAGTCACTATGCCTAATAGTGATTATCATTGTGCAGATTTGATACAACTGTCCCGACTGACGAGACATCGCCAGATTGGAACCGTGGCGCGTTTGCCACACTTTTCACCGCCTGCAGCATTTTTTCACATCCGCCTCGATACAGACCTTCCGTTGACGCCGCAAATCATCTAGCTAAATGAATCGCTAACGGATGGATTTTGGCCACTCATCCTTCAATGGGGGCTGGCAAGAAGTTTGGGTGCGCTCTTATGAGATTCGGATTACCAGCGCGGGCATTGTGTTTTATCGCATTCCCTTCATTGATGATTTGCGGGACTGCGTCGGCTCAAGAGACATATTCCGCGGGTCAGATGTGGGGAACTCAGCCAATGGGCGTTGCTGTGCCAGGCGCCCTTGAATCGTCGGTTACTCATTACAATCAAGGTGTTATTGCGGGGCAAGTGAAAGCTGCGCGGAAAGGGTTGCTCGTAACAACTGGCACCGGCGGCAGTATTACGGTTCAGGCAATTGGTAGTCAGTCTGTCGTCAATCAAGTTATCACTGGCGAAAACATTACCGCCTCTATTGAAGCGGATCAAAAAGCGGTGAACACAAGTGAAGTCATCAATAATGGGGGAGTGAATTTTTAGGTTCTATAGTTTCGGAGTTTCAGAGTTATTGCGTTTCTCAGTCACATCAACGCTATTACAGACGTGAGGGGGCATGCGTCTGCTGAATCGCGCCTGCGGGAGTATTGCTTCCGCCGTGCTGCTTGTTGGCTTGGGGGGATGTCAGACTGTCGAACATGCCCGACTTTCTGAGCCAGAAGTCACTGCAGCAGCTTTACCGACCACTGTTCGCCCTTATCCGCAAATCGAGCAGGCTCTAGCCTGTATTCGATCTACTGGGGTGTTGAAGGGAAAAGTTTTTGAAGTCGGCAGTTTTGCCGATAGTACCGGAAAAATAAATAGCGTCGCTCCCGGTGCGACGGGTGCATTTGTTCCACAAGGTGGTAGCGCCTCGTATATTACAGATGCACTTACCAAGGCTGGAGCAAAGGTTGTCTCGACTTATTTTGGACCACCTCCGGTACGCATCCCGGCTGATTATGCCATCAATGGCATTTTCAATAGTCTCGATTTTGGCACGCCATTTGCTGCAGATGTGCGCGTAGCGGGAATTGGTCCCACCGCTGGTTATGGATGGGCTCAGCTCACGCTATCCATCCAATTGGATCAGGCATCAACACGTCTCAATAAGCAAATGAGCATGATCCAAAGACCTGTTCGCTATAGACAGCTTGGAGTTGGATCGGGTCGCGTTTTTGGCGATACGCTTCTCACGGGAAATGTCGTTATTCAAAACCAGGAAAGATTGCAGTTCGAAGCGCTCAATGGGCCGATCGCATTGGGCGTAGCTGACGTGATTATGAAAGAATTCCCTGCGGCTGCGAGAGCTTGTCGGGGGATCGTCGCCGATCTGTTGGATAGCTCTGTTTAGCGGCGACGTAAAGAAAGAAGGCCCGAACGCATTTGTTCGGGCAGTTTAAACTCCGCGTTGCTTGGAGATAGTTGGTATGCGTAAAGAAATCATTGTAAGCGTAGCAGCTCTTGCTCTCTTCCTGTCGCCTCTCCCCTCGATGGCAAAGCCGTCATCGAACGGGGGATATGGTATTAATGCCGACAAGAACGGTAGCAAGCCCGGCGGACGGAAGGGCGGGCACCCTGGCGGTGAATACCGTCACGGTACAATTTATGTAAAGAATATCAATCAAACCGCCATAAACAAAGATAAGGTTGAGAATAAAGGAAATACTCGAGTTACCAAGATTTCTGGGCCTAACGCTTCGGCGAGCACAAGCGCGACGGGTGCTAGCGCCGCAGCCGTCGTGACCAGCACTCAGGGCGGCATCAAAGTCAAGGGTGGCATCAACTCTAAGTGGGATGACAAAAACTACTCGAAGCAAGCAATTTCATCTATCCAAGTAAAAACAATAACCCAAACAGCAATAAATAAAGGCGACGTAACAAATAAGGGTGATGTGAGTGGTTATGGGAAAAAGCATCACCCGGACATCACTGGTGCTGGGGCGAGCGCCACAACTAACGCCACTGGTGCTTCAACGGTAGTATCTCTCACAAGCATTAACGATGTGAAATTCCCGTCCGTTAGCGTGGGCCGGATTAGCCAACTCTCGATAAACAACGGCAAGGTGACAAACTTGGGTAACGTTTCTGTCGGCAACCTGTCTGGTGCCAATGCGTATGCCGGTACGAGCGCAGTTGGAGCCAGCGCTGTTGTATCGGTTGGCATCACCGGAACTGGTGGCTACAAGAAGCGCTAACTTTCAGGCATGAAATCGACAGGCACCGCTATGGCGGTGCCTGTTGTTTTGAGGAGGCTTGAAGACTGGCCTCATTAGTGGGATCACCCCGCCAGCAAATACGTTCTCAGCGCACTCGCCTCCATCTCCACCTCAGCGATGTGGTGCTTGACCACGTCGCCGATCGAGACGATGCCGACCAGGGCGCCGTCCTCGACCACGGGAATGTGACGGAAGCGGCCTGCTGTCATGGTGGCCATCAACTCATCGAGTGTGTCTGCCTCGGTGCAAACCACCACTTCCCGGGTCATGAAATCTGACACTGGGCGTCCAAGACAGGACGCGCCGTGTTCCGCAAGGGCACGGATGATGTCCCGTTCCGAGATGATACCCTCGACCCCTCCGCTCGCTCCGACGATAACAAGCGCGCCTATCCGCTTGGCCGCCAGCTTTTCAATGACAGCCTGCAAGGGCGTGTCCGGCTTCGTCGTCGCGACCGCCCGACCTTTTGCTTTCAGAATGGCAGCAACATTCATGGACGTGACCTCCGTCCAAGGGGCCCGCGGGCCCGCAATGTGACAACTCGAGGGCTCTGTCAGGGTGCTCCAAAACGTTTCGATGGCCGGGCCGTTCCTGCCACGGCACGTAGCCCTCATCCCAAAAGCTGGGGATCAACCCCTGATTGTTCGATCCTGAGGCAACTCACCCAAGGGTGCAAGCCTGTGGCTTCGCTACTGCAGCGGAGGAGAATTCGGATCTTGCGGAGCTGCGTGGGCCACCGGATCGAAGAAGCCAAACGTCAGCAGCCCCGCGAAAAAGCCGCCCAAATGGGCTTCCCAGGCGATTGCTGCCGGCTCGCCGTACGACGCGAAGCCGAGCGACAGGGCAAAGTTCAGCAATATCCAGACACCAATTGTGAGAACGACGCGCCGATCCCGTAGCATTTGCCCAAAGCCCATGCGGGCGGCATCGCCGTTGGACTCATCGCCGTTCAAGCCGTTGCCGTTGTCCATGGCGTTGAACAGGAACCGCAGGAGTCCACCCATCATCCCCGAGATCGCTCCCGAAGCCCCCACCATCGGGGCCAGCAGGCCGGGATTGAGCGCCCAAAAGACTAGTGCGCCGGCAATGCCGCAGACAGCGCTGAAAGCGATAAAGCGGATGCTGCCCATGCGACGGACGAGCGGCGTCCCAAACGCCAGAAGCCATGCGCTGTTGACAATCAGATGCAAGACATCGCCGTGCACGAACATGTACGTGATGAATGAAGTAACAGCGGCAATATCGCCACCGGGTAACGGGTACGGGGTATCGCCGTACCGCGCCGGAATGAAACCCAGCGCGAGCACCACGTACGCGTCGTCCTCGGCCGGCAGCAGCGCGCGGATGCCGTGGACCAGCACGAACGCCGCAACCAGACCTAGGATCGCTGTCGGAGCGTTGAAAACTGGCTCTCGGCGCACCTACCGGTCCTTCTCTTCGGAATTCCTTCATCTATAGACGCTTCACCATAGCGGCAAATGTCGAGGAGCCAAGCGCCGCAGCGGGCTAAGCTGGCACGAAAGCTGCTGGCCGCATCAGCGCCGATCAGTAACCGGGGGAGTATGTAGATGGGGGTGAGGGAAGTCGGCACGGGTTACAAGCCTGGCGATCGTTTTGCGCCGGCAGACCAGATGGATGTCATGAAGAATACCACGAGCCGGATTCTCTACACTTACTGGAACGAGGTGCGCGGACGGCGACCGGCCCCTCACCGCTTCGAAATCGAGCCTGCGCGCATCGCCGCGATCCTGCCTGACGCCTTCATTCTCGAACGCGTCGACAACCAGACCTACCGGTTCCGCATCGCGGGCACGCGTTTGTGCGAGCAATTCGGCAAGGAGCTGCGCGGCACAAACTTCCTCGACCAGTGGGACTCCGAGGACCGTTTCATTCTGAAACAGCGGCTCCTGTCCATTTCGGAACAGGCCTCTGTCGGATTGTTCGAATATGAAGCATTCGGCTGCGGATCGGATACGACCGTTCAGTTCGAGATGCTCGTTGTCCCTCTCATGCAGAAGGACTCGGTTATCAACCGGTTTCTCGGCGCGGTGAGCTCTTGCGCGGGAGACTGGTGCCTCGGGCTGGAGGACCTCACGCGCCGCCAGCTGCTCCGGCATGAGACGTTCTGGCCGGAGGGCGTCCTGCCCCTTATGAGCAACTTCAACCGCAGGCCGCTGCCAGACATGCGCAGCGCCCGGCTGGTTCGCATCAATCAGCGCAGCTTCCGGGTGTACGAAGGCGGTCTTTCCCGCCGATCCTCCGAAAAAGGATAATTTCCACCCTTCCTGCCGGAGATTTGTGCCCCGGAGATCGGCTCTCCGGGCAATTTCGTGCGCCGGAATTACGGTTCCTTAACGGCTCGCTCCGATAGTCGACCCCATACGGGAAGGAAATCGGGTCATCGGTGCGCCTTCACCGGACAGCAACTGTGTAGCTGGACGGCGTGAGGCATGACTGCGAGCTGTTCATGTTGAGGACGCAGATCAGCGCAACGGCTTTCGACGGTTCGAGCAGTCGTATTGCGACTGGATCGCAGCTGGGGGCCGGGCGTGAGCAGCGGCAGTACAAGCGCTACAGGATCGTCCTGGCCGGCCGCTTCATGCGGCAGAACAAGGAAGAGCACCCCTGCAGGCTAAAGGACATCTCCTGTGGCGGTGCCGCGATCGTAACTCCGGTTCCGGTCGAGGTGGGCGAACGGATCGTTGCCTACTTTGAGCAAATCGGCGGGCTCGAAGGCAATGTCGTCCGGACGTTCGACGGCGGTTTTGCCATCGAATTCACCATCACCCAGCACAAGCGGGAGAAGCTGGCCACCCAGCTCGAAGCTTTCAGCGGGCGCCATGGCGCGAGCGCGGCCCACCAGCGCCGGCATCCAAGATTTACCGCCAACAACACGACCACGCTTCGCCTCGACGACGACATCTCGATCCCCGTGCGCGTGATCGATGTCTCGGTTTCCGGGGCCTCCGTCGAAACGGATGCGCGCCCGATGATCGGCAGCGAGGTGGTCCTCGGCAAGCTGCGAGCCAAAGTCGTCCGTCATCATGCGGAAGGGCTCGGTCTTCAATTTATCAACATGCAGAATCCCGATGCGTTGCGGCGTACCTTTCGATGATCCACAGCTTGTCCAGTGGAATGGCGCCGACCGCTCTCAGGCGGCCGGGCAACACGATTTCGTCGCAAACGCTCGTAAGGTTAAAGGCAAGCGTGCTGTAACTGCTCCGGGTGTTGTACAAGCTTTCGCGGAGCGCGTTGCGAGTTTGTGGGTGGGGTTGCGTGGCATGCGCGTAAAGGCTCTCGTGCTCATAGTGGTGTCCGGGCTGCTACACGCTGGGAGTGCGGCGGCCGATAACTCGAGAATAAGAGCCGCGGAGCATGCTTCGCTTTACATGCGAGTTTTCGGCCAGGCGATACCACCCTTCGGTTTCGTTCAGTTCTGCCAAGCATACCCCCAGGAATGCCGGCCGACACCAACGTCGGGCCGCGAGCAACGCTTCAACGCGACCCCCGAGCGCCTGAGCGAGCTGGATGAGGTCAATCGCTACGTAAACCGACTCATCCGTCCCGCGACGGACCAGGAGCTCTTCGGTGTGACCGAACGCTGGGTCATCCCCACAGACAAGGGCGATTGCGAAGATTACGCCCTTCTTAAGCGGAAAATTCTCATCGAGCGTGGCTGGCCATCCAGCGCACTGCTCATGACGGTGGTCCGCGACGAGCTGGGTGAAGGGCACGCAGTTCTCACGGCGCGCACGCTTCAGGGAGACTTCATACTTGACAACAAGGTCGACGAGGTGATGCTCTGGTACATGAAGCCTTACGAATACATCATGCGCCAGTCGTTCCTCGACCCGAATGTTTGGGTCTCGCTCAACCCGCAAGCCTACTCGCCGGCTGCGATCGCTGTGGTGCGGAACCGCCAGTGAGCTGATAGCTTGGGTCTCGGTTTCGAAGCGAAAGCGGCGCAGCTCGAAGCTGCGCCGTAGTTTTTTAAGAGGTCAGAAGGCAACCTCAGGTCTGCGGTGCCAAACCTGCCGCGAAGCGCCGCCAATTCTGCCGGTAGTGCGCCGCGCCAGCCTGCAGCCTTGCGAGGTCAGCATCTGTCACTTGCCGCACGATCTTGCCCGGCGAGCCCATCACCACGGAACGTGGCGGAATTTCCTTGCCTTCCGGTATGAGCGTGTTGGCTCCGATCAAGCATTCCTCACCGATGACAGCCCCGTTGAGGATGATGGAGCCAATGCCAATGAGGCTGCCGCGCCCGATCTTGCAACCATGCAGCATGACCATATGGCCGATAGTGCAGTCCGGCCCAATGATCATCGGAAAGCCCGGGTCGGTGTGCAGCACGCAACCGTCCTGGATGTTCGATCCGTTTCCGATCTCGATCGGCTCGTTATCGCCGCGAATGACGGTATTGAACCAGATGCTCACATCCTCGCCGATGTGAACATTGCCGATCACGGTGGCGTTCTCGGCCACCCAGTACCGCCCTTCCCCCGGCGTTCTGACGCGAACGTCATCCAGCCTGAACAGAGCCATGGCCCCTCCCCGCTTCACTCCTCGTCCTCAAGGTCGACATCCAGGATGACGACCTGGAGCTGATAGGAAACCTCTCCGTCTTCCTCTTCCCGATAGAGGGGCGCAATGAACTCATCGCCGATGAAAACCTCGGCCATGTCCTTTTTCTTGGCATGAGGCACGACGCGAAGCTCATCGGTACGGAAGAGCTTGCGCAAATAATTCTGCACGCGAGGCAGATCCCTCTTCATAGACTACGCTTTCTTTTCAGGTTTCAGATGTGATTGCTGTCGTCAGCCGCAGCCGCAATCGTCGGGGTTGAGCCGCTGATCCATGGTGCGGGCTGGCTCCGGACAACCGGCTGGTCCTACCACTTTCGCAGGCACGCCGGCGACTGTCGTATTCGGCGGGACGTCCTTCAAGACAACGCTGCCGGCTGCAACGCGCGAGCAGTCCCCCACCTTGATGTTGCCCAGCACCTTGGCGCCGGCCCCGATCATGACATTGGCGCCTATCTTGGGGTGACGGTCACCGCTTTCTTTGCCGCTGCCGCCCAGCGTCACGCCGTGCAGCAACGAGGTGTTATCGCCCACCGTCGCCGTCTCGCCAATCACAACACCGGTTGCATGATCGATCATGATGCCGATGCCAATGCGCGCCGCCGGGTGAATATCGACAGCGAAAATTCGCGAGGACTGGCTCTGCAGATAAAGCGCGAAGTCGCGCCGGCCCTTCTTCCACAGCTCGTGCGCGAAACGATGGGTGACGAGGGCGTGGAAGCCTTTGAAGTAAAGAAGCGGCTCGATGTAGCGATTGCACGCGGGATCGCGGTCGTACACTGCAGCCAGGTCCGCGCGGAAAGCGCGGCCCAGATCCGGTGTCCGTGAAAGGACGTCCAGGAACGTCTGATTGATCAAGCCGGCATCCACGTCCGAGTGGTTGAGCCTTTGCGCCAGCCGGTGGCAAACAGCGTCCTCCAGCCGATCGTGACTCAGCACCGTCGCGAAGATGAAACCGCCAAGCGCAGGCTCGCTACGAATGGCCTCTTCGGCTTCCCGACGAATTTCAGCCCAGATGGGATCCACCTGCGCAACCCTGCCGTGAGCGATATACGGGGACGGTGTCATGATCCATCTCCTGCCGTAGCAACCTTGGCCAGCCGGCTCGGTTCACTCAGCCCTAACGAGGGCCACCGCCCTAGTCAACGCCAGCATCTGCCCAAATGCGCCGAACACCAGCTCGCTCAGAACCGTCCAAACATTTGCGCCCGAACCTTTCGGGCGACTAAAACAGCTGGGAACAATACCGGCGCGAGGCAAGGATGATACACGAGAAAAATAATCTACCCCAGCTCAGAGTTGAGGATCGGGGCAACATTCGCTGGCTGATCGTGGATAATCCTTCCCGTCTCAATGCCTTTACGATGGCGATGTGGGCAGCCCTGCCCCGGCTTATTCGGAAGGCCGAGGAAGATCCCGAGGTCCGCGTGATCGTGCTGACCGGCGCCGGCGAGAAGGCTTTCTCCGCAGGTGCAGACATCTCCGAGTTCGAAACGGGGCGAACCGCCGAAAAGGCCGCTGAGTATGACGCCCTGAATAATACCGCCTTCGAGGCCGTGGCCCGTTGCTCAAAACCAACAATCGCGGCCATTCGCGGTTACTGCATGGGCGGTGGGCTGGAGCTCGCCATTTGCTGCGATTTGCGCGTGGCTTCCAACACCGCCCAGTTCAGCGTTCCGGCGGCGAAACTTGGCATCGGCTACAATCCGCGCTGGATCAGGCCGTTGCTGGCGGTCGTGAGCCCCGCACGCGCACGCGAGCTGCTCTACACGGGCCGGCGCTACAACGCCGATGAGGCGTTCGCTATGGGGTTGGTGAATAGCGTGCACCCCTCCGAAAAGCTGACGGAGGCGGCGACCGTCCTAGCTAACGAGATCGCGGCCAACGCGCCTCTTTCCATTCTTGCAGCGAAAAGAGCCATCGACGAGTTCACGCTCAGGCCCGAGAACCCCGACATTTCCGCGCTCGACCGTTACGTCGATGCGTGCTTCCAAAGCGAGGACTACATCGAAGGGCGCCGCGCCTTCATGGAGAAACGCAAGCCGGTGTTTCGCGGCCGCTGAAAAGGCGCTGACGCCGCAGCGCCTTAGCCAACCTCCAGGATGATACGTCCCCGCACCTTGCCGGCAAGAAT
Source organism: Hyphomicrobiaceae bacterium (assembly GCA_002919265.1). Taxonomy (GTDB): domain Bacteria; phylum Pseudomonadota; class Alphaproteobacteria; order Rhizobiales; family Hyphomicrobiaceae; genus ZC4RG25. The sequence continues at coordinate 3,115 of PKEY01000029.1, read as the reverse complement.
TTCCGGAGCCAGGGAGAGCACGTCAGTTATTGGCCGTGCTATGCTCAGCGCATCGAGCTTGCCGCGGTCGAGATCCCGCGCGAGGCGCTGCCAGGCCGCTTCCCGGCGCGGCCTCGGACACATGACGCTGTCGATACCGGCAAGCGTCACACCGCGCAGAATGAAGGGGGCTACGGTGCCGGGTAGATCTATGCCTTGAGCCAGGCCGCAAGCGGCGACAGTGCCGCCATAGCGGGTCATGCTCAGGACGTTGGCCAGCGTATGGCTGCCCGCGACGTCAACCGCACCTGCCCAGCGCTCCTTGCCAAGCGGCTTTGCCGGGCCGCTAAGCTCCGCCCGGTCGATGATTTCCGCCGCGCCGAGGCTCTTGAGGAAGTCTGCTTCCTGTTGACGGCCCGTCGATGCGATGACGTGAAAGCCCAGGCTGGCCAGGAGCGTGACCGCGATGCTGCCGACCCCACCGGCTGCGCCGGTAACCAGCACTGGTCCGCGATCAGGCGTAACCCCATGATCCTCAAGCGCCATGACCGCGAGCATGGCCGTATATCCGGCTGTTCCAATGGCCATGGCCTGGGCGGCTGAGAAGACATCCGGTCGCTTGACGAGCCAGTCGCCGTTCACACGCGCGTACTCGGCATAGCCACCGTAGTGTGTCTCGCCCAAGCCCCAGCCGTTCAAGATGACCTCGTCGCCGGTATCGAAATCGGGATGGCTCGAATCTGTAACGACCCCGGCGAAGTCGATGCCAGGGATCATCGGCCATCGGCGAACGACCGGCGCCTTGCCTGTCAGGGCCAGTCCGTCCTTGTAGTTGATGGTTGAGTGGGTAATACGAACCGTTACGTCGCCGGGCATCAGGTCCGCGTCACTCAGCTCCGTCCAATCTGCGCGCTGCCCCTCGGGGCTTTTTGTCAGCAGCAGGGCCTTGAACTGCATCCTTGTCCCTCCAATCTGGCGCGAATCATTCAACCACGAACGGGCTCAAGAATGCACCCCCTGCTACGCTGTTGACACATTTCGGCACGCAGCGACCTGTTGCACATTTGCCGCGCCGAGCCCCGGCAACAAGCTTCCGGTTTATTCAAAAGAATTTCGACGTCTTCCGAGTATTATTTGGCTCAGTTGCCGCAGACTGCCCAAGGAACTTTAGGTTAACTTGGTTGTTATTGGCGCTGAATCTGAGCATCTAACCTCGTGATTGCTCAGCATCACTGTTGCGCCCATGCAGTAGTAAGGGAGACAAGCGGTCGGAAACTGCCAGAGATTACAGAACTATAGCACTGCGGCAGCGTTTTTCGCTTGTGCCGGATTGAGACGCTCTCTTAGAATCCGGCTGTTCGCGCAGGCCTGCCTGCACTGCCAACCGCTGGGGTCACCCAGCAAAGGAGGCAACGATGGAACTGAAGATGAGACTGAACGTGCTTGCCGCGATCATGTCGTTCGGCTTCCTCGCTGCAATCGTGTTCGGCTTTATCTGAAGCGAGTCCGTGGCAGTTCGGTCCTTGAGGAACAGAACTCGATCCTTCCCAGCGAAGTGAGATCAGTCCACGGCCCTCAGAAGGCGCACTAATCAATCAGCGCACAAAACGAGTTACCGGAGAGGAGGCGCGGTCCAACTCCGCGCCTCTTCCGATTCTGTGCACTTACGAGCGCTACTTCTTGATCGCGTAACCGAGCACTGCGAGACCAAGCGGCCAAAGATACGGCGGCGCACTGATCGGGATCATCTGGTTCAGCTTGAACGCAACGATGGCTGCGCCAATCAGACCTCCGATGAGCGCGGCGGCAAGGGTGCCTGCGGAGGGCATCGGGACGTCCTTCAGGATCTGTGCGCCGATCACGCCGACCAGCCAAATGATAATCGCCGCAGCTACGGCATATACGAAGACCTGCGCATCACCGCCCACCGGAACGTAGCGCAGCACTTGAGGAGTGCCGAACCAGCCGATGGCGAGCTGCAGCAGGATCAGCACCAGACGTCCAAGCATGAGACCCTCCCCTTCGCGGTCGGCGCGTCGGGCTGTCCGACCGCACGACTCATCAGACCAATGAAGGGGGCATATCACGCCGCTTCGTCTGTCGCGACATTCGGGACGTAATTGAGCACAGGAGAAAGCCACCGCTCGGCCTCCTCCACGGACCAACCCTTGCGCCGGGCATAATCCTCCACCTGGTCCCGCTCGACCTTGCCGACGCCGAAGTAGTGGCTTTCAGGATGCGAGAAATAGAGCCCGCAAACTGCCGCGCCAGGCCACATGGCGTAGCTCTCAGTCAACTGAATGCCGGTGGCCTCGGTGGCATTCAGCAGCTTGAACAGCGTGCCCTTCTCCGTGTGATCGGGCTGCGCCGGATAGCCAGGGGCTGGGCGAATGCCGCGATATTTCTCGGCAATCAGCTCTTCATTCGTCAGCCGCTCATCTGGCGCGTAGCCCCACAGCTCACGGCGAACCCGTTCGTGCATCCGCTCGGCGAACGCTTCGGCCAAACGATCCGCGAGCGCCTTGAGCATGATGCGCGTGTAGTCGTCGTGCGGCTTGACGTACTTGGCGATCGCCTCCTCCTCGCCGATGCCAGCGGTGACAGCGAACACGCCAATGTAATCGGCAATACCGGTTTCGCGCGGGGCAATGAAATCGGCGAGCGCTGTGTGCGGCCGATTGCGCGTCGGGTCGCGCGCGATCTGCTGACGCAGGGTGTGGAGCACCGTGAGTCGCTGCGTGCGTGTTTCGTCCGTATAAAGCTCGATATCGTCGCCAATGGCGTTTGCCGGCCAAAAGCCCACGACAGCGTTCGCGGTCAGCCAGCGCTCCTCGACGATACGCTCCAATAACTGCTGGGCGTCCGCATAAAGCCGCCGTGCTTCGGGACCTACCTTGTTGTCGTCGAGAATTGCCGGAAAGCGACCGTTCAACTCCCAAGTCGCGAAGAACGGCGACCAGTCGATGTACTGAGTGAGTTCCTTCAGGTCGTAATTCTCAAATGCCCGCGTTCCAAGAAACGATGGCACGGGCGGCTTGTAGTTCGACCAATCGCACCGAAAACGGTTCGCGCGAGCATCTTCGAGCGAAACGCGCGATTTGCGGGCTTCGTTGCGAAGATGGCTTTCGCGCACTTT
>PKEY01000084.1 GCA_002919265.1 Hyphomicrobiaceae bacterium | reverse complement strand
GGCGCAAGTGGGGTAGGCGGGGGCGGTGCATCCTTGCCACATAGCGAGGTGATTGGGCATCGGCAGCAGTCATGGACGGCGCAAGTCAGAACAATAGGACGAAGACGCCAGCAACAGAAAGCACACGGCAGGCTGCCAAAGCCGTGCGCGTGCGGGTGAGCGACCTGCTTTCCGATGCACGCGAGGCCATTCTGGAGCACAACGGTCAAGAATACCGGCTGCGCATCACGGCCAACGGCAAGCTGATCCTGACGAAATAAGCGAGAAGGATGTCATGAGCCGTTTTCTTTCAGGGTTCGCCGCGCTGGCCATCGGGGTCGCAGGGCTGGCCACAGGCGCCAGCCTGGCCGCGGAGGTGAAGGACGCAACGGGCGAAATTGTCAAAGCCACCGATACGTCTCGGCTCCTCAGCATCGGCGGGGACACAACGGAAATCCTTTACGCCCTGGGCTTCGGCGACAAGATCGTTGCCGTCGACACCACCAGCCAGTTCCCGCCTGAGGCCCTGAACAAGAAAAAGGTCGGCTACATGCGGGCGCTTTCGACCGAAGGGGTGCTATCGACGGGCGCCACGCTGATCCTCGCGAATTGGCACGCCGGCCCGCCCGAGGTCGTTCGCGCGCTGAGGACCTCGTCCGTTCCTCTCGTCATTCTCCCGGAAGGCGAGGGAGCGGCAAGTTTGATCGAAAAGGTGCGGCTCGTCGGGAAAGCGGTCGATGCCGAGGAAAAGGCCAACGAGCTCGCATCCCAGCTCCAAAGCCAATTCAGTGCTCTTGAAGCTGCCCGAGCGAAGATCAGCGAGCCCGTTCGGGCGCTTCTGGTGCTGAGCGTCAATTCCGGTCGAGCCTTGGTTGGGGGCAGGGGCACAACGGCCGACGTGATGCTGAAGCTGGCCGGGGCAATCAATGCTGCTGCGAGTCTCAACGGCTACAAGCCGGTCAGCGACGAAGCGCTGATCGAGATGGCGCCCCAGGTTGTCATCGCCGCGCGGCGTTCGCCGCAGGAGAATGTTGCAGGGGACATTGCAGCGCTTCCGGGCTTCAAGGCGATCGGCATCGGAGAAAAAGTGCCGATCATCACCATGGACGCGTCTTATCTGCTGGGATTTGGCCCGCGCGCACCGCAAGCGGCTGGCGAGCTGATGGCGCAGCTTTACCCGCAACTGCCAAAGTAGGCACGAATGGCCACCCAAACCTTGCGCCTGCCGCACACGAACGTCAGTCGCCTTGATCGCCATGCGCTGGGTCGGCGCCTCGTGTGGGCGGGGTGGGTGGCTCTTGTTCTCGCTGCGATCACCTCGGTCAGCGTCGGGCCGACAGGACTTACGCTCTCGTCCTTGCCTCAGGCGATTTCGGCCGCGCTTTCCGGCAGCGACTCTGCCGCTGATGCGTACGCGCGCCTCGTGCTGTTGGAGGTGCGACTACCGCGCATGATCCTGGGCGCTTTCGTCGGCGCATCGCTCGGCGTGGCGGGCGCTATGATGCAGGGTCTTTTCCGCAATCCGCTGGCCGATCCGGGACTGATCGGTGTTTCTTCCGGTGCAGCATTGGCGGCAGTGGCGACAATCGCACTGGGCAGCAGCTTCGCAGGGCCGTGGGTGCGCACTCTCGGTGCGTGGGCGTTACCCGTGGCCGCCTTCCTTGGCGGTTTTGCGACGACGATGATGCTGATGCTGATTGCGCGCCGGCACGGCACAACGGCCATCGCCACCCTTCTGTTGGCCGGTATTGCGCTAGCTGCTATCGCGGGCGCGCTGACGGGGCTGCTGGCGTACGTCACGGACGACCGCGAGCTCCGCGATCTGACGCTTTGGTCGATGGGATCGCTCGCGGGCGCGAGCTGGCAGAAGGTGCTTGGCATTGTGCCGTTCGCGTTGCTCCTATTGCTCGCCATTCCGCGCTTCATTCGCGCTTTGAATGGCCTTTTGCTGGGCGAGGCGGAGGCCTTTTACCTCGGCATCGAGGTCGAGCGCGCCAAATTATGGATCGTGACGCTGACCGCCGCAGCTGTTGGCGCTGCCGTCGCGGTTGCCGGAACGATCGGCTTCGTTGGTATCGTCGTCCCTCACCTTGTGCGGCTCATCGCAGGGCCGGACCATCGCATCGTGTTGCCTGGCTCAGCACTTCTCGGTGCGGTGCTGGTGGTCGTCGCCGATGTGGTGGCGCGCATGATTGTGGCGCCTGCTGAGCTCCCCATCGGCATCATCATGGCCATCGTTGGGGCGCCAGTATTTCTGCACCTCGTGATCAAGCGCGGAGGAGTGATGTCGGCGCCATGATCCGTGCGCAATCCGTTACATATGTCGCCGGCGGCCGCCCCCTGGTTCGAGACATCGACCTGGAGCTGCAGCCCGGACGGCTGGTCGCCATCATCGGGCCTAATGGCGCGGGCAAGTCCACCCTGCTCCGTCTTCTGACGGGTGAGCTGAAGCCGACGGCTGGCCGAGTTCTCATCGACTCCCAGGATATGGCCACGCTGGCCGCCGACTATTTGTCCCGGCGTCGAGCCGTCGTTTCACAGCACACACCGCTCACTTTTCCGTTCACGGCGCTGGAAGTGGTCCTCCTAGGGATTTCGGTGCCGGGTCTTGAGGTCAGTAATCCGGGCGCGCACCGGCTGGCGCAAAATATGCTGGAGCGGTTGGGACTCGGCCATGTCGCACACCAGACATATACAACCCTGTCGGGCGGTGAGCGGCAGCGTGTGCACTTGGCGCGAGTGTTGTGCCAGCTCGAGTCCGGGCGTTGCCCGCCGAACGAAACAGCTATCTTGGCCGATGAGCCAACGTCCAGCCTGGATATTGGCCATCAGCTTCTCGTGCTCGACGAGCTAACCCGTCAGAAGAGTAGTGGGCGGGCTGTTCTTGCCGTGCTTCACGACCTCAATCTGGCATCGGCCTATGCAGACGAGCTGGTGCTCATTTCAGACGGAACTGTTCTGGCGCGTGGACCAGCCTCTGAGGTCATGAGGGATGATCAGCTTTCCGAGGCTTTCGGCTGCGAGATCCGGACGAACCGTGTTCCGCAAAACGGCGGGCCGTTTCTGCTTCCCCAATCCTGTGCGGCACTGAGCTCCGGTCCCGGATCATATTCTTGACAACTGTAGTATAGAAGTGGCATTGCCTGAGCGAGCGCAGCTCGGCTTGGCACGGCTGCCGAATTCCGATGACCAGGAGTGCTTGATGCTCAAGCGCAGGCGGGGACGAATTCTGCACGCTGCCAGTGCAGCGATGATGGCGATGGCATCCGCGCCCGCTGCATTCGCTCAGGATCCACTGGCGATTGAGCTGAACGCGGCAGAACCGATCGGCGGCAAATGCCGGCTGACTTTTGTGACGAAAAACCCGGCCTCATCTGCCGTCGAAAGCCTGAAAGCGGATACGGCACTTTTCGGTGCCGACGGGGTTATTAAACGCCGGCTCGTCATCGAGTTCGGGCCGCTGAAAGCACAAAAGACGAGCCTTCGGGCCTTCGATTTCGATGAAAGCTGCGACTCGCTCGGCTCCCTATTGATCAATGATGTGATCGCGTGCCAGCCGGGGAGCCTGGGCGACTGCCTCTCGCGCCTCGAGCTTTCGTCGCGCACTTCGATCAAGCTGTTCAAGTAGATCGGAGGAGGGACGTGGAGCACTCGATGACACCGATCGGCCTTTTCATGCAGGCCGGGCTGGTCGGCAAGGCTGTGATCATCGTCCTGCTTGTGATGTCGATCTGGTGTTGGGTTCTGATCCTGGAAGGGTGGGTCGGGCTGATCCGGCTTCGGAGTGCCGTTCGTCGTCTGCATAACGGCGGGCGAAATCACATTTCACCGCTCCTGTTGCCGATCATCGAGGCTGGAGAAACAGCTCGGCGAATTCAGGTACCCATGGAGACGGCCGGCGAGAAGCGGCAGCGGATTGGCGAAGCCATGCGGCGTGCCGCGCAAGTTTTGCTCGGCCGGCTCGACCGTGGCTTACCCAGTTTGGCCGTCATTTCTTCCGTGGCGCCTTTCATCGGGTTGTTCGGCACGGTCTGGGGGATCATGACGAGCTTTGCCAGCATCGCCGATGCCAACGATACCAGCCTTGCCGTCGTCGCTCCGGGCATTGCGGAAGCCCTGGCGGCCACCGCGATCGGCCTTGCCGCCGCAATACCGGCGTCGATGGGCTACAACCGTCTTTCGAGCGCAATCGGTCGTGTCGCGCAGTCGCTGGATCACGTGATCGAAGATCAGGCCGTCGCCCTGATGGTCAGATCGGCGCCTGTTCATGAGCTTCACCGCGAGAGGGAGCCGCGCAATGGCCATGTCGCCGCGCAGTAATTCAGGCAATTCGCTTTATCAGCCGATGCCTGAAATTAACGTGACGCCCCTTGTGGACGTCATGCTGGTGCTGCTCATCGTTTTCATGATCACCGCGCCGATGCTTTCGGCGGGCCTCAAGGTGAACCTGCCCCAGGCGAAAACGGCGGAGCCACTCGATCCGAAGCAGCCGGTGGTTATTACGCTGACGAAGGAAGGCGAGTTGACCGTCGGTGATCAGACGGTCCCGCGGCAAGAAATTGCTGCCGAAGTGCGTCGGATGCTCAATGGCGAGGACCGTCATGTGCACGTTCGCGGAGATAAGGAAGTGCCCTATGGCGAGATCGTCGCCGTGATGGATCATCTCGCTGCGAACGGCATCGTGAAGATTGCACTACTCGCGACTGGTCAACGGACGGACGCTGAGACTGCTGAACACGCGGTACCCGCGCAGTGATGCTGGGGTAATGGCCCGGTGCCGACACCGTCGGAACATTCTGTCCCCAGACTTGTGCCCATAGGCTTTCGGCCTTTGGTGGCCCTCCTGGTCTCAGCTGGCTATGGGCTGATGTTAGTGCGCCTGCCGGCGCCGACTCCGACAGCCATCTCACTTGAACACGCCGAAATCATGATCCTTCCGCCGGGCGATCCCGATCAGGAGCTTGCCGCGGTGGGGAGCCCCGATTCCGTGGCCGCGCTGGCGAGCGATGGCCTTGAGACTGCACAAGTCGTCGAGCCGACCGACATACCGGTTGTCGAGGAACTGAAGCCCGCACTGGAGCCAACAAAAGAGGTTGTTTCTGAGGTCGTGCCGCAGCAGACGGCAATGCTCGAAGTGGAGCCACCACTGAAAGAGGTGGAGAGCGCCGTTGCCATTCCGCTTCAGGCAGAGCCGGTCAAGAAGCTCGACGAGGTCGAGCCGGTGAAGGAAACGCCGGTCAAGCGCGAAACTGTCAAAACCAAAGAGATCGGAAAGAAAAAAGAAGAAAAGGAACGGAAAAAGGAGCAGCCGAAGCCAAAATCTGCTTCGAGTCCGGCTAGCCGCGGTCAGGCTGGCTTGGGCGGCGGCCAGTCAAATGCTTCCGCGCAAAGCATCGCGGCCTATGCCGCAACTGTTCGATCGGTTCTGGTCTCGCGAACTCAGCGGATCAGAAATCTCCGTTCGACGGGTAAGGTTGGGCTGGTGTTCAAGATCAACTCGGCGGGCCAGCTCGCTTCGCTAAATCTGCAGTCGTCGGGCAGCGCCGAGATCGATCAGGCGGTTCGAGCAGCTCTTCGAGGCGTTTCATTTCCACCGCCGCCAAATGGCTCCTTCTCAGGCAGCATAACCATCACGGTCAGGTGAAATGGCTATCGGGGCCTGATCCTTATTGCTTCAGGAATTGCTTGAGCAGGTCGCGCGCTTTTCTCTTTGTTTCTTTTCTTTTTTCCTCGTCGCCCAGAAGCTCCTGAACAGCATCACCCAGATTCTTACCCTTGAACTGTTTGCCGATTTCCTTGACGGTGTCGATCACCTGATCGGAATTCTTCAGAACAGCGTCGAAATCCGCACTGTATTTTGGGTTGCTCCACGGCCCCGTGATACGGACGGGCAGCTCAAGCCCGCTCGGCTCGTTGCTGGAATTCGTCGATGCAGCCAGCTTTGGTCGGATGGTGTAATCGAGGGTTCGTCGCGGCAAATCTGCGCGGCCTGCACCGGTGACCTCCATGATTTTGCTCACCATCCGTAGATCCCGGTTGCTGGCAATTCCATCCTTGATATCAAACGACGCGGTGAGCACGCTGAAATTCGTTTTTTTTGCGCCGTTCCGCTCGAATTCAGGAATAATTCCTCTCTGCAGTCCTTCTATCGCAGCCGGAATATCAAAGCCGACGAGGGCGCCATCGCGGAAATCGAATTCGGCCCTGCCATTGAGCGTTTCGACGAACTCACGCTCTGTCTGCCCTGTGCCGGTGAAGGCGAGCAAGATGCGCCCTTCGCCTGCGATCCAATCGAATTCGGCGGCATCCCGCAGAAGGTCAAAAGCGGAAACGTTCTGAACCTCGAAATTCACCTGGAGGGCGGGCGCCGACTCGGCAGCGTTGAGCTGAACAGTTCCCCGCCCGAAGCCACCGTAAAGCTGCATTTCGTTGATGCTGGTATCGAGCACGCGGTCCGTGAGCGTTGCAGTAATCCGCGTCGTGCCAGCCTTCAGGTAGCGATACTGCACTTCGTCAATGTTCAGCCTCACGTCGGCGTCGAACAGGCCCAGCTTTTCGAAATTGAATGGCCTGTCGCTCCAGCCTTCGCGTGCGATGAAACCCCGAACCTGTGGCCCTTCAACTTCGGTTCCTCGCAACAGGTCCTCTATGGTTTGGGGTGACGCTTGATCATCACGCCTGGGAGCGCCTTCAATGGCGGCGCGGCCTTTCCTTGGAGTTTCCTTCGCGCTCAACCAGCGGCCTAGATCAAGTGAGCTGAGCTGAAGATCTGCGCTAAGCCGGGGCCGGGCATCTGGCCTGCTTTCGATGACGGCCAAGCCACTGACGGAATTCGATCCAATCTGCGCCTTGGCGTCCAGTAGAGCGATCGCAGCCTCGCTGACATCGAGCCTACCCGACAGGGTGAAATGCCCGTCCTCTTCGTCTTCAACAATGCCCGTGCCCAGCCAGGTGGTAAGGCCGTGCAGCGAACTCGCGTCCACCTTCAGTTTGCCGACCGCTTTGGGAGCGGGTGAAATCGCGAGCGTTCCGTCATAGCTTGCCGTGATCAACGTACTGTTCACGCGAACGCTGAAATTCGAATCCCGGCTCGCCAGCAAGGTCGCGGGACTGTCGATTTTTGCACGGAGGCTCAGCTTTTCCCCGCGAAACTGTAGCTCGCCGCGTGCCTCGAGCGCGCTATCAGCGGAAGGCAAATCAACCTGCAAATTCAAACCTGTGATTTTTTCGCTGACCTGCCGTCGTTCATCGGTGTAGTGGACGATGCCGTCCTCGACGCGCAGGTTCACGGCTGCCATAGCGGCCAAAGCAGCGATCGGCTCACTGGGCTGGATCGCGCTGTTTGCCTTTCGCGCTATAGAGTCGCTGGCTTGGCCCTGTCTCGCGAAGCTCCAGCTGCGGCGGCCATCGGCGTCAACGACCAGATAAATTTCGGGCCGACGAAGAAAGATCTGCTCCACCGCCAGTTCGCCGCGAAGCAGCCGCGAGAGCGGGATGCGCACATCGATTTGCTCGACATGGGCGAACCGGTCGCCCTGCAAATGAGGAGGCGGAGACAACGAAACATTTTGAAGGCTCAGGCCCACGTGAGGGAAGAACGTCAGCGAAGTACCTCCGGCAATGGAGAGATCACGCCCGGTGCGCTCCCGCACCTCCTGAACGATCCGGTCGCGCAGAATGTCCGTCGGCGCAGCGACAGCAAGGAACGTCGCTGTAGCTACGGCCAGCGCAGCAACGCTGACGACAGCCCAGAGCAACGCCGTCAGAACAAGATTCGAGCGCTTCGGCCGCACCCTCCGTGATGAGTTCTGTGCCCGGTGGTTGACCGCACCGTAGGTAGGCGTGCGGCGCGGTTGCCCTCTGCCGTAGTCAAATTCCGGAGATCGTGTCATGGGTAAGTACAGCCTCTTGGTGCACGATCGCCATTCGGCATATCTTTCGCGCGCAATTGTGTCACCCCCGGTGCAAGATCATTCTCCGCGCTTCGCCGGCCGCGCCTTTTCGGCAGCGGGAGCGTCGATTCGCGTCAGATATTCAAGGAGTTAGCTCGCATGCAGGAAAGGCCGCATGCCGATGCAGGCAAGATCGCTGCTGCCAAACCCCAAACCTCACGCGGTCTCTCGCGCGGCCAGCTGCTGCGAATCAGTCTCGGTTATCTTGTTGGGAGCATTGGGGCGCTCGTCTTTCTCGCCCTCAAACTTCCGCTACCCTGGTTCCTAGGATCGCTGTCTTTCTGTCTCGTGGCGGCCGTCTGTCATGCCCCGATCGAGCGGCCACGTGTGATGTCCATTCCCGTGCGAGCAGTGCTCGGTGTGGCGATTGGAGCGGCTTTCTCGCCGGCACTGCTGGCCATGTTGGGCAGCATGGCCGGCAGTTTGCTTCTGGTCGTGCCGTATATGCTGCTGATCATTGTTCTTGGGCTGCTTTTCTTCGAGCGGGTAGCGAAATTTGATCGGCCAACAGCGTTCTTTTGCGCGGTTCCGGGCGGTCTCACCGACATGGTGTCCATGTCCGCCGATGCCGGCGCCAACGTGCGAGCTGTCACGCTGATCCAGGCCACCCGCATCACGATGATCGTCGCCATCTTGCCGTTCTGGCTCCAGTTGAGCGGGCAGCAGGGCATTGGCGGAGCCATGCCGCCAGGCGTTCATCTCACCGACTTCAGCTTCCTGGATGCCTTGGTGCTGGTGGGGCTCGGATGGTTGGGATGGTTGGTGGCGCGTAAGTTGGGAATTGCCGGCGCACCGCTCGTCGGACCGATGATCCTGAGTGGGCTTGCCCATGCCAGTGGCCTGACCTCCGCCAAGGTCCCTGTGGAGGTGATGATCTTCGCCCAGGTTACGTTGGGCATCATGCTGGGTGCGCAATTTCGTGGGCTCACCTGGCGCGAATTCTCGGCCACGATGACGTGGGGAATTGTCTTCGCCTTTGTCCTGGTTGCGGTGACGGGCGTAGTTGCGCTGGGCGTGTCAGGCCTGACCGGGTTCGACAGCACCAGCGTGTTGCTCGCATTCGCACCGGGAGGGCAGGCCGAGCTCAACCTGCTGGCCTACATCCTCGGCCTCGATGTCGCGTACACGGCGCTTCACCACCTTGTTCGGCTGGCCGTTGTGATCTTCGGTGCGCAGCTCGTGTTCCTGGCCAACAAGAACTGGCGCGGGAGCGGAGACCTATAAGGGTTCGATAGGCCACCGCTGGTCCATCAATCGTCAGTCGTGATCCTTCTCTTCCTCGTGCGCGACGGAGGAAACCTGGCGCGCGACGTAGAATTGCTCGCCCATCAACTTCATGAGGTCGAACTGCTCTTCGAGGAAGTCGATGTGGCCTTCCTCGTCTTTCAGAATGGACATGAACAGCTCGAAGGTGCCGCCATCGCCGGCCTCCTGGCATTCGCGAGCAGCCTTGTCGTAATACTCGCGCGCTTCGAGCTCCATCTTGTATTGGGTTTCGAAGATCTGGCGAATGCTGTCAGCCTTTGAAATCTTGTCGAGATCGCGCACGTTGGGCTCGCCTTCCAGGAAGATCATGCGGTCGATGAACCTGCTGGCGTGTCCCCGCTCCTCCTCGATCTCTTCGAACATCCGCGCTGCGAGCCGGTCGACGCCCCATCCCGAGAGCTTGTGGGCTTGCAGTAGATACTGATTGACCGTGGTGAGCTCCATCGTGATCGCCCGCTGAAGGTGCTTGAGCGAAACTTCGGATCCTTTCATTACGCGTTCTCCATCGTGAGTGACTGGCCGGTCCGCCTCTCGGAATCGGAGACGGGGGCGCGTAGGCCACCCACCGAACGCGACCTGAGTGCACAGGTTCCGGCAGCCGCCGCGGACTGAGGAGTTGAAGGTCAACGAAGAAGGGGGGAGCAGGCGATCAGACAAGCTATTTCCTGCTCATAGAGGCAAGTTCGAGTCCGGCGAGCTGGTGAGCTTCGCGATGGCCGCGTCGATTTCTGGCTGGCTCATGCCAGCAACGCGCCGCTCCAACAGCGACATCAGATAGGCGCGCGAGGCCATCAATACCTTCTGGCTCAGCTCTTCGGGCGTGCGGTCCACCTGGAATCGTGCAGCTTCCTCATGAAAGCCGGGAGCCTCCGGGCGACTGGTGCCACTTGCCGAACGGTGGGTGCCGTCGCGCCCCGCCAATACGGGCGGAAGGCTTGCGGCCACGTCACCTCCATTGACAAGAATATCGACCGGCAGGTTCAGCACCTCCGCCATCTTGGCGAGCATGGCCACGCTCGGCTCGACCTCGCCCCGCTCCCAACGAGTGTAGCGGTTCTCGTCGATGCCCAATGCCTGAGCGAAGGCGCGCGCGGTGCGAAAGCCGCGCAGCACCCTGAGCTGCTTCAGCCGGGTGGCAAAGGCAGTGGAGTTCTGGCGCTCAGACATCTCGTGTACGACCGCTTTCCGACCTCGTCCGGACGGGTGCGAGAGTTGCGGAATCGGCCGGAGAAATCACGTGAATTTGTCGGTGATCTTTAACGTCTCTCGCAGATCGACATACAATTTTGTAGAATTTGAGGCGGTTTTTAGCCGTCTCTCCTACTAAAACGGTGAGACATTCAGGCGCTTCCAATAAGGATGCCCGCGGCGAAAACGATCAGGCCGCCAACAACTACTTCAAATGCGGCCTGCAGGAATTTTGTGTCCATATAGCGGGACCGGATCCAGGCGATAGCCCAGAGCTCTATCAGCACGATCGCGATGGCTAGAGTCGTGGCGGACCAGAAGTCCTGAATGAGATACGGCAAGGTGTGCCCCACGCCGCCGAGCGTGGTCATGATTCCAGTGATGGTGCCGCGGATCCAGGGGCGGCCGCGCCCGGTCATGGAACCGTCATCGGACAACGCTTCCGCAAAGCCCATGGAAATGCCGGCGCCGACGGATGCGGCCATGCCGACCAGGAACGTCTCCCATGTGTTGTGGGTCGCGAAGGCCGCTGCAAACAGCGGTGCGAGCGTGGAAACAGAGCCGTCCATTAGGCCGGCGAGCCCGGGCTGCACCACCTGCAGCACGAACATGCGCCGTGCAGTCTCTGCCTCCTCGGCTTTGGCATCCGCGGTCAAATGCGTCTCGCCAAGCTGCTGGGCAATCGCGATGTGATTGCGCTCGGCAGCAGCCAGATCTCCAAGAAGCTTTCGGATGGACGCATCCGTTGTTCGCTTGAGTGCGCGCTCGTAGAAGCGGCGCGTTTCGTATTCAATCTCCTCGACCTGGGCGCGCACCTTGTCGATGCCGAGCGGGCGCACCAGCCAGAGAGGTTTGTGGCGAACGAACCCCTTCACATCCTGGCTGCGGATCAGCGGGATGTGATCACCGAACTTCTGCCGGAAGAGGTCGATGAGCCACCGCCGATGCTCGTCCTCTTCCTCTGCCATTTCCTTGAACACCTTCGCAGAGGACGGGAAGTTATCCGCCAGCGCGTGGGCGTACTCGTCGTAAATGCGCCCGTGCTCTTCTTCCAGCGAGATGGCCAACGCCAGGATTTCCTTCTCACTAAGCTCGGCGAACGTCCTCACCCCAACCTCCCCGTGTTTGTCCCAGAATTAGAATAATTCTAATAACATGAGTCATCTTCCGATGTCAGGGTTAAACAGGCCGCAGTGGCGGCTGGAGGTTGACGAGGGGTGACAGTTGCTGCTCATGCAGCGCATGCAGTTCGACACTCCACTCCCGATCGATGCCGTTCTTGGTGAACTCGCAGAAGCACTCGCGCGAGGCACGGAAGCCGTGCTTGTGGCACCCCCGGGTGCCGGCAAGACCACGCGTGTTCCGCTTGCTCTGCTGGAAGCGGACTGGCTGCAGGGCCGAAAGATTTTGGTGCTCGAGCCGCGCAGGCTCGCAGCTCGCGGTGCGGCGGAGAGGATGGCGCGAACGCTCGGCGAATCCGTAGGGGAGACGGTGGGACTTCGGGCGCGTCTCAGTTCGAAAGTCGGACCGCGCACGCGCATCGAGGTTATCACCGAGGGCGTCTTCACGCGCATGATTCTGGATGACCCGGCGCTCGAAGACGTCGGTGCCGTGCTTTTCGACGAGTTCCACGAACGCTCGCTTGATGCCGACCTCGGGCTGGCCCTCGCCCTTGATGCCAAGAGTGCGCTGCGGGAGGACCTGCGGCTGCTGGTCATGTCGGCGACTCTCGACGGGGCGCGTGTGGCCGACCTGCTCGGCGGCGCTCCGGTAATCCAGAGCGAGGGGCGGACTTTCCCCGTGGAGACACGCTATGTTGGACGCCGCCCTGATCAGTCCATCGAAGACCAGATGACCTCCGCGATTCTGGAGGCGCTGCGAACTGAAAGCGGTTCGATCCTGGCATTTCTTCCGGGGCAGCGTGAAATCCGGCGCGTCGAAGAACGCCTCAGCGAGCGGCTACAGGACCCAAAAGTTGAAGTCAGGCCTCTCCACGGCGCTCTCGACATGCGGGCGCAGGATGAAGCGGTCGCGCCTCCTGAGCTGGGCCGCCGAAAGGTCGTGCTTGCGACGTCCATCGCGGAAACCTCGCTGACGATCGAGGGAGTGCGGATCGTCATCGACAGCGGGCTCGCGCGGGTACCGCGCTACGAGCCCGACGTGGGTATCACACGGTTGGTTACGGTCCGTGCGTCGCGGGCCTCGGTCGATCAGCGGCGTGGTCGCGCCGGCCGAACCGAGCCGGGCGTCTGCTACCGTTTGTGGGATGAGCCGACTACGGCCAGTCTTCCGGCTCATGCAGAGCCGGAGATTCGCAACAGCGATCTCTCCGCTCTGCTGCTCGATTGCGCAGCATGGGGTGTCACCGATCCAAGGCAGCTCCGCTGGCTCGATCCGCCGTTGGAGGCAGCGTTGGCAAGCGCGCGGGAGGAGCTGGAGGCGCTGGGCGCGCTTGATGGAGAAGGTCGGCTCACGGAAGTGGGGCGAAGGCTTCGGGCGCTGCCGCTGCCGCCGCGCCTAGCTCATATGCTCGTGGTCGGAGCGAATTTTGGCGCAGCGCAAGACGCCGCCGAAATTGCTGCAGTGCTTGTCGAGCGTGGCCTGGGGGGCAACGATGTGGACCTCGAACAGCGGCTGGCGAAGTTCCGCAGCGATCGTTCCCGCCGGGCGCAAGATGCTCGCAACCTCGCACGGAACTGGGCGCGGATGGCGGAGGAGGGGCGTTCGCAATCTACACCTCAGGCTGATACGAAGCTTTCAGTGGGCGGTCTTCTTTCGTTCGCTTATCCGGACCGCATCGCCAAGGCGCGTGGATCGTCTGGGCAGTATCTGCTCGCGAGCGGCCGCGGAGCCTTGCTTGACCCGGCAGAGCCACTCGCAAGATCGCAGTTTCTCGTGGTCGGCGAGGTGCAGGGGACGGCTACCTCGAGCCGCATTCTACTCGCCGCATCAATAGACGAGGTCGAACTCCTCACAATGGCGGCGCCGGGCATCACGGAGACCGACGAAATCTCCTTCGATCGCGAAGCCGCAGCCTTACGGGCCCGGCGTGTTCGCCGCCTGGGGGCAATCGTGCTAAATAGCGAGCCGCGTCCGGTTTCGCCCGAATTGGCGGCTGAAAAACTCGCCGAAGGCATTGCTCAGATTGGCATTCGCCGCCTTCCGTGGCCGAAAGCCCTCGAACAACTCCGTGACCGCGTGAGCTTCCTGCGGGCTGTCGATCCTGAGACGTGGCCGGACCTTTCGGATGAAGCGCTGACGGCGACCGTCCGCGAATGGCTGGCGCCATTCCTTTCAGGAAAGACACGGCTTGATGAGATCACGCCGGAGGATCTGGCGGCAGCGCTCGATGCTCTCGTTCCATGGAACCTCCGGCGTCGCCTCGACGAGGAGGCGCCCACGCATTTCACTGCGCCAACTGGTCGAAATCACGTGATACACTACGACGGCCCGGACGCACCATCGCTGCATATTCGGGTTCAGGAGCTGTTCGGCCTCGACGTTCACCCCTCGATCGCGGGCGGGCGGCTTCCGCTTACGCTGCATTTGCTGTCGCCGGCAAACCGTCCGATCCAGATTACGCGCGACTTGCCAGGATTCTGGCGGGGTTCCTGGGCGGCCGTGAAAGCCGAAATGAAGGGGCGCTACCCAAAGCATCCATGGCCCGATGATCCTCGGTCCGCACTTCCAACCACCCGAGCCAAACCCCGCGCGTCCTGAGGCGCTCTCCTGGCATGGGCACCCTTTCAACAGCTGCCGTCGCAGGGTATTAGTGGCTAGCTACTGAGGCTTGGATCGAAACCTTGCCCTCTTGAGGAGATGCCCAATGAGAACTTTTGTGAAGCGGGGCCTTGGCCTCGCTGCGGCTCTGGTTTTCGCTGCCGTTTCGCTTTCCCCCGCCTTCGCGCTTGATCCGCGCTACAAGGACGAAGATGGGGATCTCGTTGCCGATATCCCAACCGATCCAAGTCAGCTCATCGATCCGCCGGTCCTGATTTTCGCGTACACCCCGGTCGAAGATCCCGCTGTGTATGCCAAGGTGTGGGATGGCTTTCTCAAGCACATGGCGAAGGTGACGGGCAAACGCGTTCAGTTCTTCCCCGTCCAGTCCAACGCTGCCCAGATTGAGGCAATGCGCGCAGGACGGCTTCACGTGGCAGGCTTCAATACGGGCTCGACCCCGTTGGCTGTTGCCTGTGCAGGATTCCGTCCCTTCACGATGATGGCCAGCGCCGATGATTCCTACGGCTACGAGATGGAGATCATCACTTATCCGGGCTCGGGCATCGAGAAGATCGAGGATCTCAGAGGCAAGAAGGTGGCCTTCACTGCCGAGACCTCGAACTCCGGCTACAAAGCACCTTCAGCCCTTCTCAAGAGCGAATTCGGGCTCGAAGCTGGCCGCGATTACGAAGCGGTGTTCTCAGGTAAGCACGACAACTCGATTCTCGGCGTTGCCAATAAGGACTACCAGGCCGCCGCTATCGCGAACTCGGTGTTGCACCGCATGATAGAGCGCAATGTCGTAAAGCGGGAGCAGATCAAAACGGTCTACAAATCGCAGACTTTTCCAACCACCAGTTACGGCGTTGTCAACAACCTGAAACCCGAGCTGCAAGAAAAGATCAAGGAAGCGTTCTTCAGCTTCCCTTGGGAAGGCTCCGAGCTGCAGAAGGAATTCTCGAAGTCTGGCGCAGCCAAGTTTGTCGAGATCACTTACAAGGAGCACTGGGACGTCGTCCGCAAGATCGACGAAGCCATGGGCGTTCAGTACACCTGCAAGTGATCGATGATGCGGTTTGACGGAACATCGTAATGCTGCGCATCGAAGCGCTTCACAAACGCTATAAGACTGGAGATGCCGCCCTTCGCGGTGTCTCCTTCTCCGTAGCCTCCGGCGAAATCATTGGGCTGATCGGCCCTTCGGGCGCCGGCAAATCGACCCTGATCCGCTGCGTCAACCGCCTTGTCGAACCAACGTCCGGCAAGATCTTCCTGGGCGATGTTGAACTGACGGCGCTCAACAAAACGGCGTTGCGACAGGCCCGCCGGCGTATCGGGATGATCTTCCAGGAGTATGCGCTGGTCGAACGGCTGACCGTGATGGAGAACGTGCTCTCCGGGCGGCTCGGCTACACAGGGTTCTGGGCCAGCTATTTCCGCCGCTTTCCGCAAGCCGACATCGAGCGCGCTTTCGCCGTGTTGGAGCGGGTGGGGCTGCTCGACCACGTCGACAAACGCGCCGACGCCCTTTCGGGTGGCCAGCGGCAGCGCGTGGGCATCGCGCGCGCTCTCGTTCAGGAGCCGGAGCTTCTGCTGGTCGACGAGCCGACCGCGAGCCTCGATCCCAAGACTTCACGCCAGGTCATGCGGCTCATTACCGAGCTGTGCGCGGAGCGTCGTCTCGCGGCGATCGTGAATATCCACGATGTAGCTCTCGCGCAAATGTTCCTGCCCCGGATTGTTGGGCTGCGTGCGGGCGAGATCGTTTACGACGGGCCGGCCAGCGGTCTCACGCCGGAGGTGCTGACGCGGATCTACGGCGAGGAAGATTGGTCGAAGACTTCGGCTGCATCTGGCGATGCCGCCGACGAGGAGCCTGCCCACGCCCATGGTCACCACGCCCACGACCACCATCACGACCGCGATATGAGTGCTGCGGTGCGCTGACATGGATGCTGAGACGCTTCCGGTAAACGCGGTTCCCCGCACGTGGCGCCCCCCGCGCATGATCGAGACCACGTGGGTGCGCTGGGCCGTCACACTCGCCGTTCTCCTTTACCTCGTCCTGGCCTTTGGATCGGTAGAGGTGAACTGGACGCGAGTGATCGAGGGCATATCGCGCGCGGGCCGTCTGTTTGCGGGCTTCCTGACGCCGGATTTCGTGTCCCGCTGGGAGGATATTCAGCTTGGGATGATCGAAAGCCTGACGATGACCGTCACTTCGACCGTCGCCGGCATAGCGCTTTCGATCCCGGTGGCGCTCGGAGCAGCGCGGAATATCGCGCCGATGTGGCTCTATGGCATTTGCCGCGCAATCATCGCTCTCGCGCGCACGTTTCAGGAGGTCATCATCGCGATCTTCTTCGTCGCGATGTTCGGATTCGGGCCGCTGGCCGGCTTCCTCACCCTCTCCCTAGCCACCGTCGGGTTTCTCGCCAAGCTTCTTGCCGATGACATCGAGGAGATTGATCCTGTTCAGGTGGAGGCGATCCGGGCGACAGGGGCGAGTTTCTGGCAGGTGATCGACTACGCAGTCTCAAGCCAGGTGAAGCCTCGGCTCATTGGCCTCTCGCTTTATCGCGTGGACATCAATTTCCGCGAGTCCGCAGTGGTTGGCATCGTCGGAGCCGGCGGTATCGGCGCCACGCTCAATACAGCTCTTGATCGCTACGAGTTCGATAGTGCTGCGGCCATCCTGATCCTCATCATCGCGATCGTTATGGCCTGCGAGTACTTCTCCAGCTTCGTTCGGAAGTGGACCCAATAAAATGCCGGTCATTACGACAACTGCCGGTCAACCTGTGACCTGGCGGCTCAGAACAAGGGCGCAGCAGCTCGCCGTCTGGTTCGGTTGGCTGGCGCTCGTTGCGCTGACCGTCTTCTGCTGGCGGGTAATGACGGCGGACACGATTTGGGCATTCGTCGAGGATGCACCCCGGCAGGCTGCCGATATTTTCGGGCGCATGCTCCCGCCCCGCTGGTCCTACGCCAACAATCTCTGGCTACCGCTCTGGGATACGCTGAACATCGCCACTCTCGGTACCGCGCTGGCGATCTTACTTGGCACCCCGCTGGCGTTCCTTGCCGCTCGGAACACGACCCCCAGCGTGATGTTCGTGCGCCCGATCGCGTTGCTTATCATCGTATCTTCTCGCTCGATCAATTCGCTCATCTGGGGGTTGCTGCTGGTGTCGGTCTTCGGGCCGGGCGTCTTCGCCGGCATCCTGGCCATTGCCCTGCGCTCGATCGGGTTCATCGGCAAATTGCTGTATGAGGCCATCGAGGAGATCGACGAGAGCCAGGTGGAGGCGATCCGGGCGACGGGGGCAAGCCCGGCGCAGGTGATGGCCTATGGAATGGTTCCGCAACTGCTGCCGACATTCGCCACGATCTGCGTTTTCCGGTGGGATATCAACATCCGCGAGTCGACCGTGCTGGGACTTGTCGGGGCTGGGGGGCTGGGTCTGGCGCTCGAAGCCTCGCTCAACGTACTCGCCTGGCCGCAGGTCACCGTAATCTTGCTCATGATCCTGGCGACGGTGCTTCTCAGCGAGTGGATTACGGCCCGGGTTCGCGCGGCTATTATCTGACAACACGCCGCGCCCCTTTTGCCGCTGCGGGGCGGGTGCTATCTAGCCCGGCATGACAGACACATCCCTGATCCGAAATTTTTCGATCATTGCGCACATCGACCACGGTAAGTCGACGTTGTCAGACCGCCTGATCCAGCTGTGCGGCAACGTCAGCGACCGGGAGATGAAGGAGCAGATCCTCGACTCGATGGACATCGAGCGCGAGCGCGGCATCACGATCAAGGCCCAGACCGTTCGCCTCGACTATCGGCACAAGGACGGCAAGACCTATCAGCTCAACCTGATGGACACGCCCGGGCACGTGGACTTCACTTACGAGGTCTCTCGCTGCCTGGCTGCCTGCGAAGGCGCGATCCTCGTGGTGGACGCCTCCCAGGGCGTTGAGGCCCAGACGCTCGCCAACGTCTATCAGGCCATTGACAACAACCTCGAGATCCTCCCGGTCCTCAACAAGGTCGACCTGCCGGCTGCGGATCCGGATCGGGTCAAGCAGCAGATCGAGGACGTGATCGGCATCGACGCCTCCGAGGCGATCCCGATTTCGGCCAAGACCGGCCTGAACGTCGAAGCCGTCCTCGACGCTATCGTCGAAAAGCTGCCGCCACCCAAGGGCGATCGAAACAAGCCGCTCAAGGCGCTGCTCGTCGACAGCTGGTACGACTCCTACCTCGGCGTCGTCGTTCTCGTGCGCATCATGGATGGCGTGCTCAAGAAGGGGCAGCGCATCCGGCTGATGTCGTCCGGCAGCAGCTATCAGGTTGAGCGCGTCGGCGTGTTTCGGCCAAAGCAAGAGATGCTGGAGGAGTTGGGCCCCGGCGAGGTTGGCTTTTTCACGGCGGGCATCAAGGAGGTCGCCGACACGCGCGTGGGTGACACCGTTACGGACGACAAGAACCCGACGGCCGAGCCTCTGCCTGGCTTCAAGCCGGTCCAGCCGGTGGTGTTCTGCGGCTTGTTCCCGGTCGACGCTGCGGACTTCGAGGACCTGCGCGAGGCCATGGCCAAGCTCAGGCTCAACGACGCGAGCTTCACCTACGAGACTGAGACGTCCGCCGCGCTGGGATTTGGTTTCCGCTGCGGCTTCCTGGGCTTGCTGCATCTCGAGATCATCACCGAACGGCTTGAGCGCGAGTTCGGGGTGAATCTCATCACCACGGCGCCGAGCGTCATCTATCGGATCCATCTGACCGACGGCACCGTGAAGGAGCTGCACAACCCAGCGGACATGCCGGACCCGGTGCGGATCGACCACATAGAGGAACCGTGGATTCAAGCCACAATTCTCGTGCCGGACGAGTACCTCGGAGCGGTGCTCAAGCTGTGCCAGGATCGCCGCGGCCGGCAGAAAAACCTCACTTACGCCGGTAACCGGGCGATGGTCGTCTACGAGCTGCCGCTGAACGAGGTCGTGTTCGACTTCTATGACCGCCTGAAATCGGTGAGCCGCGGCTACGCCTCCTTCGACTATCAGATGCTCGGCTACGAGGAAGGTGACCTCGTCAAGATGTCGATCCTGGTCAACGGCGAGCCGGTCGACGCGCTCTCCATTATCGTCCACCGTTCGCGCGCCGAGCAGCGCGGCCGGGCGATGTGCGAGAAGCTCAAGGAGCTCATCCCGCCACATCTCTTCCAGATCCCCATCCAGGCGGCAATCGGCGGGCGGATCATTGCGCGCGAGACCATCCGCGCTTTGCGCAAGGACGTGCTGGCCAAGTGCTACGGCGGCGACATCACCCGCAAGCGCAAGCTGCTCGAGAAACAGAAAGCCGGCAAGAAGAAGATGCGGGAATTCGGCAAGGTTGAGATCCCGCAAGAGGCCTTCATCGCCGCACTCAAGATGGACGAGAACTGAGGGCTGCCAGCAGCTTCTACGACTGGATGTAATGCTGGCAGCCTAAGGCATCAGTGCCAGATAGATCGTCCGCAGGCTTAGAGCGATCACGACGCACGCCACAGCCACCATCAGCAGCCGTGCTGGCAGGTAACGGACGGCCATGGCTGCGAATGGCGCAGCAATGACGCCGCCGACGACCAACCCCGCGATAATCGGGAAAAGCGACAGCCCAATGGTGAACAGGAACGTGACCGAGATCGTCAGAGTGACGAAAAACTCGGTCGCATTCACCGAGCCAATGACCTTGCGCGGCGCAGCTCCGTAGCCAAGTAGCGTGGAGGTGACGAGCGGTCCCCAGCCGCCGCCACCCATAGCATCGAGCAGCCCGCCGAAAAACCCAAGAGGCCCAACGCGCTTTGGCGTGACATATTCGGTAGGCGGTGGCTTCCGGGCCTTCCAGAGAATGATCAGGCCGATCACCATCAAATACACGCTGATCCACGGCCGAATTGTCTCGCCCGGGATATTTGAGAGGACATATGCGCCCAGTGCGCCGCCAATCATGCCCGGAATGACCAGCCGAGCCATCAGGCGACGGTCGCAATTGTCGTGCCACCAATGGGCGAGGCCCGATGCCCCGGTCGTCACCACTTCGGCCGCATGCACACACGCGCTCGTGATCGCGGGCGGAACGCCGGTGCTCAGCAGCACGGACGAAACCGTCACGCCGTAGGCCATGCCGAGCGCGCCGTCGATGGCCTGGCCCACGAAACCGACTGCGATGTAGAAAAAGATCTCGTCCCACATACGGACTTCGAATCTCGCTGCTGCGACTGCCGATTTCTGCCGGTAGCCACCTGAAGGTTAACGTCTGAGCGAGGCACCGGCAGCGATCAATAGACAGCAGAATGCTCGAATCCGCAGACGGTCGCGAGTGCTGGGATCAAATCGACGAGAAGTTCTGGGGAAGGCAGACAAGCCGCAGGCCCAACCCGGCAGCAATCATCAGCTGGTGAAGGGTGGGCCTGACTGGCTATGTGGGCAAGATCAGGTGCGGGTTATCGGCTCGGCAACGCTCAAATTCTGCGATTCGTCGCCGAGATGATCCGTTGAAGCCGACATGCCAGAAGACGTTGGTTCGCTTGCAGCAGCCTGCTGGGGTTCGCCCATTTCGCCATGCTGCGGCTCTCGCATGAACGCCCGCTTCTGTGAGGTCGCGGCACCACCTTTGCGTCCCAGCTCGCGATATCCTTCGGAACCGAGCTTGCCGCGCCGGGCCTCGCCGCCCTTGCGGCCAATCTCTCTATAGAATTCCCGCCCTCTGGCTTGCGCGGTGGCGGCTCCACCTCTGCGGCCAGCCTCTTCGACGGTCATTTTCCCGCCTTCTGACCTGCTCTTAGCCATGACACACCCTATTTTCTGTGACGCAGTACAAGACAAACTGGAGATGCGGCCCCTAGTGGCGTTCGCGAGCACGCTGCTCTGCACCTTTTTCCGCGCGCGCTTCGCCTCCCTTGCGCCCGATTTGGCTCATGTGCTCGCGGTTGCGGCTAACCGCTTCGCCGCCCTTCCTGCCGATTTCGGCGTAGAAACCGGAGCCGTGTTTCGTGCTGGTTGCTTCGCCGCCTTTGCGGCCCAATCTCGAATAGCCTTCGCGCCCGAGCTGACCTCTCCGGGCGGCTCCGCCTTTCTGGCCGATTTCTTCGTAGAACCCGCGACCGTGGATGGTGGATGTCGCTACGCCGCCTTTCCGCCCAGCCTCTTCGACGGTCATCTTGCCGGCTTTTCTGGCTGTCATTGAAGCCTTGCTCCATTAACCGCGGACCGCATCTGCAACTCGCTCAAATGGGGAAGGTTCCGAGCGGCGAAGCGGCAGGCTGGAAGGCCGGGCCGGTAGCAAACAAGCGCTTACCTGGCCTAATTAAGACGTGATCTGAAAGCCGCCACGGTGGAGCAGACGATGGAGATAGCGAAGCAAAGCTGCGTCATCCTTGCGTTTGGCACGCCATAGGTTCATATACCTGTATCGAATTCGCTTGGAGCACATGAAAGGCGGCTCTCGAGGCCGCACGAACTGGTCCCCAAAGCGTTATTTGATGGTCTCGGGGACTGGGCCTCGAGGTCGGCTTGAAGTGTGCGAGAAGTAATATGGCGACAGGAACGGTGAAGTGGTTCAACGGCCAGAAGGGCTATGGTTTCATTCAGCCCGAGGAAGGTGGAGCAGACGTCTTTGTTCACATCTCGGCCGTTGAGCGGGCAGGTCTGTCGACCTTAAGGGAAGGTCAGCGTATTTCATACGAGCTGGAGCGCGGCAGGAACGGCAAGACGTCGGCCGTGAACCTGCGCGTGTCCTGATCAACGCGAAGGTCGATCATCGTCCCCGGCGCCCCGAGCGTCGGGGACGTGCGCCGAAGTCGGTGCTGAAAGGAGAAGTATGGCGAAGGAAGAGGTTCTAGAGTTCGAAGGAGTCGTCTCGGAAGTACTGCCGGACGCACGTTGTCGCGTTGTGCTCGACAACGGTCACGAGGTCATTGCCTACACGTCGGGGCGAATGAAGAAGAACCGTATCCGCATCCTTGCAGGGGACCGCGTGACGGTTGAGATGACCCCGTACGATCTCACCAAGGGGCGTATCAACTTCCGGCACAAGGATACCAGGGCTGCGCCACCACCTCCCACTGGCGGCTTCCGTCCTCAAAGCCGGCGGCGTTGAGCAAGGCCCGCACCAGTTTTTCCTGCAACGATCCCACCACCTTGGCTCGGTTCCTGGTTTGCTCCGCGGCGCAACTGCGGTGCAAACGAAAATAGTTGTTTGCAACTCAAAATTGAGTGGAACCGGGGCATTACACGTAACGCGCGAATCGCTTAGGCTTAACTCATCCAGGGGCCAGAGTTTGCTCCGATGAGGCATGGGCCGGGGGGTGGGATGCCGGTCACCAGACGCGCAATGTTGGGCATGAGCCTCGCGGTGGCGCTGTGTCCTATACCACAGACCGCCGAGGCGACGCGCTTCGTCAACCGCACCGGACTGAGAGCCGGCCAGTTCGTCTGGGAGCCGTCCCAACCATCGCGCGGGCCGGTCACGATCGTTGTTTCCTTGCGGCACCGGCTCGTTCACGTCTACAAGGCGGGCATCCTGGTCGGCATTTCCACTTGCGAACCCGTCCGCGGCCGGGCAACACCCACAGGCATTTTCACAATCCTCGCCAGTAAGTCCGACGGGGACGAGAAGGGCGAGTTTGCGTGGACCGGCGTTGCCCTGCACGCACGGAACGTGCAGCGCTATCCGGCCTCGCTAGGCTGCATCAAAGTTCCACCAGCGTTTGCGCGACTGCTCGACGGCATCGTTGTGCCGGGCACCGTGGTCATCATGGCAGATCAGCGCACCGAGGCCATGGACGTGGTGCAGTCCGGTTCTCTGTTCCCGCTGGTTCCGGTGCATGATGCGCACAATCCGCTGTTGCAGCACGTTGTGCAGCGGCCGGCTCAAATTCTGGCTGAAGCGCCCGACGCCGGGCATGTCGCCATCATCTTTTCGCGCCGCAGCCGGAATGCCCTGCTTCTCCGCGATGGCGTGCGCGAGCAGGTTGCCCGCGTGAACTTCGTGGAGCCGAATTCCCCAATCGGCACGCACGTCTACACGCTCACCGGCACAGTGCCCGGTGGAAATGGCTTGGTGTGGCTCGCGTTCGGCATTGGCCGCTCGCGTCGCGAGCAACATCTTGTCTCGTGGCATGGCGACGAAGTCCTCGATCAAATTTCCTTCGAAAGCCGCCATCACGCGCTGGCGATGAGCCGGGCGTTGCATCTCGGCGCGACCGTTATCGTCACTGACGACGCTTCGATGCCGCAGCGCCGCCAGACACCCCCGAATTTCACGATCATCACCAGTGCTGATCCGGAAACTCGCCGCCGGACAGCTCCCTCGCGGCGTTCACGTCGCTATGTCAGGCGCGTGCCGCGGCAGAGAATGACGACTTGGTCCGATGGATTCCTGAGCAAGTGGCGCTAGGAAAATCCTGCCAAGCGCCCCTTACCCCCCAGGCAACACGAGCACCTGCGGTTTTGCTGGCAGCGTTGCGCGCGATACCACGACCGTCGGCACCTCATTGCGCACGATATCGAAGCTATCTTCAATGCGTGTGAGGAACCTGTTCAGCGTGTACTGCGAAAAGTAGTGCATCGGGATGACCAGCGGCGCCTTCAAGGCCTGCAGCACCTCGAGCATTCCGTCGAGATCCAATGTGTAGCTGCCGTCCACCGGCACCAGGACGACGTCCATCTGACCAATCTGCACGAGCTGCTGCGTCGTCAACGTGTGGTGCAGGTGCCCCAGATGCGCAATGCACAGCCCAGCAATCTCGAAAACAAAAATCGAATTGCCATAGGGCCTCGTGCCGCCATCCCACGTTCGGATGTTCGTGGGCACATTGCGGATGCGCACGTCGCCGACGGTCAGGTCGTGGACTGCCGGCTCTCCTGAATCGCTCCACCCGCGCAAGA
Source organism: Hyphomicrobiaceae bacterium (assembly GCA_002919265.1). Taxonomy (GTDB): domain Bacteria; phylum Pseudomonadota; class Alphaproteobacteria; order Rhizobiales; family Hyphomicrobiaceae; genus ZC4RG25. The sequence goes on along the minus strand of PKEY01000084.1, from coordinate 18,267 downwards.
TGTGAGGAATCGCCGGGTCCGGAAAGTGCGAGTAGTGCGTGTCATGCGCCCGGTTCATCGTCGCGATGTCCGGCTTCACGGAAGGCCGAACGTAGTCGTTGTAATCCGTGGCAATCTTCACGCCGCCCGGGCTTTCAATCAGGAATGTCGAGTGGCCGATGTAGGTCAGCCGCACCTCCGAGGGCTTGAGCTGCGCCACTTTCCAGGAGGCCCGCTGGACAAGGGATTTCGAGTTCTGCGCGAGGGCGAGGCATTGATCGGCCGCCGCAGCGATCGCCTCAGCGGCAAGAAGTATTGGCGCGAATATCGTAAGCAGGGCAGGCAGGAACAGTTTGAGTGGGAGCAACATACGGCCCTCCTGCTGTCCGTTTGTCGGCATCCTAAGTCACTCTTTCAACCATGGCCAATCACTGACCGATGACCGGAGGCTGTTTCCTAGAGAACAGCCCACCCCACGGTGGCATGTCATAGTGAGCCAAGGTCCGGCCGGCGGGATCCGACCCTACGAAAGAAAAAATCGATCATGAGCTCCCCCAAATCCCCCCGGCCGGACCACGCTCTAGTCATAGGTCCCCTGTCACTGCCAGCGGGTGACAGAGCTGCCGGCATCTGCCAAACAGAGCGTGGCAGCCCGATACGATGATCGAAACACCCGGTTCTTCACCCGATCGCACTTCCGATACGCCGGCGCCCAAGGCCGTGGACGGCGCCACCTGGTTTTTCGTTCTGCTCGCCGCCGTGTCGATGATGGCTTTGGCCTGGGCGGAAGGCTGGGACGCGCTTTTCGCTGCACTTTCACAGTCGGCGAGGTTGCTTGCGACAGTCACACCGATGATCGTGGTGGGCCTCTTTCTCGGCGGCCTCGTGAAGGAGCTATCCGACCCGGCGCGCATTGCCCCGATCCTCGGAGCCGAATCGGGGTGGCGTGGGCTCGTGCTGGCCACCGCGCTGGGCGCTGCAACGCCTGGTGGACCCTTTGCGGCTTTCCCGATTGTCTACGCCTTGGCGCTGGCCGGGGCCGACATCGGCGCTGTCGTGGCTTATCTAACCGCGTGGTCGGTGCTTGGCCTGCACCGCCTTATCATCTGGGAGCTGCCGTTGCTGGGCACGGATTTCGTCGTCGCGCGGATGCTGGCGAGCATCCCGTTGCCCGTTCTGGCCGGCTTTATTGCGCGGCTGCTGTTCCAGCTGGTGCCAGATTTGCCCATTGGCGGAAGTCGCCGGCTTCGGGGAGACGAGTGATGCTCGGCTCGCTGCTCATTCTCCTCATTGTTACGGCGGCCGTTGCTGTCTACGCCTTCCGCAAGGATCGAGAGATCATTCCGCGGGCCGGCGTCTTTGCCCGGCAGGAAACTTTGAGAATCCTCGTCCGGCTTCCCTTCGCGTTGGTCGCAGCTTCGTGCATCGCCGAGCTTGTGCCGAAGCAAGCCATCGCCGCGGTACTCGGGGCAGAGACTGGGTTGGTCGGGATCATGGCGGCATCGATCCTGGGCGGCCTGATGCCCGGCGGGCCGATTGTTTCCTTCCCGATCGCCATTCTGTTCGCCCATCAGGGCGCGGGTGGGCCGCAGGTGATCGCGCTCATAACCGGGTGGTCAGTGTACGCTTTCCACCGGGTCATTTCTTACGAAAGCCCGATCATGGGGTGGCCATTTGTGGGGTTGAGACTTGCCGCCTCGTGGTTCGTGCCGCCACTCGCGGGAATTTTCGCGGGAATCCTCGCGGCGATGTTCGGATTGTCGATCAATATTCACTGAGCTGCTGCCCGAGCGCGTCGCTGGCCCTCGATCTGCGGCCAGCTTGACGGTGAACGGGCTGGCCGGCATGTTGCCTTAACTTCTCATTAACCCGCACTAAGCCCCGGGGGAGGAAACAATGGCTCGCTCCTGGAAAGCATTGCTGGCCGGCGCTGCCACTGCAGTCATCGCAAATGGATTTGTTGGTGTTGTTGGCGCTCAGGAGACCGTCTTCGTTGCAACCACAGCCATCGTGGAGCATCCGGCGCTCGATGCGACGCGCGACGGCGTCCGCGATGAGCTCGAGGCCAACGGTTACGAGGAGGGCAAGAACCTGCGCTTTGAATATGAGAGCGCGCAGGGTAACCCGGCCACGGCTGCACAGATCGCGCGCAAGCTTGTAGGGGCGAAACCGCATGTGATCGTGCCGATTTCCACGCCTTCGGCTCAGGCTGTCGTTGCGGCCACGAAGGACATTCCGGTCGTTTTCACTGCTGTCACCGATCCGGTCGGCGCCAAGCTGGTGAGTGATCCCAAAAAGCCGGGCGGCAACGTCACGGGCGTCACGGACTTGTCGCCCATCGGCAAGCACCTCGAGCTGATCCAGGAGATCACGCCGAACGCGAAGCGCATCGGCGTGCTACACAACCCGGGCGAAGCGAACTCCCTGTCGCTGTTACAGCTGCTCAAGACCGAGGCCGGTCCGCGTGGGCTTGAGATCATCGAGGCGCCGGCAACGAAGTCCTCAGATGTTCTTTCAGCGGCGCAAAGCCTGATCGGAAAGGCTGACGTAATTTACATTCCGACGGACAACACGATCGTTTCGGCTTTGGAGGCCGTCATTCGGGTCGGCACCGAGAACAAAATCCCCGTCTACGCAGGCGATACGGACTCTGTGCCGCGTGGGGCCATGGCCGCTCTTGGGTTCAATTACTACGATGTCGGCCGGCAGACCGGCAAAATCGTGGTCCGCATCCTGAAAGGCGAAAAACCGGGAGATATTCCGGTTGAGGGCATCGAGACGACGGAGCTGTACGTCAACCTCAAGGCGGCCGAACGCATGGGCGTAACGATCCCGGAGAGTGTGGTGGCGCGCGCGAAGCAGGTTGTGAAGTAGGCCGCACCTCTTTCATGGCTTGGTCAGCAGCGCACGTCGCGCCGTTGTCGGGCGCGGCTTGAGCAGTTGGCTTTAGGCCGGATCGTGACGGCATTGTTGAGCAGAAGACATCAAGAGCGGCATCGGCATGAATTTGATTGCCTTTCTGGGCGCGGTTGAAATCGGTCTTGTTTTCGGCTTGGTGGGCCTTGGTGTCTTCCTGTCATTCCGCGTCCTCAACTTCCCTGACCTCACCGTCGATGGGAGCTTTCCTCTTGGCGCCGCCGTTGCTGCCTCGCTCATTGTTAGCGGCGTAGATCCCTATCTCGCAACCGTAATTGCAATCGCGTGCGGATGCTTCGCCGGCCTGGTCACGGCCTTTCTCAATATTCGGTTCGGCATCCTGCATCTGCTGGCGAGCATCCTCACGATGATCGCCCTTTATTCGATCAACCTGCGCATCATGGGCCGGCCGAACGTGGCGATCATTTCAGAGCCAACTGTCCTCACGCCGTTCGAGGACCTAGGGCTCGCCATGGTGTATGTGAAGCCGCTCCTCGCAGGCGTCATCGCCATCGCTGCTGTAGTCTTCGTTGCCCGGTTTTTGCTGTCGGAATACGGGCTTGCCATGCGGGCGACAGGTGCCAATCCCCGTATGGCGCGTGCCCAGGGCGTCGAGACGCAGCAGGCGACGTACATTGGCATGGCGATGAGTAACGGTCTCGTCGCTCTGGCCGGGGCGCTTTTCGCGCAGATGAACGGATTTGCCGATGTCACGCTGGGGACCGGAACAATTGTGGTCGGTCTTGCAGCGGTCATCGTGGGAGAGGCGCTCTTTGGCACGCGTTCTGTGCTCATCTGGGCCATCGGATGTGTGGCTGGATCGGTCATTTATCGCCTCGCCATCGCGCTCGCCCTGAATAGCGATGCGCTGGGGCTGCAGGCATCGGATCTCAATCTGGTGACGGCGATTTTGGTTACCGTGGCGCTTATTTTACCGGGCTTGCGAAACAGCCTGTCATCGCTCTTCTCGGCTGCCGTTACCAAGCGGGCATCGCCATGATCCGCGTCGAGGGAATTTCCGTCACCTTCCATCGTGGCACACCGATGGAAACGAAGGCTCTCAGGGGACTCGATCTCGAAGTCTCTAACGGCCAGTTCGTGACGGTCATCGGCTCGAACGGTGCGGGCAAGTCGACGCTGCTCAACGCGCTTGCCGGCGAGGTGATTCCGCAAGGCGGCCGCATTCTCATCGACGGGCAGGACGTTACGCGCTGGCCGTCACCGCGGCGGAGCGGGCTTGTCGCTCGAGTCTTCCAGGACCCGTTGGTCGGCACCTGCGAGTCACTGACTATCGAGGAGAATCTAGCGCTCGCAGCCGCAAGAGGGCGCAAGCGCGGGCTGAAGCTCGCGATCAACCGTCACTTGCGAGAGGAATTTCGGGCGAAGCTCAGATCTCTCGGTCTCGGCCTTGAAGGGCGCCTTGGCGACAAGGTCGGCCTGTTATCTGGCGGGCAGCGGCAGGCGGTGAGCCTGCTTATGGCAACGTTGAGCCCGGCTCAGGTCTTGCTGCTCGACGAGCACACCGCGGCGCTTGATCCGAAGACGGCGGAATTTGTCCTTGAGCTGACGAGAAAGATCGTCTCGGAACACCGGCTGACCACGCTGATGGTCACGCACTCCATGCGCCAGGCGCTCGATTTTGGCGACCGCACGGTGATGTTGCACGAAGGCCAAGTCGTTCTGGATGTCGAGGGCGAGGCGCGCGCACGTCTCGACGTCCCCGACCTGCTCGCCGAATTCGCCCGCCTGCGTGGGCAGCAATTGGCAGATGACAGCCTGCTGCTTGATTGATCGCCTTCGGCTCAGGTGCGGGCAAAACGGATCACACCATCCGCATCTATCTCCCGTCGGACGAAACCGATCGTGACGAGCCGATGCAGGTGGGCGAGCGTTTCTGCCAGCGCCAGGTACCATTGCCCCTCAGCCATTGCCCGCGCGAAGAGGACGTGTGCGCATTCAGTGGCAGTTCGAGGCTGATCGAGGGAATCGAAAACGATATCGAGCCTGCGCTGATGGTGATGCGCCAGTTGATCGAGACGCACGTCGAGCCCACGGAAGGGCAGGCCGTGCGAGGGCAGCACCAGCGTATCGTCCGGAAGCCCGCGGAAGCGCTCGAGCGAGGCTAGATAGTCCGTCAACGGATCGGCCAACGGTTCGCCTGAAAAGACGCCCACCACCGGGGAAATGCGCTGGAGGATTTGGTCTCCGGCAATCACCACATCGCCGCTGGTGCTGACAAAGGAGGCGTGCTCGTCGGCGTGCCCATCCGCGACGACAACTTTCCATCGCCGACCGCCCATTTCAATCAGCTCTTCATTCTTGAGGCGAAGATGCGCGCGCGGCGGCTCGTAAAAGAGTTTCAACAACGGGCCGCGATTCCGCGCGTAGGCTTCGATGTGGCGAGGATCGCAACCATGGATGCGGAGATGCTCGAGAGCATGGGCGCTCGTGGGTTCATCACGGCCTGCGTACGTCACTCGTGCCCAAAGCCAGGCCGCCAATGTTGCGTGAAAAGGCGCCTCGAAGCGCGCGGTGATCCAGCCAGCGAGGCCGACATGGTCGACGTGGCCATGCGTGGCGACAAGCCTGCGAACGGGCTTGCCCCTAAGAGGCCCTGCGATCAGCTGTTCCCACGCCGCTCTGGTCTCTGGAGAGTCGAGACCGCAATCGACAGCCGTCCATCCGTTACCTTCTTCGAGCAGCCAGATGTTCACGTGATTGAGCCGGACCGGCAGCGGCATCCGCGCCCACAAAATCCCCGGCGCAACTTCAATGACCTCGCCAGGAGCAGGCGGCGTTTCGAACGGCAAGAAGATGTCGTCGGCGCGGGTGGCCCCGTCCTTCATCACTTATCCTTCGTCCAGACGAGCTGATCAGTACTGGCGCAAGAACTCACTGTACTCGCGCCGCCCGCGCAAGCCGAGAATCGCCCGCGCATGGGAGATACGCGGGCGGCGGGAACCTGTCCTCTATCAGCAGAGCTGCGATTATCCGCGCGAGAGCCCCTTTTCTTCGAGCTCCCGGAGATAGCTCGCCCACCGCTGCTCCTTCTCGCGCCCGAGGGTCTGCAGGTAGGACCAGGTGTAAAGACCAGTGTCGTGCCCGTCGTCGAAAACGATGCGCACCGCGTAATTGCCGACGGGCCGGAGATCGTTGATCTTCACGTGCCGTTTCTGCGCGACAGTCACACGCTGATCAGGGCTGTGCCCCTGAACTTCAGCAGACGGGCTCATCACCCGCAGCATCTCGGCTGTCAGCTCGTGGCTTTCGCCGTTCTCAAAGGTCACCTTGAGTGCATCGCGGTTCGGGCTGAGCTCGAGCTTCGGAGGATTGGTGCGGGTACCAAGTGAGACCTGCAATTCGTTCCAGGTCTTCGCAGCGATCTCGCGGTAGATTTGCGCGTGCGGACTCTCCGGGTTCGTGGCGACAATCGGCTGGCCGGAATCCGAACGCGAGCGGATCTCCATGTGCAGTGGCACAGCGCCCAGGAATGGGACGCCAAGCTTTACAGCCTCATGCTCGGCGCCGCCATGCCCGAAAATGTCGGAGCGCTCACCGCATTTCGGGCAAATGAAGTAGCTCATGTTCTCGATGATGCCGAGGACCGGCACGTCCACCTTGCGGAACATGTTGAGCCCCTTGCGGGCATCGATCAGCGCCAGATCCTGCGGCGTGGAAACGATGACGGCACCTGAAAGCGGCACCTGTTGCGCCATGGTGAGCTGCACGTCGCCGGTGCCGGGCGGCATGTCGATGACCAGGACGTCGAGATTATCCCAGGCGACTTCGCGCAACATCTGATTGAGGGCCGAAACGACCATCGGCCCACGCCAGATGATCGGGGTGCTCTCATCGACGAGGAAGCCCATGGACATGACCTGCAGGCCATAGCCCTTCATGGGGTTCACGGTATTGCCTGAGATCACCTGCGGACGGCCTGAAAGGCCCAGCAGTCGTGGCTGAGACGGGCCGTAGATGTCGGCATCGAGAATGCCAGCGTTGAGCCCAATGGCCCGGAAGCCCAGAGCCAGGTTGACGGCCGTGGTCGACTTGCCGACGCCGCCCTTGCCGGAGGCGACAGCGATGAGGTGCTTCACGCCGGGCACAGTGCTGGCTTGCCTTCCGGCTAGGCCGCCAGGACGTCCGGATTGGGCAGCAATGCGGGCCTGCTGAACGCGGGGATGCTCGACGACACGAGAACCCGCTCCCTGAGGTTGTGCCGCCCGTGAGCCTCCTTGGGTTTCAGCCGTGAGTACCGCCGTGACACCGCTCACGCCGGGAATTTCCTTCACGACCTTCTCTGCCGCCTGCCGGAGCGGCTCGAGCTCCTGCGCGCGCTCAATCGGCACCGTAATCGAGAAGTAGACGCGCTGATCCTTGATGATGATTTCCGAGACGAGCCCGAGGTCGACGATATTGCTTTGAAGATCAGGCCCCTTTACACGCCTGAGCTGCTCCAACACTTGATCTTTGCTGACCGTCATGACTCATCTTCCTCGCGCGAGTACCGGTCGGCGGCTTCCGTTCTCCGGCACTATTTCAAGCTCATTCTTTTGGCGGAGCGGCAGCAGAGCGCTGGACTCCATGACCTGCCTCGCTATACACGCACCCAGCTAACGAGGGCAGAGCATTGATGAAGCAGTATATCGGTCGGAGGTGCGCAGGATGAAGGGACTCCTGGTTATCAGCCGCACTATCGACCGGATCAATGGCTGGATCGGGAGATGGGTGGCCTGGCTGATCCTTGCCGCAATTCTCATTAGCGCGGGCAACGCCATCGTCCGCAAGCTTTTCGACACGAGTTCCAACGCCTGGCTTGAACTACAGTGGTGGCTGTTCGGCGCCGTTTTCCTCCTTTGTGCGTCGTGGACGCTTTCATCCAACGAGCACATCCGCATCGACATCGTGAACAATCACCTGCCGCGCTCGGCCCGCAACATCATCGACGTCATCGGCCACACGCTGTTCCTCATCCCGATGTGCCTGGTGATCCTCTACACCGCCATCCCTTTTTTCCTGCGCTCCTATGAGCAGAACGAGCAGTCCTCGAACGCGGGCGGCCTTCCTCTTTACCCCCCAAAGTTCCTGATCGCGCTCGGTTTTGCGTTGCTGCTGTTGCAGGGGATTTCCGAGCTCATCAAGCGCATCGCCATTATGAAAGGGGACCTTGAGGATACGGCATCGGGTGGCGGCGGACACCTTGCATCGGCCGAGGCGGAGGCCAAGCGGCTGCTGGAAGACCTTGGGACACCGCAAGCCAAGCCTTAGCGACCCGTCAGTTTCGGCCGTCAGGCCAAATCAGCCGGTGCCGCGCCGGCCAATAAGACAACTGCAACACGCCCAAGGGAGCTTCGGAGACTTAGAGACATGGTTGCATTCATTGCGGAAAACTTGGCGCCGATCATGTTCCTGGCGCTGGTTGTTTTCCTGCTGCTTGGGTATCCGGTCGCGTTCTCACTGGGGGCTGTCGGACTTTTGTTCTTCGCCATCGGCGTTGAGCTCGCTCCTTTGTCGGGCGGCACGATCAACCTTTCCTGGCCGCTGCTGCAGTCGCTCCCTGAGCGCATATTCGGCGTGATGAACAACGACACCCTGCTCGCGGTGCCGTTCTTCACGTTCATGGGGCTAATACTAGAACGGTCCGGCATGGCTGAGGACCTGCTCGACACCATCGGCCAGCTCTTCGGCACGGTTCGCGGCGGACTCGCCTATGCAGTCATCTTTGTCGGCGCCCTGCTTGCGGCCACGACGGGCGTGGTGGCGGCTTCGGTCATCGCGATGGGCCTCATCTCACTGCCGATCATGCTGCGCTACGGCTACGACCGGCGGGTCGCGACCGGTGTCATCGCGGCGTCGGGCACACTCGCACAGATCATCCCGCCGTCGCTGGTTCTCATCGTCATGGCCGACCAGCTCGGACGCTCCGTTGGTGACATGTACCAGGGCGCCTTCATCCCCGGTCTGGTCTTGGCTGGGCTTTATGCGGGCTATGTGTTCCTCGTGAGCCTCATCTCGCCGAAATCCGCTCCCGGTTTGCCGCCCGAGGCGGTCGGCTACAAGGAGGCAAACGGTTCGCGGGGGCTCACCTCTCTGCTCATTCTGACGCTCGTGTCAGCTGCTGTCGGCTGGTACGTGATGCGCGATTCTGACTATCGCGGCGCCGATTTCGTAATTCTCGTCATGGCGGTGGCTATCGTCTTCGCGTTCGCCGTGGCGGTGGTGAACTGGGTCCTCGGCAAACTGACCGGTTTTCGTTTCCTTTCCCTGCTCGCCCAGCAGGTCACCTTCGTGATGGTGCCGCCGCTGTTCCTGGTCTTCCTTGTCCTCGGCACCATTTTCATAGGCGTTGCAACTCCGACTGAGGGTGGTGCGATGGGGGCCGTCGGCGCCCTCTTGCTGGCAGCCGGAAAGCGGATTGTCGACCGCGATCCGAAACGCTTGAACTTCGCCATCGTTAAATCGGCCACGGAAGCGACCGCGAAGCTGTCGGCGTTCGTGCTGTTCATCCTGATCGGTGCACGGATTTTCTCGCTGACCTTCTACGGCGTGAATGGCCACCTGTGGGTGGAGCATCTGCTGACGTCGCTGCCCGGCGGCGAGCTCGGCTTCCTCATCTTCATCAACGTGCTCGTTTTCTTGCTCGCGTTCTTCCTCGATTACTTCGAGCTCGCCTTCATCATCATTCCGCTGCTTGTTCCCGCGGCCGAGACGCTCGGCATCGATCTGATCTGGCTGGGCGTGATGCTGAGCGTGAACATGCAGACCAGCTTCATGCATCCGCCGTTCGGGTTCGCGCTCTTCTTCCTGCGCTCGGTGGCGCCGCGTGAGACGTACATCGACAAGGTTACTGGCAAGACGATGGAGCCGGTGACGACGGGGCAGATCTATTGGGGCGCGGTACCGTTCGTCGTCATACAGCTGATCATGGTGGCGCTGGTTATCGCCTTCCCTGGAATGGTTACGCATTACAAGTCGGCGGCTCCGCAGATCGACCCGAGCCAGATCGAGATCCAGCTACCAGGCTTTGGCTCCGGAGCGCCGAGCGACTTTGGTGCGCCTCCCTCCTTCGGGCCACCGGGGGGACCGGCATTCCCAAGCGCGCCTCCTTCATTCGGTGCGCCGCCCGCCTTCCCGTCGGCGCCGCCGTCATTTGATACGCCAGCGGTTCCGTCTGCGCCGCCATCGTTCGATGCGCCGGCGGCTCCAGAGCCGCCGAAAGAGGGAGGGTCGGACAGCAACTAGGCGTGCCCTGTCGGCAGCGGCTTTGTCGCCCGAGTTATGCAGGTAAGGCTCTTGCGCGCCATTTCGGGCTGCTCGTAGATTGGCGCGGTTTGCCTGCTCACCGAGGGTGAAGAGCGGCTCCGCGGAGGCTCGTCAGAAATCTTATGCTGTCGTCGGTGAGATCGGCTTTGGCCGGCAGTGACAACCTGCGCGGCATTCTCGCTATGGTCGCCGCGATGGCGAGTTTCGTAGCCGGCGACTCGATCATCAAGTTCGTGGGCAGAGAGCTGCCGACCGGCGAAATAATGTTCGTCCGCGGGGTCTTCGCGAGCAGCATCACGTTGTGCGCCGCTTACGCCACTGGGGCGCTCAGGAATGTCTACGTCGCCATTACGCCCACGATGCTCATCCGCGCGATCTCGGACGTGGGCGCAACGCTCTTTTTCTTTCTTGCCCTGCAGAGCATACCGTTTGCGGAAGTCAACGCCATCGGTCAGTTCGCGCCGCTGGCGATCACTGGCGGCGCGGCCTTGTTTCTCGGCGAGCCGGTTGGTTGGCGCCGCTGGACGGCGTTGGTGGTTGGCCTGATCGGCGTGCTTATCATCATCCGGCCCGGGACGTCTGCATTCCACTGGGCATCTGTGTTCGTGCTCGCGTCGGTGGCATGTGTCGCAACCCGTGATCTTCTCACGAAGCACATAGGGCTGGCATTTCCGGCTCTCATGCTCACAAGCTTTTCCGCCATCAGCGTCATGCTGGGTGGTTTGGCCCTCGCGCCCGTGGAAGCCTGGAAGATGCCGTCCCTGGGTCAGATTGCGTTCCTGGCGACTGCGGGGGTGACCGCTTTCGGCGGAAACTATTGGACCGTCATTGCCATGCGTTCTGGCGATATGGGGGTGGTCACCCCGTTCCGGTACGTTGCGACTGTGTTCGCCGTGTTGTCGGGTTACTTCGTGTTCGGCGAGCTTCCTGATGCACTCACCTTTCTAGGCATCGCGATCGTCATTGGCGCTGGGCTCTATACGCTTCACCGCGAGCGCGTACGCCTTCGCACGCAATACAGGTCCGTGTCGGTTACCACCCCGGAGTAGGAACAGCAGCGAACATGAGGTTACGCCAGCGCCGACCGCACGGCGTTTCGCACCTGTTCGAGCGACAGCGGCTTGCTGATGAAGCCGGCAATCGAAAAACCGAGGTTTCCGGCCTGATCCGAACTCTCGGAAAAGCCGGACATCAGCAAAATCTTCAGGTCAGGAGCGAGCGTCGCTGCCCGGCCAGCGAGCTGCAGGCCGTCCATTCCGGGCATCTCGATGTCGGTCAACAGGAGATCGAATTTGTCGGGAGCCGCGGAGAGCTGCTGGAACGCTTCGGTGCCATCCGCGCAACGGAGCACCTCGTGGCCATCCGCCATCAGGGTCCGGCCGATCAAATCGAGGGAGGCGGGGTCATCGTCTGCCAGAAGTATCCGTGCCATTTGGCCCCTCCCTCGAATGCAAAGCCTATGATCGGTTCTGAAGATGCCCTACGAACGGGAGCTCCCTGAACCTGTGTGCGAGGTCCATGCCGTAGCCTACCACGAAAACGTTCGGGCATTCGAACGCCGCAAAGTCGGCTTCCACTTGGACCGCTCTTTCCACGGGCTTGTTGAGGAGCACACACGTCAGCACCTTCTGGGCGCCACGCGCGGTAACGAGGTCCTTCGCGAACGCGAGGGTGCGGCCGGACTCCAATATATCGTCCACCAGCAGCACGTTGCGGCCTTTCACGTCCATCTCGATGTCGCGAAGGATCTCGACCTTGCCGGAGGACTTGGTGCCCTTGCGGTAGCTGGAGAGGGAGATGAAGTCGACCTCGGGCTGTAGCCCGACCTTGTACAGGGCGCGAATCAAGTCCGCGGCGAAGACGAAACTCCCCTTGAGAATTGCAATGACGAGGAGCCGGTCGAGCTTCTGCTCCGCGATTTGCGTAGCGATCGCGTCAATCCGGTTGGCGATCTCCTCGGAAGAAAATACGACTTCGACGCGATCGCTCTCGGCGTTCGTCTCACTCATTCAGGTCCCCGCCGGCTCAACTTCGAATTGCCTCATATATCGGCTGATTAGCACATCCCCACAACCTGGGGGACCATAAGGGCTGCGGCATGGCGGCTCGCTCCGGATGCTTCCGGGTGGGCTCCCTCCGGCAGGGCAAATTCGGGTGCACACGAACGCGCCACAATCCTGCGATTGATCGATGTGGCCGCATCCCGCATAAGACTGAACGGGAGAATCGGGGGAAGTCTGCAGTGATCCGATTAGAGAACGTCGGATTAAAATATGGCCGGGGGCCCGAAGTCTTACGGGAGGTGAGCTTCCACCTGAAGCCCGGATCGTTTCACTTCCTCACCGGGCCCTCCGGCGCGGGCAAGACCTCGCTGCTCAAGCTGCTGTTCCTCTCACTCACGCCGACGCGAGGACAGCTCTATATCTTCGATCAGGACGTAAGCCGACTGACGCCGGCCCGCAAGGCGCAAATGCGGCGGCGAATTGGCATCGTGTTTCAGGATTTCCGGTTGCTCGACCACCTCACGACTTGGGAAAACGTAGCGTTGCCTCTGCGGGTGGTGGGCAAGCGGCTTTCGGACTACAAGGACGACGTCACCGATCTGCTGCAGTGGGTGGGGCTCGGTGACCGGATGCATGCCTATCCTTCCGTGCTCTCGGGCGGAGAGAAGCAGCGCGCGGCAATCGCGCGCGCCGTGATCGGCAAGCCTGAGCTGCTGCTTGCCGACGAGCCAACCGGTAACGTCGACCCGCAGATGGCCCGCAGACTTCTGCGTTTGTTCATCGAGCTGAACAGGCTCGGCACCTCTGTGGTGATCGCCACCCACGACCATCAACTGATGCGGCAGTTCAGGGCGCCGCGCCTGGAGCTTCACGAGGGATATGTCAGGATCGTATGACAGACCGATCTCAACCCGGTTTGAGACGGCGTACCAGCGAGACGACTATAGCGGCTACGCGCTGAACGATCCTGGCACTGGGCATTCGCGCTCGATGGATTACGAGCACGCAGCAACGCAAAGTCCGCAGCAGTCGTTGGGGCGTGAGAGCTATGTTCCGACGAAGCCGCCGCGCGACCCGGCAACGACCCCGATCGTTCCGCCCGATTCGGTGACAGGCCGTTCACTGACGCTTGTCATCTCGATCATGTGCTTCTTCGCGTGTCTCACCGCGGGCGCCGTCTATATGATCAACCAGTCCGCGTCGGCCTGGCTGCGGGACATTGCCAGCGAGGTGACGGTCCAGATCGAACCCACGGAAGTGCCGAACGTCGAGAGCGCGCTCAATGACGTCGTGGCGTTCCTCACTCGCCAGCCGGGCGTCCGCAGTGCCCGGGCGCTGAGCGTGGCTGAGTCGAACGCCTTGCTCGAACCGTGGCTTGGGCAGCTCGACGTGCTGAACACCCTTCCGGTGCCCCGCCTCATCGCTTTGGAGCTTGATCGCAGCAATCCGCCCGATATCCAGGCCTTGCGCCAGACGCTTTCTCGCCAGTTCCGGGGCGTCATCCTGGACGACCATCGGCATTGGCAACAGCAGATCCGTACGGTGACTCGCTCATTCGCCCTCGGTGGGTTGGCCATTCTCCTTCTGGTGGCCGCGGCCACGACCGCAATCATCATCTCGGCCACCCGCAGCGCGATGGCGTCGAACCGGGAGATCGTGGAAGTTCTGCACCTCGTGGGGGCGACGGACCGGTTCATCGCGCGCGAGTTCGAGCGCCATTTCCTTTCTCTCGGCATCCGCGCGGGGCTCGTTGGAGCGCTCTGCGCCATGGCCGTGTTTTACACAATGCCGGCGATGATGGAGCTGCTTGGCGGTGGCACGGTGACGATGGCAGACTTGCGCCGCCTCGTCGGCACCGGCGTGCTCGATACCCCGGGCTATGTGTTTCTTGGCTTCGTCGTGGTCGTGATTGCCGGCTTATGCATGCTCACGTCGCGGTTCGGTGTTTATCGCATCCTGCATGCGCGGCAATGAGGAATTGTAAAATTTGGCGGCGCCCAATTAGGAGACTTTCATCCTAGCACCGCTTGAATCAGGTTTGCGGCTCGAGCTGTGGGGGAGCCTGGAGCGGCAGCATAAGCCGAGCCGGCGGTCGGACGCACTTGATGGTTAGAGCACGGAGAAAGTGGCGGTTTTGGATAGGGACCGGGCTGATAGCGCTCGCGGCTCTCGGCATCGGGTTCGTCGTGTTCGCGAACGCCGTCCTCTCCGAGGCGCCCGCGTCACAGCCTCACAAAGCGGATGGAATCGTGGCGCTCACGGGGACGCAGCAGCGAATCTCAGTAGCCGCCGAGCTCTTGGCACGCGGGCTCGCCAAGAGACTGCTTGTGACGGGGGTCAATCGCCAGGCGACCGGCGAGGAGATCCGGCGACTGACGCAGCTCGATCAACGCCTCTTCGATTGTTGCGTGGACCTGGGGTACGAAGCGCAGAACACTATCGGGAATGCGGAAGAGACGCGCGCGTGGGTCCAGCAGCATGGCTTTACGAGCCTGATCGTCGTGACCTCCAGCTATCACATGCCGCGAACTCTGGTTGAGCTTGGCCGCGTCATGCCCGATGTCGAGCTCATTCCCTATCCAGTTGCGTTTGGGCAGGCGCGTGATGGGGCCTGGTGGACCAACCCTGCTCTCGTGCGTTTGCTTGTTGCCGAGTATTTGAAGTTCCTGCCGTCAGCCGCGCGCTATGCCTTGGCCCGGCTGGTCAATTCCCAGGGGATAGCCGCAGCAAAGATACCTGACCGTTCCTGACGACCAAGTCCCGCGATGTTGCGCTCGATCATTTTTGCCGTTGTCTTTTACGTGAATACGGCTGTCTTCTTGCTGCTTGGTAGCCCGCTTCTCTTCGGGCCACGATCATGGGCCATGGCGGCGCTGAAGCTGCATGCCCGCGTGAGCTTGTGGTGGCTTGAAAAGATCGTCGGAACACGGATGGAGGTCAGGGGGCTCGAACGCCTCCCTCCGGGCCCAATTCTGGTGGCGGCGAAACATCAGTCGGCTTGGGATACCTTCGCTCTCATCCCATTGTTCCGGGACCCGGCGCTCGTCATGAAAGCCGAGTTGATGTGGATTCCGTTCTATGGGTGGTTTTCCCGAAAGTTCGGTATGATCCCTGTGCGCCGGCAGGCCGCTGGCGCCGCCATGCGTGAGTTGCTGCGGGAGGCGCGCAAGAGAATCGAGGCCGGGCGCGAAATTCTCGTCTTTCCGGAAGGCACGCGGCGTGCGCCGGGCGCCCCGCCTGACTACAAGCCTGGGCTCACGATGCTCTACGAGGCGTTGGGCGTTCCTTGCGTGCCCTTGGCGCTCAATTCCGGCCTTTACTGGCCGCGGCGACGGATCGAGCGCTACCCGGGAACTATTGTCGTCGAAATCCTCGAGCCTATTGCACCGGGCCTGAAGCGATCCGAATTCAAGGCTTTGGTCGTCGACAGGATCGAGACGGCCTGCAGCCGACTCATTGCCGAGGCTGCCGCGGGGCCCAACCCGCCGCCGGCAGCAGTCAAGCTAGTTAATACAAAACAAGAACTTTAAGAGAACAAAAGGTTGACGAGAGCAGGGGGTGGGGCTACTCTCGGCACGAGTTACGGAGTTCTGCCATGCACCCCGATCCGTTCAGCATCAGCCCGATCTCGGAGCACATCTGGCAGTACAAGTACCGGCTGAAATCGGCAGACGGGGCGCCGGTGGACCGGACGTTGGACGACACGTGGCGGCGCGTGGCGCGCACGGCTGCTTCGGTCGAAAAGGGCGGCAAGAAAGCCCGCGAGCGCTGGGAGCAGCGCTACCACGAGGCGATGGCCAGCTTCGAGTTCCTGCCTGCGGGGCGCATCATCGCGGGTGCGGGCAGCGGCCGGCAGGTCACCCTCTTCAACTGCTTTGTCATGGGCCGGATCGAGGACGACCTTGCCTCGATCTTCGACAACGTGAAGGAAGCCGCGCTGACCATGCAGCAGGGCGGCGGCATTGGCCACGATTTCTCGACCCTTCGCCCCAAGGGCGCGCTGGTCAAGAGCATCGGCGCCGACGCTTCAGGCCCCGTCAGCTTCATGGACGTCTGGGATGCTATGTGCCGCACCATCATGTCGGCTGGGGCCCGGCGCGGAGCAATGATGGGGACGCTCCGGTGCGATCACCCGGACATCGAGGAGTTTGTGGCGGCCAAGTCGGACCCGACGCGTCTGCGCAACTTCAATCTATCAGTTCTTGTCACCGACGGTTTCATCCGGGCGGTTCGCGAGGATCGCCCCTGGGATCTCGTGTTCGATGGCCGTGTCTATCGGACGGTAAGGGCGCGTGATCTGTGGGAAAAGATCATGCGCGCCACCTACGAGTATGCCGAGCCCGGCGTGATCTTCATCGATCGGATCAACGACGAGAACAATCTCGCCTATTGCGAGCAGATCCACGCGACGAACCCGTGCGGAGAGCAGCCGCTGCCACCCTATGGCGCGTGTCTTCTCGGGTCCATCAACCTTGCGCGGCTCATCAACCGGCCGTTCGAGCCGGGGGCCGACCTCGACGTTGGCCGTCTCGAGGAGCGGGTGAGGATCGCGGTCCGACTGCTCGACGCGATCATCGACGCGTCCAATTACCCGCTCGAAGCGCAACGCAAGGAGGCCATGGCCAAGCGGCGCATCGGCCTCGGCATCACCGGGCTTGCGGATGCGCTCATCTTCGTCGGGGCGCGCTACGGCTCCCCACGGGCGCTTTCGCTGGCTGAGACATGGATGGCGCATGTTCAGCGCGCGGCCTATCTCGCGAGCGCCGAACTAGCCGCAGAGAAAGGCGCATTCCCGCTTTACGATGCCGACAAGTTTCTGGCGCGACCCGGCGTCGCTCGGCTTGGGACGGAAGTCCGACAGTCCATCGCCACCCACGGCATCCGCAACGGATGCCTGACGTCCATCGCACCAACGGGAACTATCTCGCTGCTCGCCGGCAATGTGTCGAGCGGCGTCGAGCCTGTGTTCGACTTCCGGTACAAGCGCCGCGTTCTGGAGCGGGACGGCACACATCGCGAGATCATGGTTGAGGACTACGCCTACGCGCTATTCCGGGCGCGCTTTGGGGAAGATGTGCCGCTGCCGGATTCGTTCGTGACAACGGCCGAGTTACCACCCTCGGCGCATCTGGAGATGCAGGCGGCGCTGCAACGGCACGTGGACAGCTCGATTTCCAAGACGATCAATTGCCCGCCGAGCATCTCTTTCGAGGAATTCCAGAACGTTTACCTCGACGCCTACGATCTGGGCCTCAAGGGATGCACAACCTTCCGGCCGAACCCGGTGACGGGCGCCGTGCTCTCCAGCCGCACGATGTCGGAGCAGGAGGCTTCAAAGCAGGCGGCCAGCAAGTCCAGCGTCGCAAGGGCTGCACAACGGCAGCTCGTCACCCGGCCATCCGACGATGGCGTCGTCTACATGTCGAAGCCCCTCGAACGGGAGCCGGTGCTTGCGGGGTATACGTACAAGCTCAAGTGGCCCGGCAGCGACCACGCGATCTACATCACGATCAACGACATCGAGCACGATGGTCGCCGGCGACCGTTCGAGATCTTCATCAACACGCGCAACCTCGAGCATTACGCCTGGACGGTGGCTCTCACCCGAATGATCAGCGCCGTGTTCCGGCGCGGCGGGGATGTGAGCTTCGTCGTCGATGAGCTGAAGGCCGTCTTCGATCCGCAGGGTGGTCAGTGGATGGGCGGTCGCTACGTTCCCAGCCTGCTCGCAGCCATCGGCAGTGTGATTGAGACGCACATGATCCGGATTGGCTTCCTGCAGCGGGGAGAGAATGCGCAGCCTTTGCTTGAGCTGAAGCAGGCCGGGGCGGAAGTGGAAGCCTTCCGAAGTGGTTCTTCGGGTTCCGGTGGCGTCAGTTTCGGGGCTGGCTCTCGTATTCGCACCTGTCCGAGATGCAACTCGATGGCCTTCGTGCGGGAGGAGGGCTGCTGGGTGTGCCGGGACTGCGGCTACTCCCGTTGCGGCTGAGCAGTCTCCCCATGCTCCGATATGTGCGCACTCGCCCCGACGCCCGATGGACGAAGGCAAGGAAGATCTGGGGATTTAGGAGCTTTCGGAAAGGTTAACGCTGCTTCATCAAGGCAC
>PKEY01000092.1 GCA_002919265.1 Hyphomicrobiaceae bacterium | reverse complement strand
TCGGCTTCGCTCGCGTCGAGCGAGCGAACAATCTCCATCAATCCTTTCAGGAAGCGCTCTCTCTCCGAGGCCGAGAGCAGGGAAAGCAGCTTTTCATCCGCCCGTCGCGCCAGCGGCTCTGCGCGCTTTAGCGTACGCCAGCCTTCCTCGGTCAGCTTCACTGCATAGGCGCGAGCGTCTTCCCGTGTTCTCCGACGCTGCAACAGGCCCTTCTTCAGCATCCGACGGACGACGTCAGCCAGTGTCGATCGATCGATTCCCGTCTTCTCGACCAAATCCGTTTGGCTCAGGCCTTCATTCTGCGCCACGGCGACGAGAATCGCGAACTGTCGTGGGGTGAGCTCTCCTGCGATCTCTTCTTGGAAGATGTCGCTTGCGCACTGGCTGGCACGATGAAGAAGGTGAATGGGGGACTGGTTAAGCTGGTCCACAGACTTGTTGCGCGGCATCCTTCGTCCAATTTCCGAGTTGACTCTGACCAGCCAACTCCATGATTCGGCTTACTTTCGGACAATGAGCATAGCTAACAATCTGCGTCCAGATGATGATTGTTGAAGTTCGCGAAAAAAACTATTCAGTGATGACATTCAGCGTTCCATCAATTGGAACGCTGGGGTTGATTAACCTTCGGCCTGATACCGTTTAAGCACGCCGATTTGCGCAAGCGCGAAGGCCATGGTCAGGGGCATGATGCCCCAGATCTTGAAGCTGATCCAAAAGCTCTCGGAAAAATTCCGCCAGACGATTTCGTTGAGGACTGCAAGGAAGGCGAAAAAACACGCCCAGCGGAAGGTCAGCACCGACCAGCCCCGGTCGGTGAGCTGAAATACATCGCCCATCAGGTGCCGAAGCAGAGGCCGACCGAACAGCAAGCCGCCGAAGAGGATGATCGAGAAAAGGGCGTTTACGATCGTCGGCTTGAGCTTGATGAACAGCGCATCCTGGAGAAGGAGAGTCAGCGTTCCGAACGCTACGACGAAGATGCCCGACACGAGCGGCATGACGGGAATACGTCCGAAAACGCTGCGAGAGAGGACGAGCGACAGCACCGTCGCCACCATGAAGGCCCCGGTGCCCCAGAAGATGCCGCGATAGCTGTTCACGACGAAAAAGATCACGAGTGGCGCGATCTCAAGGCCCAGCTTGAGCAGCTGCGATTGCTCGTTCTGCGCCGTTTGCTGCTTCGTCGTCGGAGTGTGCGACACTGCTACCTCACGTTCGAGCTGTGGTTCAGCTCAAGACCAAGACGCTCACACCTCCTGCGTCACCGCTTCCGGCTTGCGACCCACCTTCTGCGACGCGGATGTTTTCGACTCAGTGCCGGTCACGTCTTCTGGCGAGAGGCGATACTTTTGCATGACGCGCGTGAGCCACCAAGCATAGAGGCCACTCACCGGCATGATTATGGCGACCTTGAACAGTATCCAGACATTCACGCCATCCATCTCATAGCCGAAGAAATTGTAGATCGAGTGATCGTCAAAGCTCACCCGAACGATCTCGTTGAGGATGGCGGTGAATACGAAAAAGCACGCAAAGCTGAAGGTGAACCGATCCCACCCCTTCTTCGAGTAGTGAAACGTGCTCTCGAAAACGTACTGAAAGAAATTCTTTCCCAGCCAGAGACCGGCGAACAGGAACACAGCGAACAGGATATTGAAGATCGTCACCTTGATCTGCACCCACATCGGATCGCCGGTGATAAGCGTGAGAAATCCGAACGTGATGGTGACGCTGCTCGCGATAATGGGAAACACCGGAAACCGCCTCAGCACCAGCCGCATGGCCACAATGGCGATGCCGGTGGTGACAATCAGAGCCCAAGTGCCGGCGGTGATGCCGTACATCGCGTTGACGATGAACATGGTCACCAGGGGGCCGAACTCACTCAGAATATTGACTGTCTGTTCGGCGTTGAACGGATACTTACGCCTGAACCAGTTCATCGCCTTGCTTACAAGCCTCCCTAAATCGCCCGAAAGAATCATTTCATCTCATTAGTTATTAGTTATTCGAGAGCTATTGCCCGCGCGAACTCGCTCGCGTCAAACGCCTGAAGGTCGTCAACACCTTCGCCTACACCCACAGCGTGCACAGGGAGGCCGTACTTGGCGGCGATAGCTACGAGAATCCCACCCTTCGCAGTACCGTCCAACTTAGTCATTACCAAACCACTGACGCCGGCTTGCTTCTGGAAGACTTGCACCTGATCGAGAGCGTTCTGGCCAGTCGTGGCGTCGAGAACGAGGAGGCTGTCGTGGGGGGCTTCCGGGTCGATCTTTTTCAGAACGCGAATGATCTTCGCGAGCTCGTCCATGAGGGCCTGCTTGTTTTGCAGCCGGCCGGCTGTGTCCATGAGCAGGACGTCGTAGCCTTCCTTGCGGGCGCGCGCTAAGGCGTCGTAAGCGAGACCCGCGGCATCCGCGCCAACGTCGCGCGCGACAACTGTGGCGCCGGTCCGTTCGCCCCACACCTTGAGCTGGTCGATGGCGGCGGCCCGGAATGTATCGCCGGCCACCATCATCACCTTCTTGCCCTCACGGACAAACTTTGCGGCCAGCTTGCCGATCGTGGTCGTCTTGCCGGTGCCGTTGACCCCGACCATCAGAATGACGTGAGGCTTTGCGTTGGGGTTCAGCTCGAGCGGTTTGGCGACGGGCGCCAAGATCTTCTCGATCTCCGAGGCGAGGACCGCCCGTACCTGGTCCGGGGTGATGCCCTTGTCGTAACGTCCTTTGGATAGCGCCTCAGTAATGCGCATTGCTGTCTCGAGGCCGAGATCCGACTGGATCAGCAGGTCCTCGAGCTCTTCGAGCGTTTCCGCGTCGAGCTTGCGCTTCGCGAAAACGCCAGTGATGCCTTCCGAAAGCTTGCTGGAGGTCTTTGTCAGGCCGGCCTTCAGCCGTTCGAACCAGCTCAGCTTGGGCCTGGCCGGCACAGGCTCAAGCTCCGCTGCGGCAGGCTGCTGAGGTTCATCAGCGGCCTCGGATTGCGCTTCCGCTTCAGCTGTAGCCGCAGACGTCGCTTGTTCAGGCCGTAGCTCATCCTCGGCTGAGCTGTGCTCCTGCTGCGCGGGTTCCGCTTGCTCGCCCCTATCCGGATGAGCGGCTGCGTCTTCGGGGCGGACGTCCTTCTCGTGTTCCTCTGGCTGCTCGCCCCGGCCAAACAGACGTCCGAACAGCCCTCCCTTTTTCGGCTTCATGATCATGCCGCCAACACCTCGCCAGCGAGACGTTGGCCATCCGTCCCCCGCACGCGGGCGCGCAGGAACGTGGCGGCGGGCGCGTTACCATCAAGACGGATCTCGGCGAATTGTGCCGTGCGACCGACATTCTCCCGCTCGGTCAGCACGTCGACGATGGCTCCCTGCTGCGAGGCAAGATAACGCGCCAGAACTTCGCTGCCGAGCTGGCGCAGTCTCGCAGCGCGCTCCTTCACGATGGTCCTGCTTACTTGAGGCATGCGCGCCGCGGGCGTGCCCTTGCGCGGCGAGAAAGGGAAGACGTGTAGGTAAGTCAAACCGCACTCCTCAACGAGGCGTAGGGTGTTTTGGAACTGCTCTTCGGTCTCCGTTGGGAAACCGGCGATGAGGTCGGCGCCGAACACGATGTCCGGCCTGAGCCGCCGCACCGTCTCACAGAACCGGATGGCGTCGGCGCGCAAGTGGCGGCGCTTCATGCGTTTCAGGATCAGGTCATCTCCGGCCTGAAGGGAGAGGTGCAAATGCGGCATCAGTCGCGGTTCTTCCGCAATGGCCTCCATCAAGTGCTTGTCAGCCTCCACCTGATCGATGGAGGAGATGCGCAGGCGCTTCAGCTCCGGCACATGCCGCAGAATCTGGCGCACGAGACGCCCCAGCGACATCTGCCCCGGAAGGTCGTTGCCGTAAGAGGTAATGTCGACGCCCGTCAAAACCACCTCTTGGTAGCCCATTTCGACGAGACGCCGCACCTGGCTCACCACCTCCCCGGCAGGGACTGACCGGGAGGGACCGCGGCCATAAGGAATGATGCAGAAGGTGCAACGGTGGTCGCAGCCATTCTGCACCTGAACGTATGCACGGGCGCGTGTACCGAAACCCTCGATTAGGTGCGAGGCGGTCTCACGCACGCTCATGATGTCGTTGACCAGCACGCGCTCGCAGTCGTCCACGCTCAAGCTGCGGAACGTCTCAGGCTTGACCTTCTCGGCGTTGCCAATGACGTGGTCGACCTCCGCCATGCCGGCGAAAAGCTGGGGTTCAATCTGGGCAGCGCAGCCCGTCACGATGATTTTGGCCTCGGGGCGCTCGCGGCGCGCCTTGCGGATCGCCTGCTGCGATTGACGGACCGCCTCGGCTGTCACGGCGCACGTGTTGATGATCACCGCATTGCCGAGCCCGGCGTCAGCTGCATGCTGGCGCATCAGCTCGGACTCATAGGCGTTCAAGCGACAGCCTAGTGTGATGACGGTGGGCTTGGACATTCAGAACTTGAACGAATCGCAGAGGCAAAGGTGGACGCCACCATTTTTGTGCAGCAGCGAATAACACGTCCTGATGTAAGACGCGACCAGGACATTCGATAGAGGTGACAGGCAATTATGCCGGAGCGTTCGTGAACAGTGCCGGGTCGAGCATGCCATCATACTCGAACTCAACTGGTCCGCGCATCAGGATCCGGTCTTCACCTGTCCATTGTATGTGAAGTACGCCGCCTGGCAGCGTCACCGTGACGTTTCGACCTGTCCTGCCGGTCCGGGCCGCGCAAACTGCGCTAGCGCATGCCGCTGATCCGCAGGCTCGCGTCAAGCCGGCGCCACGCTCCCAGGTGCGCACCTTGAGCGACGACGGCGACGTGACCTGGGCCAACGAGATATTGGCGCGCTCCGGGAAGATGGGATGACACTCGAGGAGCGGACCGAACCGCACAAGGTCGTAGGCATCGACGTCCTCGACCCAGAAGATGGCATGCGGGTTGCCGACATTCACCACGGACGGCGAATGCAGGATGGGTCGGTCAATCGGACCGATCTGCAACTCGATCTTGGTGGTGTCGTGGAATGGCTCCGCTAGCGGGATCTCATCCCAGCGGAAGCGGGGCTTGCCCATGTCAACGGTGATGCTGTCGATGCTCTCGACGTGAGCTTCGAGCAGCCCGCCGCTGGTCTCAAACCGGATTTTGCGGCGGCCAGTTTGCTGGGCAACCACCCAGGCGATGCACCGCGTCCCGTTTCCACAAGCACCAGCTGGCGAGCCATCCGTGTTGTAGATCCGCACGTACGCATCCGTACCAGGCGTTTGCGGATCGTGCAGCACCATCAGCTGGTCAAAGTGTGAGCGCGGCTGCGCCGCGATGGCCCGCGCCTCGTCCGCCGTGAAAACGCGCGTGCTCCCGCGCAGATCGACCATCACGATCTCGTTGCCGAGACCGTTCATTTTCTTGAATGGAATGGCGTGAGCGCTGGTCATGCCCCCATATAGGGTGGACTGAGCGAGAAATACAATCGGAACCAGAATGCCAGAGG
The DNA here is from genome assembly GCA_002919265.1 of Hyphomicrobiaceae bacterium. Lineage (GTDB taxonomy): Bacteria > Pseudomonadota > Alphaproteobacteria > Rhizobiales > Hyphomicrobiaceae > ZC4RG25. Next base: position 37,505 of record PKEY01000092.1, on the reverse strand, counting down.
CAGATGCGTCACACCGCGAGCTGCGGCCCTCGTCGAAGTGGGTCGAACGATTCCTGCCAAGCATTCCACGCACGGGTCGAGTGCTTGATGTCGCCTGCGGCAGCGGCCGGCACCTGCGGCTTGCGCTCGAGCGAGGCTACGAGGTGACCGGCGTGGACCGCAATCTTTCCGGTGTTGCGGATCTCGAAGGCACTCCTGGTGTCGAGCTGGTGGCGGCCGATCTCGAAGATGGCCGGCCATTTCCATTCCGCGGCCGCTCGTTCGCCGGTGTGATCGTGACGAACTATCTTTGGCGACCAATCCTTCCTGACATCGTGGCCTGCGTCGCGCCCGATGGCCTGCTGATCTACGAAACATTCGCCGTTGGGAATGAGCGCTACGGGAGGGTCAAAAATCCGGAGTTCCTTCTGAAACCGGGCGAACTCATCGAAGCCGTCCGTGGTCGTCTGGTGCCGATTGCTTTCGAGCACGGCAAGCTCGCCGATCCGGAGCGAGTCGTACAGAGGATTGCCGCAGTCGGGCCCAATCACGTCTGGCTTCGCGATCCACCCGAGATCCAAAACGCCCTTCGGTACAACAATTGATCGGGCTCGGTACGAAAAAGCCCGGCGTGCGTTGTTGCCTCTGACATCGCCGTTTCCGCGGGAGGACTTGCATGCGCTTCCTGATCGCCGCAGCCGCACTGATTGCGGTGTCCGAAACCAGTTTGGCGAACCAAACGCGGGCTCCGGCTGCGCCGACCTCTCAGGTCACGGTTCAAACCGTTGCTGAGGGGCTGGACCACCCGTGGGGTTTCGAGTTCCTGCCCGATGGCCGCATCCTCGTCACGGAACGCGACGGGCGGATGCGCATCGTGAGCACCGATGGTCGCCTTTCGCAGCCGGTGGCGGGAGTTCCCGAGGTCTTTGCCCAAGGTCAGGGTGGGTTGCTGGACGTGGCTCTGGCGCCGGATTTCGAGACCAGCGGCACCATCTACTTCTCTTTTTCCGAGCCGCGGCGGGACGGAAACGGCACGGCAGTCGCGCGGGCGCGTCTCAATGCCGACGTATCGCCGCCAAGACTCGAAGACGTTCAGGTCATCTTTCACCAGCAGCCGTCTTATGACGGCAATGTACATTTTGGCTCGCGCATTGTGCCAACGCCAGATGGGAAGCTCTTTGTGACCTTGGGCGAGCGGTTTCAGATGCGTTACGCGCAGGACCTCTCCCGTCACTGGGGCAAGGTGGTCCGCATCAATGCCGATGGTTCGGTGCCGGATGACAATCCGTTCGTCGGCCGTGAGGGCGCGCGATCCGAAATCTGGTCCTACGGCCATCGCAATCCCCAGGCCGCGGCACTCCATCCCGAGACGGGCGAGCTTTGGATCGTCGACCACGGCCCGCGCGGAGGGGATGAAGTCAACGTGGTCCGCAAGGGGCTGAACTACGGTTGGCCCGTGATCAACTATGGCCGGCACTACACGGGAGAGGAGATCCCGAAGAGGCGCGAGGGTATGGAGCAGCCCCTCTATTATTGGGACCCGTCCATTGCGCCATCCGGCATGGCCTTCTACACGGCTGATCGTGCGCCGCAGTGGCGCGGCAATCTGTTTGTTGGCGCTCTCGCCGGACGGCACCTCGCCCGGCTGGTACTCGACGGCGAGCAGGTGACCGCCGAGGAACGCCTGCTGACGGACCTCAATCAGCGTATCCGTGATGTGAAACAGGGGCCCGATGGAGCCATTTATGTCGCGACAGATAGCGCTCGAGGTCGAATTCTCCGGGTGACGCCCCGCAATCAGGACTGATTGCTGAAATCAAATTTGGACGGATACGTTTGACAGTAGTTTGCGTTCAACTTATGGTCCGCCGGATTTTCCGATCTGGTTCTTGAGAACCGAGCCGCCGCCCTTGTTTAGGCCCCTTGGTCTGCAGGGTGGTCAACGCCCGCCAGCGAGTTTCGCCCGCGGGCGCGTTCGCGTTTGGAGAAACGGATTCGGAATTCGCACAGCAGCCGCGGTCGAGGCAGTATGCTCAAGGTCTGGGGACGCAAGACGTCGATCAACGTCCAGAAGGTCATGTGGACAGTGGCCGAGCTTGGCTTGGTCCATCAAAGGATTGACGCTGGCGGCCAGTTCGGTGGCTTGGACACCGATGAGTTCGGCAAGCTCAACCCGAACCGGTTGGTGCCGGTGATCGACGACAATGGCTTCGTTCTCTGGGAGAGCAATGCCATCGTCCGGTATCTGGCTGCTGTCTATGGGCGCGAGAAGCTGGGAAGCGCGGACGAGCGGCAGCGTGCCTTGGCCGACCAGTGGATGGAATGGGCCAACTCCACGCTCTACTCGGACATCATCGCCACCTGCTTCCTTGGCCTCATCCGGACGCCGGCAAAGGACCGCAACGTTGCGGCCATTGAAAAAGCAGCGAAACGTGTCGGAGAACGGCTGGCCATTCTCGATGCACAGCTCGCCGGTCGTTCCTATATCCTGGGGGACCAGCTGACGGCGGCGGACATTGGGTGTGGCTCTCTCATGTATCGCTACTTCACGCTCGATATTCCCCGTCCGCGGCTTGAGAACGTGGAAGCCTGGTATCAGCGTCTCACCGAGCGCAGGGCGTATCAGGACCACGTGATGATCGATTATCAGGCCTTGAAGGTCCCAGGCGCATGAAATAGGGCGCCTCGCCAGCGAAACGGGTTGCAATGTTCCAGAGCCTTTCCGACCGCCTCTCAGGCATATTCGACAAGCTCACCAAGCGCGGCGCGCTGACCGAAAGCGACGTCAGCGAGGCCATGCGCGAGGTGCGCCGTGCTCTTCTCGAGGCGGACGTGGCCCTGGAGGTCGTGCGTGACTTCACCGAGAAGGTGAAGCAGAAGGCGATCGGCCAGGAGGTGATCAAGTCGGTCACGCCCGGCCAGATGGTCGTAAAGATCGTGCACGATGAGCTCGTGCGCATGCTGGGCTCGGACTCGCAGCCCATTGATGTCGCCGCGACGCCGCCCGTGCCGATCCTGATGGTCGGTCTGCAGGGCTCCGGTAAGACGACCACTACGGCCAAGATCGCGTACCGCCTCAAGAACCGCGACAAGAAGCGGGTGCTAATGGCCTCGCTCGACACGCGCCGGCCGGCGGCGCAGGAGCAGCTGCGCGTGCTCGGCGAGCAGATCGACGTGCCGACGCTGCCGATCATCCCAGGCCAAACGCCACTGCAGATTGCGCGGCGCGCGCTCGATGCTGCCCGCCTTGGCGGATACGACGTGGTGCTGCTCGACACCGCAGGCCGCACGACCGTGGACGAGGCGCTGATGCTGGAAGTGGCCGAGGTCAAGGCCGCCACCAATCCCCATGAAGTGCTGCTCGTCGCGGACAGCTTGACGGGGCAGGACGCGGTCAACACAGCGAAGGCTTTTGACGGCCGCATTGGCATCACGGGCATCGTACTCACCCGCATCGACGGCGATGGCCGCGGCGGTGCGGCGCTCTCCATGCGCGCGGTCACCGGCAAGCCGATCAAGCTGCTCGGCACCGGTGAGAAGTGGGACGCGCTTGAGGACTTCCACCCGGAGCGGATCGCCAACCGCATCCTGGGCATGGGCGATATCGTCAGCCTGGTCGAAAAGGCTGCGCAGACGATCGACGCCGAAAAGGCGCAGAAGATCGCCCAGAAGATGAAGAAGGGCGAGTTCGACCTCGAAGACCTCGCCGAGCAGATCAAGCAGATGCAGAAGATTGGCGGCATGTCTGGCGTGCTTGCGATGCTGCCGGGCATCGGCAAGCTCCGTAACCAGATTGCCGAGGCCAATCTCGACGACAAGATTCTGAAGCGGCAGCACGCGATCATCCTTTCGATGACGCCGCAGGAGCGCCGCAACCCGAAGATCATCGACGGCAAGCGCAAGCGGCGGATCGCGGCCGGCTCCGGCACCAAGGTCGAGGAGGTCAACCGCCTGCTCAAGATGCACCGCCAGATGGCCGACATGATGAAGGCCATGGGCAAGAACAAGGGCTTGCTGGCGCGCATGTTTGGCGGTGGCGGTCTGCCTCAGCCAACGCCCGAGATGGTGGAGCAGCTGCAGCGCGGCGAGTTGCCAAAAGGCTTGCCGGGCCTGCCGTCAGGAGGGCTCCCGCGCCTGCCTGGCCTCGGCGGCGGCCTGCCAGGACTGGGCGGGGGCAATCCCAAGCTTCCAGGACTTCCCGGTCTTCCGGGAAAAAAGAAGTAGGTTCGGGTCGTATCACGATGATCTGCTGTAGCCCCGAGCCTTCTTGCGAACCGTCATCGCGGCATTTGTCGCCGGGACTCGTGCCTGCGCATGCAGGCTGCTTGATCCCGGGCGCAAAGCCTTTGATGGCGTCGTGCTTTGAACGGCTGCTGAGCAATTTCGCGATGGCTCGGCGTGCTAACCCGCAGACCAGTTGGCTCCGCGTTCGCGTTTGCGAATGTGCCCAATGCAGATGAAAGAGAAGGAAGACGCAGAATGTCCGTGAAGATCCGCCTTGCTCGTGGTGGCGCAAAGAAGCGCCCGTACTACTACATCGTGGTCGCCCACAGCTCGGCGCCGCGCGATGGGCGGTACATCGAGCAGGTTGGCGCCTACAACCCCCTCCTGAAAAAGGATGATCCCAATCGGGTGAAGCTTGACATCGAGCGCTGCAAGCACTGGCTTTCGGTTGGTGCTCAGCCGACGGATCGCGTCGCGCGCTTCCTTGACGCGGCGGGCCTCATCAAGCGGCAGCCGAAGAACAACCCGATCAAGGGCCAGCCGGGCAAGAAGCGTCAGGAGCGCGAGGCCGCTGAGGCCGAGAAGGCGAAGGAAGCTGCTGGCGCCTGATGTCCGCTGCCTGAGGGGGCTGGTGAATGAGCGCTGCTCCTGCGCGGATTCTGCTTGGGCGCATTCGCGCTGCGCACGGAATCCGCGGGCACGTGCTCATTCGTACCTTCACCGAGGCGCCGGAGAACATCGCCGCCTACGGCCCGCTCGAAGATCAGACAGGAGAGCGGCAGTTTGAGGTTTCCGTGGTGCGCGTCACACCGAAGGGTGTCGTGGCGCGCGTTGCTGGCGTGAACGACCGCAACGCCGCGGAGGCCTTGCGCGGCACCGAGCTTTATGTTCGGCGCGATCGTCTTCCTCCCACGGAGGAAGAGGAATTCTACCATTCCGACCTCATCGGATTGCGGGCCTTCCTGCTGGACGGCTCGCTGTTCGGTGAGGTCATTGCAATTCATAACTTTGGCGCTGGGGACATTCTGGAAATTCGGCGCCCTGACACCCCACGTACAGAGATGATTCCGTTCGCGCGGGCATTCGTCCCGGAGGTCGATATCGCGGCTGGGCGGATCACCGTTGCGATGGCGAGCGAAGGCGAAGAGGACGAAAGCGCGGATCAGGGCTGAAGATCTGGGCTGGCGTGCTCCGGCAAAATTTCGATTTGAGCCGGGTGATAAACTTCGATCAGTGGCCCGCCTCTGCGTTCGATCCAGCCGCGCACCCGAATGCGGCGACCTTCCAGCGCTTTGAAATCGAACTGAGCGTCATCAAACGCCCGGCGGTGCCTTGGCCGCACCGTAACCGTGAAATCCTCACGCCAGTTAATGCCGAAGTTCAGATAGATCTGGCGGCGCACGTCGGACACGGTGATCGCGCGCCCTTCGACGAGCTGGTACGTGCTCCGGAAGCGCAGGAGCTCGCGGTATTTATCCGCCGAGCGGACCTCATAGGAGGCGTGCGCCCATAATCCCAAGCGTGCCTCTCGTGCCGCCGCTTCTGCTGATACGAGGTCCGCCAGGCACGCCGTGTTGCCTGGCAGCGCGTAGGCCCGCGCGTGGCCGTCCTGCAGCATCGCGCCCTGCAGCCAAAACCGATTGCTGCCGTCGCGTACGAAGACGTGTGCCAGCAACCGGCCATATCGGTCCGTACGCCGCCCACCAAATGCCAGCTCGACCGATTTTCCGAGCGCGAGGCGTTCGAGTTCGGCTTTCGCTGCGGCTTCGAGCGGCCACATGCCCTCTTCGGCCCCGCCATCAAGGGCCCGAGGTGGCAATGCTCCGATGAGGCGCACTTCCGAGCCGTCATCGAGCACCAGGGTCTCGCCATCGATGACTTTGGCGACAGCGCGCGCTGGGCCGCTTTCCAGCTCGCAATTGGGCACATCCGCGAAGGCGGGCGACGCGATGGCCGCAGAAAACAACATGATGCTGAACCGCCCAGCGCGGCCAAGCCACCCGCCCGTCATCCGCCATTTATCCTTGCGATGAGATGCCGCCTGCCCTAGAGAACTTGCCTCGGCGGTTTTCTTTAGCTGACTTGCGCGCTAGTCTCACGTCATCGCAGGCGATGGCCAGAGCCAAGCGCCGCCACCGCGCACGGCCCCGTAGCTCAGCAGGATAGAGCATCAGATTCCTAATCTGAGGGTCGCAGGTTCGAATCCTGCCGGGGTCGCCAATTGAATGAATTGCCTTCCCGAGAGACGTTTGGCGCTGGATAACAAACTGGGCACTACCAGACTGTGCCCTTCTTGCCATTCCGGAAATTTGTGCGGGGTGGGTCGACGCTTAGCTGCCGGAATAAGTTTCCCGAAAGCTTCGCGAGCGGCCCATTTTAGTTTGTTCGCCACAAATACGTCCGGCGACTCAGTACGAATGAAGGCACGTGAACCTTTTTTCTGGTGACGGAGGGTTCGCAGTGACCAAAGCAACAGCTGCCTTTCTCTGTCTGCTGCTACTCACGGGCTGTTCCCACTCGGAACTCGACCGCAACATCAGGAAGGGTGCTCTGATCGGGGCGGGAACAGGAGCCGTCGTCGGGGGCTTGGCGCGAGGTACGGTAGGCGGCGCGGTGACAGGCGGGGTTGTCGGCGCAGTCGCCGGCGGAGCCATTGGCGCACTGATCACCCACAACAACCGCTGTTATGTGCGTACGGCGTCAGGGAGATTGCGCCGGATTCGCTGCCCGTAAACGCGGTCTGTATTCGTGGTGTGGCCCCGCTGCTCGCTTTTGCGACGTGGGTGGACCATTGCATAGGGCTTGAACCGCGCTTTCAACGGCCAAGAAAACGAGGGTTTCACCCCCGAATCTCACCCCCCGTCACACGCTTGACCTCCGCTATCACCTTCTTGGCGACGGCGTCGATTTCGGCATCGGTCAGCGTGCGTTCGCGCGGCTGCAGCGTAACCTCGATTGCGACGGATTTCTTGCCCTCGCCCAGGCTCTTGCCGGCGAACACGTCGAACACGGACACATCCGTGATGAGCGTCTTGTCGGCACCGGCGGCGGCTTTCACGACGTCACCGGCGGGCACTGACTCGTCGAGGACGAATGCGAAGTCGCGGCGCACAGGCAGCAGGTCAGGCGCTACCATCGCGGGCCGCGCGCGAGACTTGCGCTTCTCGGGCGGAAGGGCATCGAGGAAGATCTCGAAGCCCACGATTGGCCCTTCGACATCAAGCTCCGCAAGCGTCCTCGGATGAATCTCGCCAAAGTGCGCGAGCACGGTCTTGGGGCCAAGCCGCAGTACGCCGGAGCGGCCGGGGTGGTACCAGGCTGGAGCGTCTCGCGTGATCTGGGCGCGGTTGGGGTCGAAGCCGAGCGCGGCGAGGGTCGCGAAAACGTCAGCCTTCACGTCGAACACATCGGCTTCCTTGGCCGGCTCGGACCAGTGGCGGCCAACGCCGACCAGACGCGCAGCGCCGGCGCGCACACCCGCTGCAATCTGGATCTGATCTTCAGGTCGGTCGCCGCGATACGCCTGGCCAAGCTCGAACAGCGCGAGATCCTCGAAGCCGCGGTTGCGATTGCGCTGCGCAGCCGTGAGCAGGCCCGGCAACAAGCTCGGGCGCATAGAGGACATCTCGACGGAAATCGGGTTCGCGAGCTCCAGGGACTCCTGCCCTCCACCGAACAGCTCCGAATGCCGCCGCGGAATGAAGGACCAGGTGATGGCTTCGACCAGCCCACGTCCAGCGAGGATACGGCGCGCCCGGCGCGCGCGACGCTGCGCTTCCGTCAGTACGGCGCGCGTTACACCGTGCGTACGCGGAATAGGCGCCGAGGGCACCTTGTCGAGGCCGATGATGCGCACGACCTCCTCGACCAGATCGGCTGGGCCGTGCACGTCCGGCCGCCAGCTCGGCCGGGTCACCTGAACCTCCGGGCCGTCGCCCTCCACCTCGAACCCGAGGTCCGTCAGAATTCTGCGGCTGACCGCTTCCTCGACTTCCAAACCGGTGAGGCGCGGGATGCGGCGGAAATCGAAGGCGAAGGTGATCCGGCCTTCCGGCGGTGTGCCTGCGATGTTCCGCTTTGATGGCTGCCCGCCAGCGAGTTTCAGGATCAGGTCGGTGGCGTAATCGAGACCGGGCACGACATAGGCCGGATCGACACCACGCTCGAACCGATAGCGGGCGTCGGTCTGAATGCCGGCCTTGCGACCGGTTGAGGCGATCCGGACCGGATCGAAGTAGGCGCTTTCGATGAAGACGTTCGTCGTCTCTTCGGTGCAGGCGCTGCTCTCACCACCGATGATGCCGCCGAGACCCAGCGGACCGCTCTCGTCAGCGATCACGCACATGGTCTCATCAACCTCGTACTCCTTGCCGTCAAGCGCCAGGAAACGCTCGCCCTTGCGGCCAAGACGGGCGCGGATGGCGCCCTGGAGCTTGTCGGCGTCATAGACGTGAAGAGGACGTCCGCGGTCGAGCGAGATGTAATTGGTGACGTCGACCAGTGCGCTGATGGGGCGAAGGCCGGCGGCTTTCAGGCGGTTCTGCATCCACGCCGGCGAGGGGCCGTTCTTTACGCCCTTGACGAGGCGACCCGCAAAAACGGGGCAGGCGCTCGCTGTTTCTGATGTGAACTCGAGACGAATTTCGATTGGGCAATCGAAGGTGCCCTCGACGTTGCCGATCTCAGGTTCCGGCTTCAGTGTTCCAAGGCCAGCAGCTGCCAGATCGCGTGCAATGCCACGCACGCCGGTGCAGTCAGGCCGGTTGGGGGTGAGCTTGACCTCGATGACCGGATCGTTGAGGCCAACGACATCGATGTATCGCTGGCCCACGCGATCGGAGAAGGATGGGTCAAGCTCGATGATGCCCTCGTGGTCATCGGACAGTTCCAGCTCCCGCTCGGACACCAGCATGCCGTTCGAGACGATGCCGCGAACGGGACGCTTGTCCAAAGTAATACCGGTGCCGGGAATGTAGGTGCCAATCGGCGCAAACACGGCGATCATGCCGGTCCGCGCGTTGGGCGCACCGCAGACGACCTCAACCGGCGGTTGGCCCGGCGCAACCTCGACCTGGCAGACGCGCAGGCGATCCGCGTTCGGATGCTGCTTGGCCTCGAGGACGCGCGCGACGGTAAACGGCGACAGCTTCTCCGCGGGATTGTCGATGCTTTCAACCTCGAGCCCAATCGCAGACAGCTTGTCCGCAAGCTCTTCAAGCGAGGCGTTCGTATCGAGATGGTCCTTGAGCCAGGACAGAGTGAATTTCATTGCGTACTTCGTCCCGCGGGTTTGGAAGATTTCCCGGTCTATCCGGGCACATTTGGCGTGTGCGTCTTACCCGTTTGCAGGGGCGCCGCCAAGGGTTACGTCACTCGAATAACCGAAGCTGGCTGCTGTTCGGGCCGAACGTTTGTCGCGCCATCCGGATCTTTCCGTAGATCCAGACGAACGAGAGCAAGATCTTGATGAGCGTCACCGCGTAGAACATCCGGAACACGAAGGCGTAGATGACGAACCAGAACAGCTTTCGGTTCATGGCGATCGGCGAGACGCCCAGGTCAAAGTGCTCCATGATGTCGAAGAACCCGCCGCGCAGGACGAGATCGATGGTGAAGAGCGACGCGGCGATCGGGCCGGCGTGGATGGGCTCCTTGCCGTCTGAAAAGATCAGGTGCCCTTCCGCCTGGAGCAGCAGGCAGCTGATCGTGAAGAGCACGTAGAACACCAGCATCGAAACGGCCATGAAGCGGTAGTACATGGCCGCATTCCGGAGCGTCTCGCGGCTGAAGGAGAACTCGACCCACTGGTCGAGCTCTTCGTGCTTGCGGTCGTGGTAGAAGATGATGAACACCGATGCCGCAATCATCAGGAAAGCGATGGCAATGGCCACCAGCACAGCCGGCGTGGTGTTCAGGATTGCAAGCATCGTGGCGCCCCTCTTGCCGTCTCGGCACCCCTGGGTGGGGCAGGCGATGGCTAATCGCAGCTTTTACAACTTACGTTCGCCCCGCAACTCACTCACTACGCTTCGTTCTACCTCGAATACGCACGAGGAACCTGCCTACCAGACGAGCAGTGCGCTGACTGTTACTCTCTCGCCCACCGCCTCGATCTGAGAAGGGTCAAAGTTCGACAATCGTGAGGCTGGGCGGCACCGCGTCAGGACGAAAGCCCGCCGGCGAGCGTCGGCACGTCGATGGGCAGGAAGCCGTAGTGCTTCATCCAGCGCAGATCGGCGGCGAACATGTCGCGCAGGTCCGGGATGCCGTACTTCAGCATGGCAATGCGATCGAGGCCCATGCCGAAGGCAAAGCCTTGGTACTTCTCCGGGTCGAGCCCGCAGTTGCGGATCACGTTCGGGTGCACCATGCCGGAGCCGAGGATCTCCAGCCAGTGCCCCGGCTTGCCGATCGCCGCCGCGTCGATGTCCACCTCCATCGACGGCTCGGTGAACGGGAAGTGCGAGGCCCGGAAGCGCATCTTCACCTCGTCCACCTCGAAGAAGGCCTTGCAGAATTCCTCAAGACACCATTTGAGATGGCCCAGATGGGTGCTTTCGTCGATGACGAGGCCCTCGATTTGATGGAACATCGGCGTGTGCGTCTGGTCGCTGTCGCAGCGGTAGACGCGGCCAGGGGCGATGATCCGGATCGGCGGTTTCTGCGAAAGCATGGTGCGAATCTGCACCGGGCTTGTGTGCGTCCGCAGCAGCATGCGCGGCCGGTTTGATCCGTCTGCCGCTGTGGTCTCGCGCAGATAGAAGGTGTCGTGCTCCTGGCGGGCCGGGTGCTCTTCCGGAATGTTGAGCTTGGTGAAGTTGTAGTCGTCCGTTTCGATGTCAGGCCCCTCGGCGACCGAGAAGCCCATGTCCGCGAAGATCTCGATGACTTCGTCGAAGACCTGGGAAACCGGATGAATACGTCCTTCGGCAAGCGGACCAAGCCTCACCGGCAGGGTGATGTCGTCCCGTTCGCTGGCGAGGCGTGCCTCCAGCTCGGCGGCCTCGAGAACGGCTTTGCGCGCCTCGAGGGCTTCCGTGACGGCTGCCTTTACGGTGTTGGTGGCCTGCCCGAACTCACGCCTCTGCTCCGCCGGCAGGGTGCCGAGCTTCGCCATCTGCTCGGAAATCTTGCCCTTCTTGCCGAGGGCGGCGATGCGCACCTGCTCGAGTGCGGCGAGGTTCTTCGCCCCTTCGATCTGCTCTAGCAGCTCCGACTTGAGCGCTTCGAGTTCGGGGAATTTCGCCATCGGGAATGCCTCTGCCCCGCGAAACCGAATGAACCGGAGAGGAGGTTCTCCGGCACGCCTCACCCAAAGGGTGGAAGCTGAGGGGAGGGGTAACGGTGGCTCGCTGCGCAACCCCTCACCGTGGTTTTTGGATGTTCAGGCTTGCCGCTGTTCCGGTCGGGTTAGGCCGACGCGGCTGCCGGGCGGGCCGCCTGCACGGCAGCCGTTGCCTTCTCAACCAGCGCCTTGAAGGCCTCAGCGTCGCGGACAGCAAGGTCAGCCAGAACCTTGCGGTCGACGGCAATGCCAGCCTTGTTCAGCCCATTGATGAACTGGCCGTAGGTCGTGCCGTGCTGACGCGCAGCGGCGTTGATGCGCTGGATCCATAGCGCGCGGAAGGTGCGCTTGCGGCGCTTGCGATCGCGGTAGGCGTATTGCAGCGCGCGCTCGACAGCCTGCTTGGCAACACGGATCGTATTCTTGCGGCGGCCGTAGTAGCCCTTGGCGGCCTTGAGAACTTTCTTGTGCTTCGCGTGAGCGGTTACGCCGCGCTTAACACGTGCCATTGTGGTGCTCCGTCAGATGAAGGACTGGGGATCGTATCGCGTCGGGCGTATCACCGGTCGTACGGCATATACTTTTTGACGATCTTCTCGTCGCTGGCGCACAGCACCATGGTGCCACGTGCGTTGCGAATGAATTTGGCCGTCCGCTTGATCATGCCGTGGCGCTTGCCCTGCGCCTGAACCTTCACCTTGCCGGTGGCGGTCATTTTGAAGCGCTTCTTCGCGCTGCTCTTGGTCTTCAGTTTGGGCATTTTGCTTGCTCCTTGTCTTGTTTGTGGCGGCGCCGCTGTACTCGCATCGCAACCGAGACGAACGCGCCCCAAGGCGCCTGTCAGGGAGCAAGGATGCGACCGCCGTGTGTGCTTGTGCAAACGTAATGGAGCCGCCACGGCATGCCCCGCCGGGCGGCTCGGCTCGCTTATAGAGCAGAAAGTGCAGCTGGTGCAAGGCTCCAGGCGCTTACCGCGGCGCCAGAACCATCACCATCTGGCGGCCTTCGAGACGGGGCTCACTTTCCACCTTGGCCAGATCGCCGAGATCAGCCTTGACCCTCTGCAGGAGGTCCATTCCCAACTCCTGGTGCGCCATCTCGCGCCCGCGGAAGCGCAAGGTGATCTTCACCTTGTCACCCTCATCGAAGAACCGCTTAATCGCGCGCATTTTCACGTGATAGTCGTGATCATCGATGCTGGGGCGCATCTTGATCTCTTTGACCTCGACGGTCTTCTGGTGCTTGCGCGCCTCGGCAGCCTTCTTCTGTTCCTGGTACTTGAACTTGCCGTAATCGAGGATTTTACAAACGGGCGGGTTAGCGTCGGGCGATACCTCGACAAGATCCAATCCTACGGCACTGGCTCGTTCCAGAGCTTCGAAACGGCTCACAATGCCGAGGTTCTGCCCGTTCTCGTCAATCAGTCTTACTTCCCTGGCCCGGATCGCTTCGTTGACCCGAGGCCCGCTGGGCTCGCGATCTGGCGTGCCCCTAATCATTGGTCGGCGGATGTTCAGTCTCCCTCTTTAGCCTACGATCTCGTCAGCTCGATACGCCGAAGGCGGCGGGCGCTTGTCGCGTCCACCGTACCATTCAGCGCTTCGAAGATCGGTAATGTCTGCGACCAAGTCAAGCGTCCCCAGAGGGGATGCGCGAGGAAGTTGCGCTGCAGGCTGCCGCGAGCTGGGTGCCCAGGAGGCTGTCGTAGACTTCCAGCGTCGCGCGCTGCATGGCGCTCAAGGAGAAGGACTGGCAAACGTGCGCCCGGGCTCGCGCTCCTATGGCGGCGCGCTCGGCGTCCGACAGGCTGAGAGCGGCGTGCAGGTGTTCCGCCAGGGCAGCGGGATCATGAGGCGGCACCAGCCATCCGGTGATCTCGTTAGCGGCGACAGTCGGCGCGGCGCGAACCGTTTCCGGCGCGGCGCCGATGTTGGTGGCGATCACGGGGCAGCCCATTGCCTCGGCCTCGGCTGCGGCACGTCCGAACGCTTCGGGCTCGGTCGAGGCCACGACGGCGACATGGGCCGCGAGGTATGCTGCGGGCATGTCGTCCACATGGCCAACAAGGCGCACCCGGCCGGCCAGCCCGCTCGCGCTGATCTGGTTTTCGAGCTCCCTGACGTAATCCGACCGGCCCTGCGCGTCGCCGGCAAGGATGACGACGCAGTTGGCCGGTAGACGACCCTCACCGGCTAATTTCGCTGCAGCCGAGATAACGACCGTTTGCCCCTTCCAACTGGTCAGGCGTGCGGCGTGCAGCACCACTTTTTGGTCCGGGGTCACGCTCCATCGTGCGCGCAGGCGTTCTACCCGGTCAGGCGAAACGCGAGCCGGGTCAAAGCTCTCCTCATCGACTCCGCGATGGATGACGCGGATACGCGCCTCCGGTGTGCCATAGCGGTCCTGAATGAGCCGCGACGTGTAGTGCGAGTTCGCAATTACGACGTCGCCGCGCGCCATGACACTATTGTAGGCACGCTTCAACGGCCCATGCTCAGAGTAGGCACCATGATAGGTGGTGACCAGCGGTCTGCCCGTACGGCGTGCCGCGATGAGGGCACTCCAGGCCGGAGCCCGGCTGCGAGCGTGCAATAGCCCGACCTGCTCCCGCTCGACGATTTCCTGTAGCCGACGCGCGTTGGCGAGCATGGCCAACGGATTCTTCGTGCCTGCGTTAAGGGTGATCACTTCGCCGCCGGCGGCTGTCACCTGCGGCAGCATCCGGCCGCCTTCGGTCACGACCAGCGCGCGCCCACCTGCAGCGGTGATGGCCTGCGTCATCTCGATCGTGGTGCGCTCGGCTCCGCCGGTGTCGAGCCGAGGGATGATCTGCAGTATGGTCGGGCGATGCTGCGGCACGAACGGCCCCGTGTGAGATTGGAAGGACCTCAGTAGGATGCCCGAACCCAACACGCAATACCTGGACGTCGGCACTGGTGCGGATCACCGCCGCATCGCCGTTCTCCGCGAAGAGGGGCGGACGCCGGGCCTCATCTGGCTCCCGGGTTTCAAATCCGACATGGTCAGCACCAAGGCGACCGCGCTGAGCGATTGGGCACGGAAGAATGGATTGGCCTGCATACGCTTCGACTACAGCGGCCACGGCCAGTCCGGCGGGCGGTTCGAGGAAGGGACGGTCGGGCGTTGGCTGGAAGAAGCCCAGGCCGTTTTCTCGCAACTGACCCAGGGACCGACGATTGTCGTTGGCTCGAGCATGGGCGGTTACATCGCGCTCCTTCTGGTGCGCCGCCTCATGGCGGAGGCGCCCGATGAGGCCGCACGGATTAAGGCGCTGGTTCTGATCGCGCCCGCTTGGGACATGACCGAGGAGCTCATGTGGAAGGAGTTCCCCGACGAAGTCCGGCGGGAAGTGATGGAGAAGGGCGTCTGGCTGCGGCCGTCAGCCTACGGCGACCCCTATCCGATTACGCGGGGCCTGATCGAGGAGGGGCGGAACCATCTCTTCGCCCGGCAGCCGTGGGACCCGGGGCGGCCGGTTCACATCCTGCAAGGCTTGCAGGATCCGGATGTGCCGCCAGAACACACACAGGAGCTTGTCCAGTTCCTTACAGGTGGTTGGACGAAGCTGATCACAGTTCCCGACGGGGACCATCGTCTGTCCCGGCCGGAGGACCTGGAGCTTTTGTTCAAGGTGTTGAAGCCGCTTACCGAGGCGGATCAATGAACTGGTGATCTGCCGTCGTCAAACGTGCGTTGACGGGATGGCTCTGAGAATTGCCCGCTCGTGGGCTCCGCTCCCATTCGGTCCGAACGACGGGATCAGCCTCGTTTCCTGCAAAGCGCAGCCTCAGCCGGCGGAATGTTTCCTGATCGGTCAATCGCCATGCTGCCCAGACGGCCATCGCTCGCACCAGCGGTGAGGGGTCTGACAGCAACGGCTCCACATAGACCACGAAATCGGGCTGGCCGGAATTACCAGCCGCGATCAAAGCGTTACGGACAAATCGGTCGCGCCCGGTGCGTTTGACCGGTGTGCCGGCAAAACGCTTCCGGAAGGCCGCATCGTCGAGCTGGAGGAATTCGGCAAGCGGCGCGTCGGAGGCTTCAAGTCTGAGGTAGGGCTGTATCTCACGTGAAACACGCGCGAACTTGTTCCACGGGCAGACCGCGAGGCAGTCGTCGCAGCCGAAGACGCGATTGCCCATCGGGATCCGGAATTCCTCGGCGATGTGCCCCTTATGCTCGATGGTGAGGTACGCAATGCAACGGCGGGCATCGAGCTGATAGGGCGCGGGAAAGGCTCGTGTCGGACAAGCATCAAGGCACCGCCGGCAAGACCCGCAATGATCTTGCTCCGGCTCATCCGTAGGCAATTCTGCCGTCGTGAGGATTGATCCGAGGAAGAGCCATGAGCCGAATGTGCGGGAAACAAGATTTGTGTGCTTTCCCTGCCAGCCAATTCCGGCAGCTGCCGCAAGCGGCTTTTCCATCAACGGGGCCGTATCCACGAAGACCTTGACGTCGGCGCCGGCTTCCCGGGCCAGCCAGGATGCGAGCTGCTTCAGGCGGCCCTTGATGATGTCGTGATAGTCCTTGCTTTGGGCATATCTGGAAATGACGCCAAGCAGCGGGTTCTCGAGCCCGGAAAGCGGGTCGTGGTCTGGCGCGTAGTTGAAACCCAGCATGACGATGGAGCGCACGTCGGGCCATAGAACACGCGGGTCGGCGCGCCTGTCGGCCGTCGTCTCCATCCAGATCATGTCTCCGTGCCGACCCTCGGCGAGAAAGGCGCGCAGACGTGCTCCGGCCTCGCCGATGCGATCCGGCGTCGTGACGCGCACCACCGCGAAGCCCAGCTCGCGGGCATGAGCGATCAGACAGTTCTTAAGATTCTGGCCCATTCCCTCTTTTGAGCCCGCCCGGACTCAGAAGTCGAGGTCATCGTAATGCGGCGGGGGCGCTACACCCGGCACCCGGTCCGCGAGGATGGCCCGAAACGAGCGCCGCGACTTGATGCGCGCGTACCAGGCCTTGGCCAAGGGAAACTCATCCCAAGGCACTTCTTCAAAATAGTCCACCGAGGAGAGATGTGCCGCTGCGGCAATGTCGGCAAAGCTCAATTCGTCGCCGGCCAGCCAACGCCGATGGTCCGACAGAAAGCTGATATAGCGGAGGTGATAGCGCAAATTGGCACGTACGGCGCGCAGCACCTCCAGGTCCGGAACGTGTGTGGGACCCAAGATGCGGCCGTAATACTTTTCCTGCAGCAGGTCGCTGACGACCTCCCGGTTGAGCTTGCGATGAAACCAGTCGACGAGGCGTCTGACTTCCGCCCGTTCCTCGCTGTTGCCTGGGAAAAGGGGAACCGTGCGGCCGTCGATCGGATGTACGGGATATTCCTCGGCCAAATACTCCGAAATCGCATAAGCGCCGCAGAGGAGCACGCCATTGTCGAACTGCAGCACGGGGAGCTCGCCGGAAGGATTGAGCGCAAGAAACTCTTGCCGCCATTCCCACGGCTTCTCCTCGACCAGTTCGGCCTCGATCCCAAGCTCCGCGAGCACGATCCGAATCGCGCGGGACGCTGGGCAAAGCCGATAGTGGATGAGCGTGTTCATGGCGTCATTCAACTTCCGGCAACCTTTGTTGTGTTTCACCTGCTTGATTCGTCAAGTTCAGGGCGGGTAAGCCCTCGCGGTGCCCTTATCCGCGTAGAATCTGCTAGATCCGGCTCGGGCGAGCCGTGTCTCGCAGCACGTGCGCCGATCGGCGTGGCGGAATGGATGGGATGTGCGCATGCCGATTTGGCAAGTTCTGCTGTTGGGACTGGTCGAAGGTCTGACAGAGTTCATTCCCGTCTCGTCGACGGGCCATCTTCTCCTTCTGGGTCACTTCCTTGGTTTCCAATCACCCGGGAAGACATTCGAGGTGCTCATCCAACTCGGTGCGGTCCTCGCCGTGCTGACGGTATATTTTGCGCGCCTTTTCAAGCTTATTTGGGATCTGCCACGAAGTCCTCAGGCACGCCGGTTCATCCTGGGGATAGTGCTCGCATTCCTGCCTGCGGCGGTAGCAGGTGTGGCACTTCATGGCTTCATAAAGACGGTCCTGTTTGAGACGCCGATTCTCATCTGCATCACGCTGATTCTTGGGGGGATCGTGCTGCTTTATGTGGACGAGATCTCCTTGCAGCCCCGCTACAAGGACGTTCTCGAGTTCCCACCTTCCCTTGCCCTCAAGATCGGCCTGTGCCAAATGGCGGCCCTCATTCCGGGTGTCTCGAGGTCCGGAGCGACGATCGTTGGCGCCATGTTGCTGGGAACCGACAAGCGGTCCGCGGCCGAGTTCTCGTTTTTTTTGGCCATGCCGACCATGGCCGGGGCATTCACCTACGATCTCTACAAGAATTGGGATCGCCTCGCGGCGGACGATCTGGCCGGCATTGCCGTCGGCTTTGTGGCGGCCTTCCTGTCGGCCGTGCTTGTGGTCCGGTTCCTGCTCGGCTTTGTCAGCCGCTACGGCTACGCTTTGTTCGGTTGGTGGCGGATCGTGGTCGGTGGGTTGGGCCTCGGCGCCCTTGCCGTTCTTGGCTAGAGCGCCTGGCCGCCATCAGATCGCTTCGGAGGTTGTCGTGGACTCGCTCAACACGGCGTAAAGCGCCGCGGCGTCCTTGGCTGCTCGCAGGCGGTTGATGGTGTCAGGTTCGCGCAGCAACCGCGAAATGCGTGCAAGCGCCTTGAGGTGGTCGCCACTCGCATGCTCGGGCGCGAGCAACAGGAAGATGAGGTCCACAGGCTCGCTGTCGAGGGAATCAAACTCGATCGGCTCATCGAGCCGGGCGAACAGGCAGATGATTTTCTTGAGGCCTTTCAGCTTGACGTGAGGGATGGCAATCCCCTTCCCGAGACCGGTCGATCCCAGGCGCTCACGCTGCAGGAGCGTGTCGAAGAGTTCACGTGCCTGAAGTCCAGTGAGCTCGGCGGCGCGCTGACTAAGTTCTTGAAGCGCCTGCTTCTTGCTCTTTGCCTTCAGGGACGGAATGACGCCCTCGGGCGTCAGCAGGTCCCCAAGTTCCATGATGATATCGTCCCTTTGGAGTCGTGACGGGCTCCAGTTGAAAGAAAGGCGGACGTACTGTCGTACGACCGCTCCACCATCAAATCCGATGCATACTACTCGCCGGCGGCGGCCTTAGTGCTGCTCTCCCGGCACAAGCTCGCCTCACCGCATGCCGTATCAGTACATGCCGAGTGCCTTTGGTAACTCCGCATCCTGCTTCACGAAGTACGGGTGAGATATGGCCCAAGATGTCGGGCGGGATCAAGGCACCGCGTAGCGTCATTTGGCGTCCCACTCTGCCTGAACTGGTGTCGGTAGTGGCGGCACTGATGCCTGATACTCGCGCGACGGGATAACGCGCCTATTCGCTTTACGGATCAGCTGGACCCAGACTCACCCAGTTCTACGACTATCAAAGCGGTACGGACCGATTGCGTGCCGGAGAGTTAGACCTTGGTCCGAATCCTGTCAATCCGAACCCATGGCGGATTTTCTGGCAGGCGTTGCACAAGGGCTCGCCCTGCCAAGACGGAGCTTTGGACCCGGATCGTCAGGCGACATTCCGCGAACTGGCCTCAAGCCGCTTCTGGCGGCGCCGCTGCACCGAGGAAGGGATGCGCATCGCTTCCCGGTACTTCGCGACGGTACGGCGCGCGATGTCGATTCCTTCGGCTTTCAGGCGGTCCACGATCATGTCGTCGGACAGAATCATATCGTAGGTTTCGGCCTCGATCATTTGGCGAATCCGGTGGCGCACCGCCTCTGAAGAGTGGGCGTCGCCGCTCCCGGCCGCCGGGATGGCCGACGTGAAGAAATACTTGAGCTCGAAGATGCCCCGGGGTGTCGCCATGTACTTGTTCGACGTGACGCGGCTGATGGTCGATTCATGCATCGACACCGCCTCCGCAACAGCGCGAAGATTCAACGGCTTCAGGTGCTGCACGCCGTAGGTGAAGAAGCCGTCCTGCTGACGAACGATTTCTTCTGCAACTCGGAGAATTGTGCGCGCCCGCTGGTCGAGGCTCTTGACTAGCCAGTTGGCCGACTGAAGGCAATCGAGCAGGTACGCCTTCTCGCCTGAATTCTGCGCGGACCGGGAGACAATCGTGTAGTAGGAGCGATTGACCAGTACACGTGGGAGCGTCTCGGTGTTGAGCTCCACGCGCCAGCTGCCGTCCCTGCCAGGGAAAACCAGGATGTCCGGTACAACCGGCTGCACCTGCACGGAGCCAAACATCAGCCCCGGCTTGGGGTTGAGCCGCTTGATCTCGGCGATCATCTCCAGCAGCTCGTCCATGTCCACCCCGACGGACCGCCGGAGGGCCTGCAGGTTGTGCGCGGCCAACAGGTCGAGGTGATCGAGGAGAGCGGCCATGTAGGGGTCGTACCGCCCCTGGTCCTTCAGCTGCAGGGCCAGACACTCAGCCAGGCTGCGGGCGAAGACACCCGGCGGATCGAGCTTTTGGAGCTGAGTGAGTACAGCTTCAACATGACTTTCCGAGGTGCCGAGCTTCTCGGCGATCGAACCAACATCCTCCGTGAGGTAGCCTGCCTCATCCAGCGAATCGATCAGAAACTGACCGATAAGGCGGTCGACTGGACTTGAAACCACCAACGGCATCTGCCGCAGCAGATGGTCCTTGAGGGTGGTCTCGGCGGCAACAAACGCTTCCAGATCGACGTCCTCGTCGCTCAGTCGGTTGGATTGCCGGACGGAAGCCCAACTGCCTAAGTGGTCCAGCCCGAGATCGGTTGGTGAGGCGTCGGGGTAGATGCTTTCAAGGTCCGTGTCGAGGCTTTCAGCAGCCTCGCTGCTGCCCTCTCCGAGAGCAGTCAAATCCTCTGCCTGGATAGCCGAGGCGCCTTGATCGGCCGTATCGCCTTCGGCCCGCTCATTGATGGGGTCTGCTTCGTCGGACCGCTCGAGGAGCGGGTTGCGCTCCAGCTCTGCCTCGACGAAGGCGTTCAGTTCCAGGTTCGAGTATTGAAGTAGCCGGATGGCCTGCTGCAGCTGGGGGGTCATCACCAGCTGCTGGCTCTGCCGGACCTCTAACCTGGTGGAAAGCACCATCGACGCGTTACCTCGGCCGCCCAAAGTTTGGACTAGCCCTGCCCCATCTATACCGGGCCTCCTTAACTAAACATATCTCCCAGATAAACCCGCCGGACATCCTCGTTCTTTACAATCTCTTCCGGTGACCCCTGGGTGAGGACTTGTCCGTCATAGATGATATAGGCTCGGTCGATAAGGCTTAGAGTCTCGCGGACATTATGGTCCGTGATGAGTACGCCAATCCCCCGCTGGGTCAAGTGGCGAACCAGCTCCTGAATGTCTCCCACGGCGATGGGGTCGATGCCGGCAAATGGCTCGTCGAGGAGCATGTAAGAGGGGCCGCTGGCAAGGGCGCGGGCGATTTCACAACGGCGCCGCTCACCGCCCGACAAGGCAATAGAAGGCGACTTCCTCAACCGGGCGATGTTGAACTCTTCCAGCAGGCTGTCGAGCTTTTCCTGGCGCTTCTTCCGGTTCGGCTCGACGAGCTCGAGCACGGCCATGATATTCTGCTCGACGGTCAGACCCCGGAAGATCGAGGCTTCCTGGGGAAGGTAGCCAATTCCCAACCGCGCACGGCGGTACATCGGCAGGTGCGTGGCGTCATGCCCGTCGATGTAGATCGCTCCCGCGTCTGCGGGGACGAGGCCTGTGATCATGTAAAAGACGGTTGTCTTACCCGCACCATTGGGCCCAAGAAGCCCGACAGCCTCGCCGCGTCCCACCGCCAGACTGACGCCCCGGACGACCTTGCGATTGCGGTACGACTTCTCGACGTTATGGACAGTTAACCAGCCTTCGGCGGCGTACGGCTGCGGGCTGCCGTCGGAGTATCCGTATGTGTCCGAATCATCCTCGTGCGAGGGGTACCCGCCATTGGGCTGCGCGTCGTGTCCGTTGCGCTTTCGACCGAACGTAAAGAGCTTCACGGCGTGCTAATCCTGATTGCGGGCGTCGGCTGAGAGGCAGTGTGCGGCAGGATCATTCTTCCGTCGACCGTATCGTCGTGGAGGACCAGCTCGAGGCAGCCTCGCCTTGGACTCTCCGATCTGGAGCGGCGGATTCCTTCTTGGTGTTACCGGCAGCTGGAGCGTTCCTGGCTTTACGCTGCGCAAGTGCCTTGATGTCCTCAGGATAGAAGACGGCGCACATGCGTCCACCGCAATCGCCTGTCGCTACGCCTTTCTTCCCGGGCGCGTCTGTGCCGCTACCGGCTGTCTGGGCGCCGTTCCGGCCAGTTTCCATTCGGCTTAGTCCGGTCGTCATGTCAATGACGAGACGCGGACCGCGCACCACATTGCGACCCTGCGTCAGGGTCACGTTCCCGCCCAGCACCACCGTGTTGGTCTTGACGTCGAAGTCCGCCCAGTCTCCGGTCGCCGTCTGATCATCCTTCGACGTGATGACGACCCTTCTGCGCGCCTGGACCCTTTGAAGCTGCGTGCTCTGCGATCGGGCTTCTGGCGCTGACGGTTGCATCAGGTTGGCGGTGGCCTGCCCCGCGTACGTGGCGACGAGCTCGGGAGTACGGATAATGAAATCTCCTTGGGTGACCACCACGTCACCCCGGAACGTGGCCGACTTGGCCTTATCGTCCACGTCTAGGACATCCGCCTCGATTGCCACCGGCGCGTTGGGATCAGTCTGGAACTGCCAGGCATTGCTGTTGGCAGCTGTTGCGGTCTGTCGGCGCCCGGACGATGTGTTGGATCGGAACTTGGCCGTGATGCGACCGGCTCCTGCACCTTCTGTGGCCGGTGAGGAGAGCTGCATTGTCGCGTTCTTCTGATCAACGAACAGCCGCCGGCCAGTCAGCATGTTTTCGTCCTGAGAGACGACCACATTGCCGGTCAGAAGGGCAGTTTCAGCCTTGAGATCGAGATCAGCGCGGTCAGCCAGAGCCTGCCGGTTGGCACCCGATGAGAATGCAACTCCTCCGGCCAGGACCGCCGTTTCAGCCGAGGGGTTGAACTCAGCAACGGCGCTTGTGACCCGATCATCTCCCCGCGTCAGAACGACATTGTCACGCGCGAAGATCCGATTGATTCGGCTACCGCCAGCTGTTGGGAGTTGAGAGGTATTGCTACCGTTGTCGCCATCATATGCAACTTCCAAAGTGCGGGTGGTCATCACGGCGTCAGCCTGTTCAACCCGTACATCTCCGGAAAAAACAGCTGTTTTGCGCGCATCATAGATGGTCAGTACCGGAGCAGTGATCACGATTGGCGCATCGCTGTTGCCGATCAGCCTCGCCGTCGACTGCTGAGCCTCATCGGCTCGGGCGTTGGGCTTGAAGCGCGCTTCAACACCGCCTGAGAACGTCGCCTCCCGCGACCGCTGAAGTAGAACCATCGATCTGCCATTCAGCGTGCCGGTGGGCATGGCGACGCTCACCGGCTCCTCGGAGACGATTTTCGCGTCCTTGAGGAACGCTTTGGCGCGCGTGAGCCGCGCGACCATCCCTTCGCTGGACTTAATCTCTATCGAGTCGAGAAGCTCGAGCTCGTTGCTGTCCGTGTCGAACAGTCCGCGCGTGGCTGTAAGCGTCGTCTCTACCTTGTTCGGTTGGACGATGCTGCCCTCGATGGCATTGAGCCGGATCGGCCCATCTTGCCCGATATCCTGCTCGGCCGTCTTGGCGGTTACAAGAAACCGGCTGCCATCCTTGCCGTAACCCTCGTAACGAGGGTTGTGCATGGTAAGGACCTCTGTCGAGAAGGAGACAGGGCCAAGCTCGATCTTCCCGTTGCCGACGGGAATTGATCGCTGGACGGAGAATCCATAGCTGCTGAGCACGGCAAGTGCGCAGACAGGAAGGATCACCTTGAGCCAGCTGACAATGCGGCTATGCCGACGGGCTTCCTCGAACGCGCGCGAACGGTCCCCATCGCCCGTGCTCCAGGCCATGGGCGACGGCTCGACCGACGAGAGCCGGCCGCTGCTTTCGGTCGCGAGGGCCATAGGTGCGGCTCTGGGGATGACTGATCCGTGCTTCGCCTGATTCTGACCGGAAATTACGGAGAGAATGGGACCGGTCGCAAGTACATCTCAACCCGGCCAACGTCCTGATCTCTTCGCTTCTAAGATTTCCCCACCTTAATGAGCAAAAATGTCGACGTCGTCGTAACCCAGAAGGTCCAGCTCAGCGCGGGTGGGCAGGAAGTCGAAGCAGGCTTGCGCCAACGCCGTCCGGTTCTCGCGTGCGAGCATCGCGTCTAGGCGGGCTTTGATGGCGTGCAAATGCAACACGTCAGAAGCGGCGTAGTTGAGCTGCTGCTGTGTGAGTTCAGCGGCGCCCCAATCCGAGGACTGCTGTTGCTTGGAGAGCTCAACCCCCAGCAGTTCGCTGGCTAGGTCTTTGAGGCCGTGCCGATCGGTGTAGGTGCGGACGAGCTTGGAGGCGATCTTGGTGCAGTAGATCGGCTTTGTGTCCACGCCCAGGTAGGCCTTCAGCACGGCGACGTCGAACCGCGCGTAGTGAAAAATCTTGAGCACCGAGGGGTCGGCGAGAAGGGCCTTGAGCCGAGGGGCCTCATATCGGTCAGCAGCGAACTGGACGAGATGAGCCGTATTGTCGCCGGCCGAGAGTTGTACGAGGCAGAGGCGATCGCGGCTCGGTTTCAGCCCCAGCGTTTCCGTGTCGACAGCAACTGCAGGACCAAAGTTCAGTCCGGCCGGGAGGTCACCCTTGTGAAGCTCGATGCGCGGATTAGCCATAGACCGTTCACCTGCTGACTGCTGAGCGAATAGCGCTGGTCTGCTGACGATTGCTATCCGCCACTTCCACACGTGGCGCATCGCACGTGTAACATCGTGGCCTATACGCAACAAGTAACATCGGGAACAATCTCAAGCAGGGTCGAGCGTGCGTTCGGCCAGGCTGCTCTCCGGCACGTCAAGCGTCCAAACCACGCCTTCGCACCGCCAGTCGAGAGTGGCTTTGCCCCGCAAGCTCGCCGCAACGAGGCGTTCGACAACGGCATGGCCGAAGCCTTTTCGTTCCGGCGGTTTGACTGGCGGACCGCCGCTCTCGCTCCAGCGCAGCCGCAGGTGGCGTTCGCCGGGCTGAGGCTCATGCCACTCCCAGGTGATAAAGACATGTCCCTTCGGGACCGACAGGGCGCCGTGTTTTGATGCGTTCGTCGCCAATTCGTGAAGAGCCATCCCGATATTCTGGGCGGCTTCCGCATTCACGGTTACGGGCGGGCCGCTGGTGGACACGCGCGGCTCGGCGGCATCGATAAACGCTTTAAGTTGAACGGCTATCAGATCATTGATGGACACGCCCTGCCAGTTCTGCTGAACGAGCAGGTCCTGCGATTTTCCGAGGCTCGAAAGACGCTCACCCAGAAGTGCGTTGAATTCGTTGACATCCGTCGTCGAACGGCTGGTCTGCCGCGCGATGGCTTGAATAACGGCGAGCAAGTTCTTCGAGCGGTGCGAAAGCTCCCGCATCACGAAACGCGTGTGCAGTTCGCTCTTTCGCAAGGCTTGCTCCCGAGAGGCAATGTTGCGGGCTGCTTCCATCAAGGTTTGGCCGACAACGTTGGCCTCGCGCATGACCGTCCTTTCAAACGAGACGGGCTTGCTTTGGCCCATGGCCCGAGCAGCGATCAGGAGTTGTTGAACGGGTTCAGCAACCACGCGGCCAGCAAGGAACCCGGCCGCAATCGACGCGACGACCGTCAGGGAAACCAGGGCTATGGCCAGCAGAACGGAGTTGTGGAGGGGTTTATCGAGGACCGCTTTCGGGGCCCACATCAAAACGTACCAGTCTGCGGTCTGGCTCCGCTGATACCGCGTGAGAACCTCCTCGCCTCCGAAATCCCGGCTGTCGAGCAGACCCGCATCTCCTGTCAACCGGGCTCGAAATTCGGGTGACACCGGCTTGCCGTACAGCTCGTTGTGTTGCCGGGAGCGCGCAACCATCCGGCCCTTCCCGTCGAGCACTGCAGCCATCCAGCCCTCGGGAAGGAAGGTTTGTTGAACAATCTTATAGATGGCCTCCGGGTCAGGCTCGAAGGAAAGGACGTACCGGACGTCTCCATTCACAAATACCGGAACGCGCACGACGAAGAGCACCAGATTGGAGATGGCACCTTTGAAAAGGTCGCCCGTAATCGGCTTGCCGGTTTGCACAACGCGGCGCAGACTTTCGATGTCCTCCGTCACCGGGAGATCGATGTCGGAGCTCGTACGCGTGTTGACGAGCTGCTGCCCCGATCGGTCGATCAAGACGATATGCCCGCGCGCCTTTGTAGCCGAATCTCGCGCCAATCTGCCGAACGCGACGAGATCCCCTTCCTGCAAGAAGCGTGAAGCCGCGATAACCTCGGCGATGTCGAAATACCCTCTGATCTCGCGATCGATAGCGTTGGTCAAAGTTGCGGCGGATCGCGTCAGCTGGTCGATTTGCGCGGCGCGCTGTTGAGCGACGTACTGGGCCAGGCCAATTATGCCGAGCAGAAGAAGTGGCAATATTGAAGCGAGCGCAACGAGACTTAGGAGGGTTGATATCGAGTAATCGCGCGTGCCAGACCGCTTGGAACGGTCCGAATTCGCCTCGCTCGCGTGCCTATTTTCCTCTTTCTGCTGCAACTGCTCTGCCCGCTCCATCTAAGTTAGCCGTGCCTTGTGCTCCGTTATTTGGGCAGGACGCAACAACGGTGCGGGAAAGGTCGCGCGGCACAGCAACGCAAGCGAGCTGTGCTTTTAGTTTTTCGCGAACCAATTGATAAGCTCCTGCGCAGTTCCCCCATTGTCCTGGGAGGCGATCTGTCTGTCACGAATTCTCTGCGTTCAATACAAACAGGACACGATTGTCAGTTTAATGGTGAATGGTCGAGGGGCAAGGTGAGAACGGCTGAGGCGAAATAAGTCGTTAAAATAATTGACTTTTTTGTGGTCTGCAGTTGTCGCGGAGAGAGATAGGCGGAGAAATTATCAATAATCGCAGCATTCCGAAGCTTATTGAACCGTCACCGTGAAAAGTGCTGCCAGATCCACAAAGCGACCAAGAAGATAAGGGATCCTACGGTGGCAGCTGCTACGTCCCGCAATGATATTGCAATTTGCTCAAGGTCGGGCAGCAGATTGAAAATCCGAAATATCAGGCCGCCCACAAGCGCGCCGACGAGGCCAATACCGAAGTTGGCCCAGAATCCGAACCCGGTGCGCTGCCATTTGACAACAATGCCGGCAATGGTGCCACCGATAAGTCCGATGATTAGCCAGACGACGATTTGCGCCAGTGTGATGTTCATGACGCCTCCGGGGTGGGGTCGACCACTTGGCTGAGGCTATCACACTTTATCGGGCGATCGCTCGCCTTACTGAATTTGAAGTTATTTTTCGGTCTCTCGCCGCGGCTCTTCCTAGCCAATCTGCATCAGGTAAAGCACGATCGAAGCCGTTGCCACAGCCACGACTGTGCTGACTGCGATTGCAGCGGAAACCGAGCCCACAGCCCGATCATATTTCGCCGCGAACAGAAATGCATTTGCACCAACCGGCATAGCCGCGAAGAGCGTGGCAACACCCACCCATACCGGCGGGAGGTTTAGCAACGGTCCGGCCAGGATGAAAACGACCAGTGGGAACAGGATCATCTTGGCTACGAAGATCGTAGCAAGTGTCGGTAGCTGGCCAGTAATCCGGTAGGTCGCCAGCGACATTCCCATCGCGAACAAGCCGGAGGGCACTGCGGCCTGGCCAATGAGGGCCAGAAATCGATCGATAAGCGTCGGAACACCGAGGCCGCCAACCCGCCAGAGCGTGCCGACCACGACACCCATCACCACCGGATTGCGCAGGAGGTCGAGTACGACCCCGCCGACGGCGATCAGGAGGGACGAGGCCCGATCCCGTCGATTTGCCCATTCGATGTGCAGTGTTCCCATCACCCAGAGAACCAGAGAGTCGAGAGACACGAGGATGCCTACGGGAGCCGCAGCCGCAGGGCCGAAGGCAGTCAGGGCCAGTGGCACCCCGAGCATGACGGTGTTGCCGAAGCACGAAGCCATGGACACCGCCGCTCCATCGGCAGCGCTTCGGCGAAGGAGCACGCGTGTTGCCACCGCCGCTGCGATCCACACCAAAAGGGCGCCTCCGAAGTAGGCCAGGACGAATTTCCATGGCGACTCGGGCAGGCTGGCGACCTCCTGCATCGTCCTGAACAGAAATGCAGGCATCGCGACGTTGAAGCTGAACTGCGCGATGATCTTGGCCGAGCCTTCCGGCAAATAGCGAAACCGCTCCGTGAGCCAGCCGGCCAGCATGATGCCGAAGACAGGAGTGACGATGGTCAGGATGGAGGTCATGGGCCCGCTGGGTGAGGAAATGAACGTGTTTCGGTTGGCTTACCAGAGGAGCGTCGCAGGACAAACGCTCAGATCGCGAGAGTGGTATTCCAATCGATATTCCTGCGTTCAGTTTAGGCTTTCCGCGCTGGGCTGAGCGACCGGGCTGCCAAAGCCGGTTGGCGGGTCTATGACGGTTGCCCCGACGGGCTGCACCTCAAGCACCGCGAGGCCGCGTTCTGCCAGCCCACTTGGCAGCAATCGAATTGGTCCGTCGACCCCGGCGAACCCGGTCGGGCGCGTAAGATTGGCGATAGTAAACCTTGCTCCCGACGGTGCGTTGGCAAACTGAGCCGCAATGCTGATGGCGTCGTAGGCTATGCTGGCAATCCTCGGTGGTGCCATCCCGTAAGTCCTGGCAAAGCGCTCCGAGAAGTCCCTCCAACCGCGCGGCTCAGGTGAGGCAAACCACCCTCCCACGAACACCGCGTTGCGCCCCAGGTTCGGCAAGTCCCAGCCGCCGGTTCCAAGCAGCTTCACGCGGCTCGTATCGAGATTGGCGTAGGACAACAGAGGGCCAAGTCGAGGCAGCGTTTCCGGGTTTCCGGGCACGAACAGCGCGTCGATGGGCTGCCCGGCTTCGTCCGCTTCCCGAATAGCCGCAACAATGCGCTCCGCAGGTGCGACCATGGCGTTGGTGGTTGCCGGGTAGCGCTCGACCGCCACGATGGTGCCGCCACCAGAAGTGACGGCTTCCCGGAAAGCTGCTTCCACGATTTGCCCGTATGCATCTTCGGAAACGAAGGCCGCGAATCGCCGATGGCCCTGGGCGAGCGCATAGTTGGCCACGCGCCGAACTTCCTGCTGCGGCATGAAACCCAGCAGATAGACGCCGTTGCCTGCAACTTGGCCGTCGTTTGAGAAGGCCAGCACGGGTCTGCCGGCCTGCTGCGCAACCGGCCCAACGGCTCGGACCGAGGCAGCGAACAATGGGCCAAGGATCAGCTCGGCGCCCTCCTGAATGGCCTCTTCGGCTGCCTTCTGTGCGCCTTCCGACGTACCCGCGTCGTCCTTGATGATGAGCTGCAAGTTGGGATTGTTGAGCTCGAAGACAGCGAGCTCGGCAGCCTGCTTCATCGCGTTGGCAACTGCTTCTGTTTGGCTGGTCGAAGTCAGGGGCAAGAGCAAGGCGACTTTGACAGGTTGGGGTGCCGCCGGTGATGCACCGGAATCAGCAGTTGGGACTGGGCTCGATGATAGATCGACGCTGCCTCCCCGAATGCTGCACGCAGCAACGACAAACGCGACGACGAGAAACGCGAACGCCGACGCGCGGCGGAGCCAATCCGCATCCAGCCCCATTTAAAGTTGCCCCCCTGCCTGGACGCCCCCCGGAACGGCCCATTCAGGGTTGGACACTGCCCCGATGGCTCCGATTCGGTTAGGTTGCCTAGCACCAAAGAATTCGAGTGGCCGCCGATGATCTGATGATCAGCCGGCGGATGCCACACCGTGGAGTGACGGCTTGGCGAAAAATCGGCAAGGATGCAAGGACCAACCGGGCGCACGCGATACCGAGGCGCTGCGCAGGCACCTATTGGCGCGATTCGATGATGCGTTGAGCCAACCGCTGCGGCCTGGGCTCTACGTGGTCGCTACCCCTATTGGTAATCTGGCCGACCTTACGTTGAGGGCAATCACCGTGCTTGCCCGCGTGGACATTGTTTATTGCGAGGACACACGGCATAGCCGGCGCCTGCTCGAGCAGTATGGCCTGTCGCGCGATCTCAGATCGTTTCACGAGCACAACGAGGAGCGGGAGCTCCCAAGGGTTCTCGGTGAGCTTGCCGCTCAGAAATCCGTTGCGCTCATCAGCGATGCCGGCACGCCACTCGTCTCCGATCCCGGCTTCAAATTGGTGCGCGAGGCAGCGGCCCAAGGATACAATGTCATCAGCATACCGGGTCCGTCGGCGCCAATTGCGGCGTTGGCGTGTTCAGGTCTCCCGACTGACCGCTTCCTGTTCGCCGGCTTCCTGCCACCGAAGTCGTCGGCGCGTCGCGCAAGCCTTGCTGAATTGGCGAAGGTTTCAGCGACCTTGGCTTTCTTCGAGGCACCGTCTCGCGTGGCCGAGACGCTGGTCGACATGGCTGACGTGTTGGGCCCGGATCGCGATGCTGTCATCGCTCGCGAACTCACGAAACTTCATGAGGAGATCCGGCGCGGGCGGCTTGGCGAACTCGCAGCCAAGGTCGCTAATGGTGAGCTTCGCGGCGAATTCGTGGTGCTAGTTGGTCCTCCAGTCGCTGCGGAGATCAGCGATGAGCAGATCTTGGCGCAACTCGAAGCAGCTCTTGCTCGCATGAGCGTGCGTGATGCCAGTAGGGAGGTGGCTGAGGCGCTTGGCGTGCCTCGGACCCGTGTGTACGATCTCGCGCTGAAGCTCAAACGAGGTGCCCAGTGAGCCGGTCCGCGACACTGCCATCAGATCCGACCAGCGTTCGAAGGATGCGCGAGCGGCGCGGCCGTATTGCTGAATGGATCGCAGCGGCGTTCCTGTGTCTCAAAGGTTATCGGATTTTGGCTCGGCGCTACCGGTCGAAGCTCGGTGAGATTGATCTGATTGCAGTTCGCGGTCGGCGACTCGCCTTCGTGGAGGTGAAGCGGCGGCCGACGATCGAGGAAGCGGAGGCTGCGATCTCGTTCCGTCAGGCTGAACGCTTGGCGCGTGCAGCCGAGCAGTGGGTCTGGCGCCATCCAGCTTACCGGAACCACGAGATCGGATTGGATGTGTTGCTACTGGCTCCCGGCAAGTTGCCTCGCCATCGACCGAATGCGCTGCAGCGGGCATAAGTCTTCCGAAACGGGCTGCGCGTTTGCATGCGAGCATCAGGCTTAGTCTCATTCGACCTTGGGAAGTTCCATGCCACTTAAGATCGCCTGCCAGATGGATCCCATCGACCGCATCGATATTCGCGGTGATTCCACGTTTGCCTTGTTGCTCGAAGCACAGCGCCGCGGCCATGAGCTTTTTTACTACACGCCTCCGGATCTGGCGCTGGATGGCCCGCGCCTGATCGCGCGCGGTTCGTCTCTGAGGGTGGAGGACCGCGTCGGTGATCACTACAAGCTCTCCAACCATCGGGAGGAGGATCTTTCGGAGTGGGATGTTGTCCTGCTGCGGCAGGACCCGCCATTTGACATGGCCTACATCACGACAACTCATCTCCTGGAGCGCATTCATCCGAGGACGCTCGTCGTCAACGATCCGGCGTCGGTACGAAATGCGCCCGAGAAGGTTTGGGTGCTTGAATTCCAGGATCTCATGCCGCCGACGATGGTGACTCGTAGCCTGGAGGACGTGAAGCGTTTCCGCCAGCGGTATGAGGACATCATCATCAAGCCGCTCTACGGCAACGGCGGCGCTTCTGTTTTCCGGATCGCCCCAGGGGACACGAATCTCAACTCGCTAGTCGAGCTGTTTCAGACAGTCTTCCGCGAGCCATTCATGATCCAGCAATACCGGCCGGAGGTACGCGGCGGCGACAAGCGCATCATTTTGATCGACGGCGAAGTGGTAGGTGCCATCAATCGTGTGCCCGCGCCGGATGACACGCGGTCCAACATGCACGTTGGCGGGAAAGCGCAGCCAACGGAGCTGACGCCGCGCGATCTGGAGATTTGCGAGCGTCTAAAGCCTGAGCTGAAACGCCGTGGACTGATTTTCACGGGAATCGACGTGATCGGACCGTATCTCACGGAGATCAACGTCACTTCGCCGACGGGCATCCGTCAAATCGAGGCGTTTGGTGGGCCGAACATCGCGGCGATTTTCTGGGATGCGGTTGAGGAACGCGTGGCCCGCCACTGATTCACAGTCGGAAATGTTCTTATTATGTTCTTGACCGAGTGGCGTTTCCCTGAATAACTTCCGTCCAAGGAGGTTTTTGTTCAGGGGGGCGGTATGTACGGTCGGATCTCCACGTTGGCGTTTGTCGGCATCGAGGCACGCCCGGTACAGGTGGAGGTCAGGATCAGCCCCGGACAGCACACATTCGCAATCGTCGGATTGCCGGATAAGGCGGTCGCGGAAAGTCGCGAGCGTGTGCGCAACGCGCTCCACGCAATCGGGCTCGGCCTTCCATGGACGCACATCACCGTAAACCTCGCGCCAGCCGATCTTCCGAAGGAGGGCAGCCATTTCGATTTGCCGATAGCCCTGGCTCTGATGGTCGCCATGGAGGCGATTTCTCCCGACGCAATCGAGGGCTACGCTGCTATTGGCGAACTGGCGCTGGATGGGCAGATTCGGCCAACGCCGGGTGCGTTGCCGGCGGCCATCGGCGCGAACGCCATGAAAAAAGGTCTGATTTGCGCTGCCGAGAATGGGCCCGAGGCAGCATGGGCCGCAGCCGATATGGATATCATCGCTGCGCCGCACCTGCTCTCGCTCGTGAATCACTTCAAGGGCCTGCAAACGCTGCGGCGTCCAGAGCCTAATCTCGAACGAGATGATCAAACACTGCCGGATCTGGCAGACATCAAAGGGCAAGAGACGGCGCGCCGCGCGTTGGAGATCGCCGCCGCCGGAGGGCATAACCTTCTAATGATCGGTCCGCCTGGATCAGGGAAATCCATGCTGGCCGCGCGACTACCTTCGATTCTGCCACCGCTCGATCCGCAAGAGATGCTGGAAGTCAGCATGGTCCACTCGCTGGCCGGCGAACTCGTGGGTGGCAAGCTCAAAGTACACCGGCCTTTCCGGGCGCCGCACCACTCGGCGAGCATGGCTGCGCTTGTCGGTGGCGGGACGCGGCCGAAGCCCGGCGAGGTTTCGCTGGCCCACCTTGGCGTTCTTTTCTTGGACGAGCTACCCGAGTTCTCACCGCAGGTGCTCGACTCGCTCCGGCAACCGCTGGAGACCGGCGAAACAGTGATCGCGCGGGCGAATCACCGCATCACATATCCCTCCCGCATTCAGCTCGTTGCGGCGATGAACCCGTGTCGCTGCGGCGGCGGTGGGCCGGGACAGACATGCAGACGTGGTCCCAAGTGCGCTGCGGATTACCAGGCGCGCATCTCGGGGCCGCTACTCGACCGTATCGATCTGCACATCGAGGTGCCTGCAGTAACGGCCGCTGATCTTGTCCTGCCGGCACCGGCGGAGGACAGCGCAACCGTTCGTGCCCGCGTCGTGGCAGCGCGCGAACGTCAGAAGCAGCGCTTTGCCAGGTTAGGAGCTACCGGCCTTCGCACCAATGCCGAAGCAAGCGGGCGAATTCTTGAGGAAATTGCCCGGCCGGATGCCGAGGGCCTCGCGCTGCTGCGCCAAGCAGCAGAAACGCTGAATCTTTCCGCTCGCGGATTCCATCGCACGCTCCGTGTCGCCCGTACGCTCGCTGATCTCGACGGCGTCGAAACAGTTGGGCGCATGCATATTGCGGAGGCTTTGAGCTACCGCGGCGAGGTTCTTCGCCAGCGGCAGGCGGCGTGAATCAAGCCGACGGGAGCTATCCGCCCGCGATTTGCGGGAGAATGTGAACCTCGGAATCAGGGCCGATCGGTTCGAGCAGCGCATCTTGGTAGATCTGGCCATCGATGGCGACTGCAAGGCCCTGTTCCAGGTGCGGAGCGAGATCGGGAAAGCGTTCGCCAAGACGGGCGAAGAGCTGGCGTACCGTGGCCGCTTCCACTTCGAGTTCGGTTACTCCTCCAGTGAATTGACGCAGCGTTCCGATCAGTGTCACACGAGCCATGCCAACTCTCCGCTTACCGAGGCGATGGCCTACTCGATGGCCATGATGCGCTCGTCGACCACTTCGCGCTCCAGGTAGTTCGCCACTGTGGTGGCCATGACGGGAGCGAAGAGGAATCCGTGACGGTAGGCGCCGTTCACGAAAATCCGCCGACCACGAACGATCGCGCGCGGAATGTTGTCCGGAAACGATGGGCGCACGCCGGCTCCGAGTTCCTCGATCGTGGCCTCCGCGAAACCTGGGTGTAGAGCATAGGCGAGTCCCAGTAATTCGAGCGCGGATCGCACTGTTACGGGCGACCCATCCTCGCGCTCGATCACTGTCGCGCCGACCATGTAAAGGCCTTCGCCCCAGGGGACGACGTAGAGGGGCTGGCGGGGATGAAGGAGCCGGATCGGCCGATTGAGCGTCACCTCCGCTGAGCGCAGAACGGCCATTTCGCCACGCACGCCGCGTAAATTCGGCAGGTCGTTGCGCGCGGCCAAACCACGGCAATCGATGACCACGCTTCCGGCAGGTGCAGCCATCCAGACAGGATCTGGCACGGGTTCGCCGAAACGCAAATCGGCGCCCATCCGGCGCAATTCCGAAACAAGGAAATGCATGGCCGCACGCGGGACGACGTGGCATTCCTCTTCGTAGAAAAGGCCGCGCGTAAACCGACCGGCGAGATCCGGTTCGAGCTTCTCCAGCTCCTCGGCACCGATCTCGCGGTGCCCTTCAGTCATGCGCGCGAAACGGATGAGCTCACTGCGGTCACGGCTTCCGGCAACGACGAGCGTGCCACGGCAGATGACGTCTGGGTAAGCTTCGCGCCAAAGGGCAACGCCGGTCCGGCCTAACTCCTGGATCAACGGCTCGGCGGACTCGGCCTCGCAGTAGGGCGCGAGCATTGCGCCGGCGAATCGGCTGGCCGCGCCGACAGTTGCTTCGCTTGTCGCCTCCCGCAGCGTCACGTTATGGCCGCGGCGCGCCAGCTCGAACGCCTGCCAAAGGCCGAAAATGCCGGCGCCGACCACAGTGATGTCGAGCTTGGTCACGTGTTGCCGTCCCGCAGAAGTTTTCTCTTCTCGCCTTAACACCGTAGCCCGCAGCTTGGCGAGACGTTCAGCGAACGTGCCGCGTCGCGTCAGTCGCCTAACGCGATCCCCTCTCGCCGCGGATCGGCCCCACCTTCGAGGCCATCGGGACGAACGACGATGATATGAAGGCCGGAGGTCAGCAGGTCCGGCGCGATTTCATGACCGAATGGCTTCACGCGCATGGCCTGCCAGAGCGGTGGCGTCGACAGCCAGGGTCGAATGAGCGCGCGCCAGTCGGTTGCCGGATCATACTCGATTTCAAACGCTCCCCCGCGACTGCCGAAGTTGACGAGCGCCGCAGCGGCCTGCGCATCGAGCTCCCAATCAATGAGGGCAATGAGCGCCTTTACGACATAGAGGATGATGCGGCTGCCACCGGGCGATCCCAGAACTGCTTTCACCCGGCCCGCTTCGTCAAAGACAATTGTTGGGGCCATGGAGCTGCGGGGGCGCTTTCCAGGCGCGACGGCGTTGGCGACGGGGCGACCCTCGGCATCTTCGGGAAGGAATGAAAAATCGGTCAGCTCATTATTGAGCAGGAAGCCCGCGGCCAACACGCGCGAGCCGAAGGCGGACTCGATGGTCGTCGTCATAGACACGGCGTTGCCCGCTGCATCGACGACCGAAATGTGACTTGTGCCGACGCTTTCGAGTGTGGCGTCCACGCCGAAGGCCTGGCGTTGCACACCAGGCGGCGTTCCCGGTGCTGGTCGCGGCATCGCGGCGTTCGGGTTGATGAGCTGGCTGCGCGCTGCGAGGTAATCGGAATCGAGCAGGGTCAGCGGCACTTGCACGAAATCGGGGTCGCCGATGTAGTAATCGCGGTCTGCAAACGCGAGCTTTTCAGCCTCGGCGATCAGATGCATGGCGCGCGGATTGAGCGCTGCCTCCGGCCCGCGGCCCAGATCAAAAGGTTCGAGTAGCTTCAGCGTTTGCGCCACGGCGATCCCGCCTGAGGACGGCGGGCCCATACCGCAAACGCGATGCCGCCGATAGATCACGCAAATGGGCGGCCGCTCGACGCTCTTGTAAGCGGCAAGATCAGCAAGCGTGATGTCGCCCCGATGGTTCGGCGCGTTTGCGGCTGCAGCGACGATCTTCTCGGCAATCTCGCCGGAGTAGAACGCTTCTGCTCCTTCCTCCGCGATCCTACGCAGCGTCCCTGCAAACTCTGGGTTCTTGAGGCGGTAGCCGACGGGCCAGGCGCTCCCGTTCTCGCTGAAGTAAAGCCGGCGGGCCGCGGGGTCGAAGTTCTCAGCCCCCATCCAGGTTAGGAGAAGATTGAGCCTCGGCGAGACCGGAAAGCCGTTTTCCGCGAGCGCGATTGCGGGCTCGAAAAGGCGTGCCCAGGGGAGCTTGCCGTGCCGGCGATGCACCTCCTCCAGCAGACGCACGAGGCCGGGTACGCCGATGCTCAGGCCAGAATGTACAGCCTCATCGAAGGGAATGCGGCGACCATCGCGCAAGAACCGGTCGGGCCGAGCGGCCGCCGGTGCAGTTTCGCGGCCGTCGTAACTCTTCAGCTCCTTTGTTTCGGCATCCCAGTGCAGAAGGAAAGCCCCGCCGCCGATCCCTGAAGACTGCGGCTCGACGAGATTCAGCACGAGCTGCACCGCGATCGCTGCGTCAACTGCACTGCCACCTTCCTGCAAAATGCGAACGCCCGCCTCGACAGCAAGCGGGTTGGCGGCCGAGACCATGTAGGACTTGGCCTGGGCGAGCGATTTTTCGCTGTATCCAGTGGCGGCTTCCGGGGCGATGTACCCGCGCTGCGCAAGGGCTCCGGTCGGGAGCGTGCTCAAGCCGATCGCCAAGAGCACTGCCGCCCATGCGCTGAATGCCCAGCGCATCAAGCCGGTACGGTGTGCTCCTCCGGATGGCCTCGTCGTCATTGTTTCACTTTCTCCACGCTGCGGCTCACGAGAGCTACGGTAACACGAGACGCGCCGCATAAAGCGAAGCCGTCAATGGAAGTCCCGCGATTTGGGCAAAACAGTCTCAAGCCGCTTCGGAATGGCGCGTTCTTCGCGTGGATGACGAGCAAAACGCGGCTGCTCCCGATTGCGGGCAGAGCCTGGGTCGGGCCGCTTCACCTCATCGGCATTGGCAAGGGCCGGCTTGAAGTCCTCGCCCCATTCGGACAGGTCGAGCAGCCAGTAGCTCCTGTCCTCCAGAGAGCTGGAGACGACGTGGATGATGTCCTCGTGGCGCTGAATGCGTCCGCGGACGAGGATGAGCCGGCTTCCCATAATGACCTTGCGGAAACGCTCGAGCATCTTCGGCCAGATGACGATGTTGGCAATGCCCGTTTCGTCCTCGATGGTCATGAACACCACGCCCTGGCCGGTGCCTGGCCGCTGACGGACGAGAACGACGCCGCCCACGCTGACCCACTGCCCATCCTTCATGCCGCGCAGCGCATCACATGGCACGGCCCCATCGGCCGCAAAGGCTGAGCGCAGGAAGCTGACCGGATGCGCTTTCAGCGACAGCCGGAGGGTCTGGTAATCGTTCACCACGTGCTCCGAAAGCCGCATTTCGGGCAGGTCGACCTTGGGCTCTGGGCCTGCCTCGCGCGTCTCGCTCCAGGCAAACAGCGGCAGTGGCCGCGCTGCCGTCAGGCCACGGACTTCCCACAAGGCCTGCCGCCGGTCGAGACCGATGGAGCGAAACGCATCGGCCGCGGCGAGCTTCTCGATGGTCGCCAGCCGCACGCCTGCGCGGGCCCACAGGTCGTGGACGTCTCGGAAAGGCCGGCCTTGGCGCGCATCAACGATCTTCTGTGCTTCCTCCTGAGCCAGACCATCG